>JAPZTJ010000038.1 GCA_027532555.1 Aquidulcibacter sp.
AAGTTAGGTCTCGCAACCCAATCCTAAACCAGAATGATCAATGACCAACCGCCATTCCCCCCGCTCCGCCAGCTATGTGACGAGCGCTGCGCAGGGGGATTAGCTGTCACCGCGTGTTACTCCACCAAATGGGACGTGATCTGGATTTCACCTGAGTCACAGGTTCGTGACTCTAGACCTCAAGCGAATTCGCACTATAGTACAGGCATCAGAAGGCTTCGACGCCGATTTTGAGAGGAAAAACCATGAAAAGACAAATTTTGGGTTCTGGAATTGCTGTCTCGCTTGCGGCGTTGGTTCTGGTAGCAGGCTGCGGACAACAAGCCAGTGAGAAGGCAGAAGCTCCTGCCCCGGCTACTGAAGCTGCTGCCCCTGCTGCGACAGAAACTGCTGCCGCGCCCGCAGCTGAAGCTGCTGCGCCTGCAACTGAAGCGGCCGCTCCGGCAGCCGATGCTGCGGCTCCTGCTGCCGCTGCCGCCGCGGCTCCAGCCGCTGGTGCAATAGTTCTGGCGATCACGGATAAAGCTGGCGCAACCCTTTCGGGCGACCCAGTAAAAGGTGAAGCCGTTTTCCGTCAGTGCCAAACTTGCCACGTCGTGACTGCTGGCGTGAACAAAGTTGGCCCATCCTTGCACAACATCATCGGCCGCACCGCAGGCCAAGTTGCTGGCTTCCGTTATTCTGAAGCGAACAAGAAGTCCGGGATCACTTGGACCGAGCAAGAGCTCTACACCTATCTGGAAAATCCAAAGGCACGCATCCCCGGCACCATCATGGCCTTCGTCGGGATCAAGGATTCGCAAAAGCGCGCTGACTTGGTGGCTTATCTGAAGACCCACACCAACTAAATCATGGTTTAACCTTAGGCCAACACAAGCTGGCTGACGGTAAGAGTATAAGGCGGGATGCATCAGCGTCCCGCCTTTTTCATGCGCGCCGAAATCCGCCTAAATCTTGCGGCGCGCAAGGTCAGCTAGGTGAAGCGGCAACGACAATGCAAGAAACAAAGCAACCCAGACCAAGCTGGATTGCGTCAGGGCTGCACGTAAGGCCAACATGAGGCACGTACCAGGTCCAAGGGCCAAAACAAGGGTAAACGCTCGTGTCGCCAAAGTGCCACTTCTTCCAAAAAGGCAGAGGGCCAGAAACTCTAAAGCAATCACCACCAGTGCCACGTCTATCGCAAGGCCGGAGGTAAATAAGTGGGTGAGGATAGGCAGAAAATTATCAGGCATTTCGGGCTTGTGTTTGCGGCTTCAAGTAGGCGAAAGACCCAGCAAATGGCCCATATCCTTAAAGAATATACGGGCGTGGGCCGCAGGCTTGGCACGCACCAATTCCTTATTCATATAGGCCTGCCAAGTCAGATGTTGCACATCGGGATCGCCGCAAATTTGGACAAATCGCTCCCGCCGTTTGTCGCTACGGTACCAGAAGTGCTGCATGACCCCCAGAATCCAGAAGACCTTGCCATGCGCCTTCATAAAGCGCTGGCGGGCGAGTTTAAGCGCGGAGACTTTGCCGGTAGCGAGCGCTTCTGAAACCGCATTGGCGGCTTCCCGGCCACACACCATGGCATAATAAATGCCTTCCCCCGACGAGGGGGCAACAACGCCTGCGGCGTCACCAGCCAGAAGAACATCTCGCCCATTGTCCCAGCGTTTGAGAGGCTTTAGCGGGATTGGCGCGCCTTCGGTTCGCACCGTATCACAAGCATCAAGGCCTGACGCCGCACGCAAGTCCTTGATGGCGCCGCGCAGTGAGAAACCTTTATGTGCGCTACCGACACCAATGCTGGCGGTCGATCCATGCGGGAAGATCCAAGCATAGAAATCTGGCGATAAATGGCCCTGGTAATAGACATCACACCGGCTCGGGTCGAAGTCGCCCGATATCGTCTCGGGCACGGAGATAATTTCGTGATAAGCAAAGACGCATGGGATTTTCTCGGCACCCTTGATGGTCTGTTTGCCAACTTTAGAGCGCGCGCCATCGGCTCCTATTACATAGCGGGCAGTGACTTGTTGAGCTTGGCCTTCACCATCGACATAGTGGATTAGGCTGGGTCCATCGGCTTGATGCTCCAAACGCTCAAATTCACCCTTGCGCCGTTCGGCCCCTGATTGGGCAGCCCGTTCGCGCAGGAACTCGTCGAATGTATCGCGATTGACCATGCCGACATAGCCGCCTTCAATCGGCATATCGACTGCTTTGCCGCTGGGTGCGATCATACGGGCAGCATTGGCGTGGGCGCAGAGAAGATAAGCTGGAATATCAAAATCGCGCATGAGGCGCGGCGGAATAGCGCCACCACACGGCTTGATCCGACCTGCCTTGTCCAACAGCATCACGCGATGACCAAGCAATGCCAGATCGGTCGCCGCGGTTGCCCCGCATGGTCCGCCACCGACGACTATGACATCAAATTCTGCGGGCTTTGCCATCATCTTATCCTTGTGTCAGGGGGGAGCCTCGTCCCACAAGCTGGGCTGGCCCGTCGGTTTCCGCGAAGACGCGCGATTTTTGGTGCTCAAGGCGGCTAGCGAGATACGCAGCGACCAAGAAAAGAGCGCCTTCAATGACAAAGACAACGAGGAAGGCATGGCCGGTTTCAGGCAATACCGCCCGCAAACCATCGACGCCCATTGCTCCAAAGAAGCCGCCAAGGCCAAATGCTATGGCTTGAGCGGCCCCCCAAATCCCCATTCGAATGCCAACACGCGATTTCTGCCCGCTTCCTGCAAGGCCCATCATGGATCCGATGGCGGCGACGGCAAAAATGCCATTTGCAAAGCCCAAGGCAAAGACGGTTGGCTTAAGCGGCCAGCCTGGGCCAATTTCAGCTGCAGCTGCTAGTCCCAAAAGCGCAAGCGCAGAGCCCAAGCAGCCAAAGATCGCCCAGGTCCCTAACCAGTTTTTGCCTGAACGCGAGCTGCGCCCACCTATCGCCCCGGTCAGGATCATGCCCAACAAAACACCCATATTCTGAACGCCCGATAACTGGGTCGACTGGCCTGGCGTCATTTGGAAGACCAAGCCGGCAAAGGGTTCTAAAATCAGGTCCTGCGCGCTGTAAGCCAACATCGATACGAATACGAAGATAGAGAAGTTGCGCGCCAATGGCTCTGCCCAGATATCCTTCAAAGCCTGACGAAACGGGACGGGCTCAGGTGCTTCCTCTGCTGCTTCAGACTCTGCCACGACAGCACCTTTGGGCAACTCAACGCCATGGACAGCGGCTAAAGTGACCAGAAAGGCACAACCAGCAACAGCTGTCGCCGCGAAAATCAAAGCTCGTGAACTAAAGGGCGTAATCAGTTGAGCGACAATGATGGACGAAACAACGATCCCAATAATCATCATGATCCATGTAATCGACGCTGCAGCCGGGCGCCGCTCTGGGGCGACACGGGTTGCCAAGAGGGCCAAAAGCGAAGTGCCGGATGCGCCGACGCCCATCCCAATCATCAGATATGCCAAAACAGAAAGCAGGACGCCGAGTTCAGGCGCGTTGGCCATCATCAAAGCAGCATGAGTTGCACCTATCGCGCCAAGACATAAACAAGCCATGCCACCGATAATCCATGGTGTGCGTCTGCTACCAAGGTCAGAACCATAGCCCCAGTGCGGTCGGGTGATCTGCACAGCAAAGTGCAAACCAACGAGGGCTGCAGGTAGCATAGCTGGCATCGCCATCTCGACCACCATGACCCGGTTCAGGGTCGAGGTTGTAAGCGCAACAACAGCGCCAAGCGCACTTTGCACCAACCCCAGACGGGCAATGCCGAGCCAACCTAAAGGATTGTGTGAAGGTTGGGTCATGCATTTCCTCCAAGTAGAGAGCCGACGCCAATGGCGCTCACCAGCATACCCAGCACATAAAGGCTGGTCCCGGTCGCATTATACCAAGGCGTGTGTTTCAAGGGGTCGCTCAAAAGTCGCCGCATCAAAGCAAACTGGGCAAGCAAGGCAATCAGTACGCCAGCGGCGTATGGCCACAGACCCCAATAGACGAGCAGACCGATCACCGCGGCCTGAGGGACAGCCATTACTAAGCAAGCAAAACGAGCTGCACCATCGACCCCCATAACGACTGGCAGAGATCTAAGCCCCAGCTGACGGTCTCCCTCAACAGCTTTAAAGTCATTCAGGGTCATGATGCCATGTGCGCCGGCCGCATAAAGTCCGGCCAGCAATAGAATTTTTATGTCGGGTAGGGTCTGAGTGACAACGGCAGCACCCGTAAACCAAGTTAGACCCTCATACGAAAATCCAACGGATGCAGGCCCCCACCAGCCGCTCTGCTTGAGTCGGAACGGCGGCGCGCTATAGGCCCAAGCAAGCACAATCCCAAGCGCTGCAGCCACGAAAACCCAAGGACCCAATGTGGCTGCGAACAAGAGAGATACGACTGTCCAGACCATCGCGATCCAAAGACCCCAGCGACCTGGAATTCGCCCAGAAGGGATTGGACGATTAGGTTCGTTGATCGCGTCTACATGGCGATCAAACCAGTCGTTCACAGCCTGGCTCGTGGCGCAAATCATTGGCCCTGCCAGAATTGCACCCGCAAGTGCCAATGGCCATTTTTCAGAAAAAGGTGCCCCCGAAGAAACCACACCACACATGAAGGCCCACATAGGAGCAAACCAAGTTATGGGTTTAAACAGCTCAAGCACCGCTTTGGGGGCTGGCAATTTGGATGGTACCAAGGGTGCAGCTGTCTGATTCATAGGGCAAGCCTATGTTGGACACTGAATAGTGTCAATTAAATTCGACACTATTTCATCGGGAGGTAATTTTCAAAAATGACTTTGTTTTCAATACACACAGGCAGAAGCTATGGCTCCAAATCATGTGCTTCGCGCACCTTCGATCTAAATTGATCGAGCCGCCTTCAAAAATCGAATTTTGCTGGCCGATTGTCGACCGATTGTTGGATTAAATCAGGGAACAACCCTATTGGGCGTCGTCGTCAAAATTGCCAATGCCAAAGCGATGAAGTTTGGAATAAAGGCTTTGGCGGCTGACGCCTAAAATCTCTGCTGCTGACGCGCGATTATTGCCAGTCAGATCTAAGGCAGCTTCGATGCAAAGCCTTTCAACAAAATCAGTGGTGTCGCGCACGATTTCTTTTAAAGAAACCCGGCCCACCAGCTCACTCATATCCGCTGGGGAACGAACTAGTTCTAGTGGCTGTTGGCCACGTTCCATTTCGCGGCGGCTCACCCGACGGATGCTGAAGCCATAGAAGCCTTCTTCTCCTTCGGGAACCGATACAGCGCAGACTTCGACATCTTCCAACTCCCCAAATTGGGTTTGCAAGACTGTCGGGAAATTGCGGACGACGCCATATTTGACCAAGTTTTCGAGGAGAATGTTACGATCCACACCCGGCCGGCCCAAAAACCGTGTCAGAGCTTCGCCATTGGCCTGCTCTGGAGTTGGCAGATGAACCAGATCGAGGAAGGCCGAATTCTGCGTGAGAATGTTTAACTCCCGGTCTGTGACCACTAGACCATCTGGAAGGAGGTTAATCGATGCCAACATGCGATGGCTGCCGTCTACCGCAATGGGCTCTGATCGTTCTGCCGGAACCAACCGAACCAAGAAGTGCATGCTGCGGTCCTGCCTAAATAGGGAGGCGCTCACATTCAATTGTCGGCCATTGGAAGTCAGACTTGTTTGCGGAGCCGAGCGGCTGGTTGATGCCTGAGCGACCGAAAGAAGGGATGCAGCATCTTCTTGGTTTTGCACCGCAAACAGACGCGAAAATGGCTTTCCAACAAGGGACCCATCCCCGCCGATCAAGCGGTCTGCTGCTGGATTGGCTTCTGCGACACGACGGGTAGAGCCGTCAATGATGAGAACCGCTTCGCTGGTCGACTGAAACAGCATGCGATAACGCGATTCAGACGTACGCATCCTCGCATAGTCCCGTTCCATCGACTGCTGCGCTTGCAACAGTCGCTGCTGCAGAACTGACGCAGCGCGATGGTCGCGCCCAATAGCAATAATCCGACCATCATCCCCGGTGCCGACGGCTACATAACGTAAGGCAACAGAATCGCCTCTGCGAGACGGGTGGTTAAGCTCGCGCCAGCGGATCGCTTTATCAGACGCTGCATCTCGCAACATCTCTTCCACTTTTGGACGGCTATCTTGCGTGACCGTATCTGACCAAGGCTTATTTACCCAGCTCTCAAAATCATCGAGCTGTAGGTCTGAATTGCCGACGGCCAAGTCGCAAATCACGCCATCGCGGTCTATAACAATGGCCACATCCCCACCGGCAGCCAAAACCTTAACCGCAATCGAAGCCTCTAAGTCGCCAAGCGCAGCAGGCTGCAGCAGTGGACCGAAGTTTTCATTAGCGGGGGTATGTTCCATGTGCGCGATAAAGACCTTGAAACTAGCATAAACGGTTAATGCCTGTGATTGTGCTCGTGTATGACTGTTTCAGCGATGGCGATAGCTTCTCTGCCGTCACTAGCAGAGAAATCAGCCCCGACGCTCGCTGCCAATTCAGGCCGCTCAACAATGTGGCTTCCCCCAACCATCACGAGAATATGGCGATTGTGTGAGACTTTACGTACCTGACGGATCAATTCCTTGACAAATGGGAGCTGAGTCTCGCCTGAAATGCCGATTCCGAGGATATGGAAGCTCTCACTGCCCACAATTGCCAAGACATCATTGATACGAGAATTGGGCTCACACAGGGTTCGCCAGCCCGCACGTCTAAATAATTCGTCCACCATGCGGATGCCAAAGCTGTGCATTTCCCCTGCTGGCGTCACAAAAAGACCCGATGCCGAGTCTGCGCGAAGATTTTTTTCGTCGCGATCATTGTCGCTCAGGCGGTTCAAAAGTGTCTGCAACCGACCAAGGCCAATCGTGACATCTGAGAAGGACGCAGTGTCATCTTCCCACATCAAGCCTAAATGCCGAGCCGCCGGTGCCATTAGGTCAACATAAACTTCATCTAAGCGGAGACCGGAATTCAAATAGGCCTGAAGAATAACCTCAACATCATCGACTTCGTGGGTGAGCAAGATATGGGCTAGATCAATCACCGCGGTTTGCCCCGGCTCCTTGCCGGAGACCTGGCCGAGGTTTTGGTCGCGATGGGTTTTGTGGGCCAGCATGAGACGGGGAATGATATCGCCTTCAACCATCTGCGCCAGCAACTCCATAATCTTTACATCTGTTGACTTGTCGCCGCCATGCGCTGGTGCGGACTCTGGCTTAGTCCAAGCTGGCGTTGAGCCCTGCTTGATTTCTTCTTGGCCGGGGTTTCTGGGGTCCAAGTGCACTAAGGTGTCTTGATTGGACATTTTGCTTCTCCAGATCATTTTCGGAGTCACACCGCCTCGTACGCGTCCAGCTACGCGCTGCCCCCTGCTGTTGGTTCCCGCCTTACGAGGAAATCAGCCATCAGGTCATCCCAAACCAGTGTAGCAGCCTTTTTTCCTAAGCTTTACCTGACCTCTGGTCTCTTCAACTTACACGAAGATTTAATATGGGCCAGAGCCAAATTGAAAAATTTATCCCCAAACGCCAAAAAGTGTCAGTTTTGTTAGGCGTCCAAATAACTTGACAATCAAAGTGGGCGTGCGAAACTCAGGGATGGCGTAGGCACTTTTCGTCTGACGCTGCTGGAAATCAGGAATGCAATCTTTGCATATCTCAACAAAATCAGTGTCTTCGCATACATTTTGCGAGTGCGACGCTGCGCGTGCGATAGAGCAGGGTGCGAGGTGTGAACAGGTTCATACGGCTGAGATTTTCAGTGCCGATCAAGCGGGTGTTGACTGTGTTTTGTCCGACCTTCCTGCCAGTATGTCCAATCCGGCGACCGCAGAACGGTCTAAATCGCCAAAAAAGCCACTCTACACGCCTGAACAGCGGGCGCGGCGTGATGAGACACCTTGGACTTTAGTTCAGGCTATTTTGGCACCACTACAATTTCTGGTTTTCCTGATCAGTTTGGGCTTAGTCGCCTACTATCTCAGCACGGGAAAAGGGTATGAAGCGGCGACGATCTCCATCCTGATCAAGACATTCCTACTTTATACCATCATGATTACCGGCTCGATCTGGGAAAAAGTGGTGTTTGGTGAGTGGCTCTTTGTAGATGCCTTCTTTTGGGAAGACGTCTTTTCAATGTTGGTCCTCGCCCTCCAAACTCTCTACGTTGTCGCCCTTCTAAAAGGCTGGTGGACCCCTGAACAACAGATCTATATCGCTGTCGCTGCCTATGCGACTTATGTGATTAATGCAGCGCAATTTCTTTGGAAGCTGCGCGTAGCGCGCCTGGAGGGCCAGAAGAGTGATGCGAGTTCGCAGAGCGGGCAGATGTCATCTTCGAATGCAGCATCGAGCACCAATTGGGCAGGGCAAAAGTCATGACGCCCCAAGCCGAAAAAATCGCCGCTGCTTGGCGTCAATTATTTGTCAGCATGCTGCCCTTTGCAGACTCAGCAAGCAAAGATTTGCCCATTAGCAGGCTACTACGCTTATCCTTGTTTCAAATTTCTACGGGTATGGCCGCGGTCCTGTTAACCGGGACACTCAACCGGGTCATGATTGTTGAGCTAGGCGTGAGTGGCACTTTAGTCGCTTTGATGGTGTCCCTGCCGCTCTTGTTTGCACCAATGCGCGCCCTGATCGGCTTTAAATCTGACACGCATAAATCTTACTTGGGCTGGCGGCGCACGCCCTTCATTTTTATGGGTACCATGGCGCAATACGCCGGACTGGCCATTATGCCATTCGCATTGCTGATCCTGTCGGGCGATGGGCAAGGACCCATCATCTTTGGACATGTCGGAGCGGCACTTGCTTTCTTGCTAGTCGGCGCCGGTATGCACACCACCCAGACAGCAGGCTTGGCTTTGGCAACCGACCTTGCAACGGATGAGACCCGGCCGCGCGTTGTGGCACTACTCTATGTCATGCTCTTGGTGGGTATGCTGATTTCATCCTTGGTTTTGGGCGGCTTGTTGGTGGATTTTAACGCCATGCGGTTGATCCAAGTCATTCAAGGTGCCGCGGTTGTTTCCTTTATCCTAAATGCCGTCGCCGTGTGGAAGCAGGAGATTCGTAATCCTGCCCTAACCGCACCAGACCTCAAGCGGCCTGCCTTCAAAGACCAATGGAACCTCCTCATGCAGCAGGGCCGCACCGTTCGCCTGCTGGTTGCAACGGGCTTAGGCGCAGGTGCCTTTGCCATGCAGGATGTCCTGTTAGAGCCCTATGGCGCTGAAGTACTGGGCATGGATGTCGGTTCTACCACCGCCTTGACTGCCCTTTGGGCGGCAGGGACATTGACTGGATTTGCGTTTGCCTCCCAACAGCTGAGCCGGGACGGCGAAGCCCATAGGCTCGCAGGCTATGGTGCCTTAATCGGCGTTGTGGCCTTTGCCTGTGTCATCTTTGCCGGGGCGGTCTCCTTGACACCCCTTTTCTGTTTGGGCGTGATCGGCATCGGCTTGGGTGGCGGTTTGTTTTCGATTGGAACGCTGACGGCGGCTATGGCTTTGGCAAATGAAGGCCAGCAGTCCGGCCTCGCTCTTGGCGCCTGGGGCGGCGTGCAGGCTACAGCGGCAGGCCTTGGTATTGCGCTTGGTGGCGGCATTCGCGACCTCGGCGCTCAAATGACTGCCTCTGGGGCATTAGGCGCAGCCTTTAGCGGCCCAACGACAAGCTATGGCATTGTCTATCATTTGGAAATCGGACTGCTGTTTGCAGCTCTCGTGGCGATCGGTCCGCTCGCCAAGCACGCGCCGGGCCCATCAAAAATTCGTGAAGCACAAGAACTCAACAAAACAGGGGAGCGCCGCTTTGGGCTCTCGGAATTCCCAACCCTCTAACTACGATGGAGAAGTGACATGTATAACCAATATTTCGCGGGTACCGTGGATGTCACAGAGATAGTTCTCTATCTCTTCTTTGCCTTTTTCTTCCTGTTGATACTTTACCTTTTGCGCGAAGGTCGGCGCGAAGGTTTTCCACTTGAGCATGATGTCACAGGCGCCCTGGAATCTACCCCAGGCGGGCTGTTCCCCTCCACGCCAAAGACTTTTCACATGCCTGACGGCAGTAAGCTGGTAAAGCCAGACGCATCTCGCGACACCCATGCAACCCAGTTTAAGCGGACAGCTGCTTGGTCTGGCACTCCGATTGAGCCCGTTGGCAATCCTTTGTCGGCAGGCATTGGTCCTGGCTCTTATGCCGTACGCGCGGATACGCCGGATATGACCAATCATGGCACGACGCGCCTTGCACCACTGCGCATCGCGACGGATTATTCGATCGATAAGAAGGACCCAGATCTGCGCGGCTTTGCTTTGGTGGGTCTTGATGGGGTAGCCGCTGGGGCCATTAAGGACATTTGGGTAGACCGTGCCGAATTCCTCGTCCGCTATCTTGAAGTCGATGTCACGGCCGAAGGTGGGCCGACCAAGCATGTACTCGTCCCCATGACCATGTGCGTCGTGCAAAAGAAACTCAGCCGGGTTCGCCTTGATGCAGTCTTGGGTAGCCAAGTCGCAGGCGCGCCAACATTGGCCAATCCAGACCAAGTAACCTTGCTGGAAGAAGAAAAGATCGTTGGCTACTTTGGTGCAGGATATCTCTACTCCACACCAGACCGGTCGGAGCCAGTGCTATGAGCGGAGAGCACGATTTTGAACCCATTCGCGGCCTGCCAAGCGATCTACCGCCGGGTGAAACCATCTTGTGGCAGGGAGAGCCTGACTGGACTCTTATGGCACGACGTGTTTTCCGGGTTGGCTGGGTCGCGGCCTATTTCGTCCTGTTGATGATGTGGCGGGTCATTGATGGAACCGCAAATGGCCAAGACTTCGGCACAGCGCTTTTGGCCGCGGTCTGGGTAGCCCCGATCGGCGTGGTCGGCTTGGGTCTGTTAGTGGGCTTAGCCTATTTGAACAGCCGCACGACAGTCTATACTTTGACCAATCGTCGCTTAGTGATGCGGTTTGGCGCAGCCATGACCAAGGCCATCAATATCCCCTACAAGATCATTGAGAGCGCTGCCGTCAATCAATTGGCCGACGGCAGTGGCGATGTGGCATTGCAATTGGTAAAGCCCAACAAAATCTCAATCGTCTTGCTGTGGCCTCATGCCCGCCCTGGCTTCATTGTTCAGCCGCAACCATCGCTACGTTGTTTGCGCGACGCCTCCAAGGCTGCAGCCGTTTTGGCTGAAGCACTGCGCCTCACGCATGAGCAAACCCATGCCACGACCCCACGCGTTGATGATGTCTCAAAGGCGTCAAACGGTGCAGGCGTTGGGGCAGAACCAGCTCTCGCCTGATTTGCCTAGGGCTCGCCCGGCTTTCGCAAGGCGGGCCCCAGCGCATCACTAAAGCCTTAAGTCCAACCGAAGGAACATTACCATGAGTGCAATTGACCATGAGCCATTTCCAAAAGGGGCTTTATTTGCTGCAGGTAGCTTGATCGCGTTGTCGCTGGTCGCTGCTGTTGTCGGGCGCTATCAGAATCTCAATCCACCCATGGATTCAATTGTTTCGGCACCTGTTCCCAGCACTGTACTCAAGTTGCGCTTTATTGATGAAGCAGACGGCTCTGTTATCGTGCGCAATGCTACAACAGGTGCCACGCTTGACGTCATTGCGCCTGGCGAAGATGCCTTTATCCGCGCTGTAATGCGTGGCTTTGTGCGCGACCGCAAATTGCGCAAAATTGGCGTTGAGGTGCCGTTCAACCTGTCCTTGTATCCAAATAAGCGCTTAACGATGTCTGATCCAACAACAGGCAAAGAGATCGATTTGCGCGCCTTTGGCCCAACCAATGAGGGGGCGTTTGCCCGCTTTCTGGCTACGCCTGAGGCTCGATGATGGCAGGCCTCCGCTTTAGTTTTCATAATAAGCGGGGGCGCTGATGGATGTCGCCACCCTTGCTGCGCCAATTGTAACCACAGTTTTCGCCTGGTGGTTCAGTACAGGCATCATTCTGTTGTTGGTCCGGTTACCGCCAAAAAGTTACGGCACAGCGCTCAGCCTGTTTGCTTTAGTCGCAGCGGTGGCCACCGGTGGCGTGATTATGACAGCGGACGACGATACCACATTGGCGGCTTACATTGCGGCTGGCTGCGCTTTGTGTATCTGGGGCTGGCATGAAGCAAGTTTCCTGATGGGAAAGATTACCGGGCCCCGCCCAGCTGCTTGCCCTCCCGACGCCAAAGGCTGGACGCGCTTTAAGTTTGCGACTTTGACGGTCATCCATCATGAGATCGCCATTTTTCTCACGCTTCTGGCACTCATCGGTCTAACCTGGGGCCATCCAAATCCAGTGGCGACTTGGACATTTGGCATTTTGTTTGCGATGCGGATCAGCGCCAAGCTCAACATATTTCTTGGTGTGCCCAACCTGACAGATGAATTTTTCCCGGCGCATCTGGAGCATCTGAAATCCTATTTACCCAAACGCCCGATGAACGCTTTAATGCCGGTCTCGGTAATAGGATCGCTCATTCTGTGCGCTTGGTTAATGACCCAAGCAGATCAGGCTGTCGAAGGTTCTGCCATGGCAACAGGCTTTGTCTTGTTGTTCACCTTGGCTGCCTTAGCTCTATTGGAGCACTTCTTTATGGTCTTGCCAGTCCAAGATGCTGCGTTGTGGCGCTGGGCTTCCCCAAGTAAGAGCGTGCAGAAATCAGACGCAAAATCAAGCACAGACAAAGGCTTAAGTCCAAATGCGTGGGAGTCGACGAAGTGAATCATCTTGTAGCGACCCCAGTTGAGCCGCGCTCGTCCCAAGGGCCTCGCTCCTCGTCGCCCTCGCTAATCATCCCGGCTATTGGAAAGGATGGCCTTTTGTTTCCGATCGAGAAGCTAAAGGCACATGAAGATGGAACTTTGCATCTCGCCGTTTCCATCTTTGTCTTTTGTGGTCCAAACCTTTTGATCCAGAAGCGTGCAGCAAGCAAATATCATTGCGGCGACCTATGGGCGAATACTTGCTGTACACATCCTCATTGGAACGAAGCACCAGAAGACAGTGCACGGCGGCGTTTATATGAAGAGCTCGGCATCAAGCTCGACCTGCAGCCAGCTCGCGTGGTTGAGTATTATGCTGAAGTCTCCAATAACTTGATCGAGCATGAGCGCGTTCAAGTCTATCGTGCTGAAGTTGCAAGCCAAAATCTCGCTTTTGACCTTGCCCCCGAAGAAGTGGCTGACGTTCGTTGGGTAGACGTGCGCGAGCTCAAGGCAGATGCGATCCTAAACCCACAGCTTTATGCGCCTTGGTTCAAGATTTATTTGGCGCGATGGGATGAACTCGGCATTTAGGAACAGTAAGTTCTCAATCCGCCAATCTTGATAGAATGTCATCTAGAAGACGGGTTACGACATCGCGCGCCTCTTGAATCGACAAATTCTGCTCAAACCGCAATGCATGCCAATTCTGGAAACTCAAGACCACCTTGATGCTGCGGGTAGATAAGTCGTCAGCCAGAATATGCTCCGGCAGCAAGGCTTCAACCGTGCTGGCTTCCAGTTGCAGGGTTCGTCGATATTCCTCAGTAAGAAAGGCTGAATGAAAACGCTTAAAGCTTGTCGAGAGCCGAAAGGGATGGATGCGCTCAAAAATTGTAGTGCGCCTCTCGACAACATTCATAAGCCGCTCTTTCCACACCTCCCCGGTCACAGGCTCGTTAAGCAGGGGCATAACCTCGGCTGAAACCCGCTCACTCACTTCCTGATACAGCGTATCCATATCGTCGAAATGGCGAAACACCGACCGCAAGCCGACACCAGCGACTTCTGCAACTCGCGCCGCGCTGGGGGACAAATCACCTCCTTCTACCAAATGGAGGAGAGCGGAAACGATTTTGTCGCGACTGGTTTGGCTGCGCGCACGGCGGCCATCGCTAGGCGGATCAGACTGGAATCGGATATTTAGGATCGTCGCAGAAGCCATCGTTAATCTCTTGCCTTAAAACGCCAAAATGGCAAGTCAAACCACCAGTCAGCCTGCTTGTCGGCAACATATTGACATGCTAAGTGTCAATAAAACTAGGTGAGGTGTGCGAGATGATTGGATTGGGGGTCGCGGCGTCTTTTCTGTCTATACTAGCAGCAAGTCCGGGCGAAAGCACGCCAACTATGAAGCAGCGTGACGATGTGCGCAAAGCCTGTATGGCGGATGTGATGCGCCTGTGTGCACGTGAAGCTTCAGCTCGCGACCGGCAGGGCGTTCGCACCTGCCTGAAGGCCAATTTCTCTAAGACCTCCCAAGCGTGCCAGACCACCTTGAGGAACGCCGCAGGGGAGCGTGAAACACAAGGCAGTTCCAGCCGCCCGCGGTCCTCTGATCGTTCAAACACACCCGAACCCAAACCATAGGAGTTTATATGTCACCTTGGCTCATCTGGGGCACTGCCTTTTTGCTCTATCTTCTATTCCGGCTTTGGTACGACAATTGGCAAGGGCCGGTTAAACCGCACGAGATCGAAGCTTTCCTTGACTCTGTTGGGGATAGACTGGAGGAGACCGGTAATAGCCGGGCGATCCTGCGGGCTTTTCTAGAACAAGATGATGGCGGCGAATTCCTCATGCTCAATCTCGTTAAGGCTGAGATGGGCGAGGTTGAGGACCCAAGAACCGGTGAAATGGTGCGGGGCGTCGAGTTGCTAAAGCGTTACTCTGAACGCTTCATGCCGGTACTGCTGGGCCGCGGCGGCCATCCGGGCATCGTTGGGCGAAAAGTCGGAGGCTATGTTGACGCCTGGAACACAGCCCCCGATCCGGGCTGGACGTTTTTTGGCTTAATGCGCTACCGCAGTCGGCGCGACATGATGCGCTTGGCCTCTGATCCAGCCTTTATTGCCGCCCATCCCGAAAAGATTCTGGGAACGCCGGTGACGTTCTCGTTTCCGACCAAGCGGATGATCAGCCTTTATATCGGGCCTCGCGCGTCGGTTCTTTTAATCCTCGCCTTGGTGGCCGCTCTCATTCAATTGGCCTGGGGGGTGTGAGGGCGCGAGCGGGGGAAAGATAAAGTGCCGCCCGCCAGCAGGCTTTGATAGTCGACTTCTGGCTCGGTGACGGCCTTGCCACGCAGCATAACATCTGTTGCCGCTGACCGCGTAATCTGGAGCATTTTCCCGTTCGGCAAGTGAAGTCTAGCTTGAGGGACCAAAGGGCGGCCTAAGGTAAAGCGCCCACTCGCGGGCTCAACCGGGTAGAAGCCCAAAGCAGCAAAGACGTACCACGCACTCATCTGCCCACAGTCGTCATTGCCGATAATGCCGTCAGGACGATCCGAATAGAAGGTATGGGCAATCTGCGAGACTCTCTCATGGCCGCGCTGTGGTGCGTCCGTATAAGCATAAAGCCAGGCAATATGATGGCTGGGCTCGTTGCCGTGGGCATATTGGCCAATCAAAGCCTCTTGGCCCAAATGCTTGTTATCGCCCAGCGACGGCAGAGAGAAGAACCGATCTAACCAGCGCGCCAACCCACTTGGTCCGCCAACAAGCGCACGAAAACCCTCCACATCGTGCAATGCAGGGGTCGCGGTATATTGCCAAGCATTAGCTTCGGTATAGTCGCCAGGATTATTCATCGGCGAGGTTGGCACCAAGGGATCAAATGGGGTTCGCCAGCCACCCGCTTGATTGCGGGCTCGCATGGTTTGGGTTTCTGGATCAAAGAGCTTGCGGTAGCCCAGCGCACGGGATTGAAAGCGTTGCGCGACATGATCGTTACCCAAAAGCCGGGCAACTCGCGCCACGGCATTGTCGCCAATACCATACTCCAACGTCTTGGAAACAGCTTCGCCTTCGTCAAGGTCATAGGGCAGATAGCCGTATTTGTCGTAAGCTATCCAATCTTTCTGGGCCCACGCTGGTGCATTTGGGCGCGGTTGCGTCGAGGTTGCAACCATAGCGGCCAAGGCCTCTTCCCGATCAAACCCCTTGAACCCCTTTAAAACAGCATCAGCAATGACCGGCAAAGCGGGGTTGCCAATCATCGTCCAAGTCTCTTGCCCCCATGCGGTCCAGAGCGGCAAGTAGCCTTGAGCGCGCTGATGATCCAGCAGGGTTTGAACCATTCCGTCCACACGCTCAGGGACGATCAAGGTGAAGAGCGGATGGACCCCTCGAAACGTATCCCAGAGCGACAAGGTGCTGTAGTAGTGCCCTGTCTTTGTTTTGATCACCGCCCCTGTCGGGCCGCGCACACGTCCATCAACGTCGGCTATATCGCTTGGGTGGATCAGGGTGCGATAAAGGGCGGAGTAGAATATCCGCTTCTCTTTGGTACTTCCCTCTATCTCGATCCGTCGCAAGAGGCCGTTCCACTGCTTGCGGGCGGCCTGCACAACAGTTTCAAATCTTGGCTGCCCAAAGGCGGCGAGATTTGCCTTGGCACCGGCAACATCCACCGTTGATAGCGCGATACGGGCCTCCAACTGCTTGGCCTGCCTTAAGTCAAACTCAAGGATGAAGCGTGGGGCTTGATCTCCCGGCCGGCTGGGCAAAGTAATGATCCGCGCAATCGGACGATCAAACCGAACAACGAAGGACGCCTCACGCGTCACCCAGTTCTTCGACCAGATGGTGCCGCGGATTTCGCCACTACTAGCATCTGTTTGCACGTCAGATTTCAGTACGCGCGGGCCATCGCCAAACAAAATGCCATGCTGCAGATCCAGCAGGACTTGCACCTTGCCGGCCCGCTGGAAGGTATAGCGCTGGATTGCAACGCGTTGACTGGCCGTCAGTTCTACGCGAACCCCATGATCCTTCAGCGTTACCGCATAATAGCCAGGGCTTGCTTGCTCGGTCGCTTTGTCGAAAGTGCTGCGGAAGTTCGTTGTAGCGCCAGTCCATTTGGAACCGGTTGACGGTTGAAGCAATATGTCGCCGAGCTCACCAATGCCCGCGCCGCTAATATGGGTGTTGGAGAAGCCCATAATCGAGCGGGCTTGGTACTGATAGCCGCTCGAGTAGCTCCAGCCGCGGTCTTCCATATCAGGGCCAGGTGCCACCATGCCAAAGGGCACCACCGCCCCAGGGAAAACGTGCCCTGTGCCATCGGTTCCAATGAAGGGGTCGACAAAGCGAAGGGGATGTTTCTCAAGCGCGACTGCTGGTGCGCCAGCCACAAGACAAATCAAGCCTGAGAGCCAACAGACAAGTCTTCTTAGAGCTTTCATCTTCATTGTGCTCCTGACCGTCAGTGGGCAAAAAACATCAAAGACCGATACAAATTTGACTTCCAATAGTCCCAGTCATGGCCACCTGGCAGCTCCTCATAGGTGTGGGCGATGCCGGCGCTTTCCATTTTTTGATGTAAGACGCGATTGGCTGCTAAGAGTTGATCGCGCGTACCGCAATCAAAGCGGATGCGTGGCAAGGACCCTTTGGCTCCTTCTAAAGCAGCGAACACATCTTGATCGAAGGCTTGCGAACTCCAGCCGTCTGTTGTCTCTTCGATAAGGCTGGCGAGTTGGTTTATATGGGTCGCCGACGAATGGGCGCTGATCGCCTTAAAGAGGCTGGGATATTTCGCACCGAGACGGAGCGCTGCAAAGCCACCCATCGACAGCCCAGCAAGATAGCGCGGCGAAGCTGGACTACAAGCATTTGCCAATTGGTAGACGATCGTTGGAACTTCCTCGACAATCCATTGCTCATAATCAGCATCCGTATGCGGAATATATCCGGAGCCGTCGCCCCAAAGGCCATCTGACGGCATCAAGAGCACCATGGGCGGGATCAGTTTTTGCGCTATCAAGGCCCGGGCAGTCAGGTGCGCTTCACCTTTGAAAGCCCAGGCCCAATGCGAGCCATAAACACCATGCAGCAGGGTAACGATTGGCATCAATGTTCCCTCTTCCACATCTTCAGGCACGAATGCAGTCACATCCGCCCGTCGACCTAATGCCTTGCTTTTGACTGTTATATGGGAAAGGCCTTTTGGATCAGCGATCAGCTCGGCGCGTTCAAAGGTCCTAAACATGAGATCGACCATTCTCAAAGATAACAACGCCTTTGGCCGTGCGCCCAGCTAACATATCGTCAATTGCCGCACCCAAGGTCTCCAAGCGATAGGTTTTGGTGATCATGGATGGCAGATCAAGGGCGCCTTCGACCGCCCAGCGCATGAGGCGCGGGAAATCTCGGTCCGGTTCGCAGCCCCCATAGAGCGGTGTCACATAGCGCTTATCCCACCAGAACCAAGGCATGGGCACCTCAACGGGTCCATGTGCACCGCTGACTTGAACCGCCATCCCACCATTGCGTACCAGTCGCAAAGGTAGGAAGGCCAATGCTGCAACCCCGGTTGCCTCAAAGGCGAAATCCACCCCACGTCCAGCGGTCAAAGCCTTAGTCTGAGAGATAAGCTGATCATGACCTGCATCAGAAGGACTGGCGAGAATCAAGTCAGTTGCCCCCATATGCTTGGCACGGTCCAAACTATCCTGACGCAAATCGATCGCGATAATCTTGGTGACGCCAGCCAAGCGCGCACCCTGCACTACCGATAGGCCGACGCCACCGCAGCCGACAATCGCGAGACTGTCACCGGGCTTAGGTTGCGCAATATTTAAGACTGAGCCGACACCCGTCATCACACCGCAGCCAAGAATACACGCCTGCTCTAACGGGATTTCGGGCAGAAGTGGTGTCACAGCGGAGCGACGCACCAGCGTAAACTCAGCAAACGTCCCCAGGTTAAAGGCGCGCTCAATCGACTTGCCTTGCCACATCGTGTGTTCTTGGCCAGCTCGGCTTGAACCCAAAGTCAGAGGGTCAATTCCATGCGAACGCTCGCAAATATTTGCGTGCCCGGTTTCACATTGCTTGCACTGACCACAAGGTATAGCCCAGTTGAGCAAAACCGGCGTGCCAACAGCCAGGTCGCGGACATCCGGGCCAATCGCCTCAACCCAACCTGCCCCCTCATGCCCAGCGACCAATGGTCCGTCCCACGACAATGAGGCATAATCGGTATGGCAAACCCCGGCTGCGCCCATGGCAACCCGGACTTCATCGCCAATGGGTGCGCGGACTGTCACGCTATCGAGTACAAATCCACCTTGGCCATCTGTAATGGCGGCAAGGCCAGTGCGGGGCGCATTCCTAGCACTCATGCTGCGCGCTCAAAAATCACTGGGTTCTTTGGTGTTTGAATGACGTCACCGATCCGGGCACCCGGGCACCATTTTGCCCAATCACCCTCCTGAATGGCATTGGTGGGGTTTTGCAGGACCATATCCACATCCATGTAGATCACCGTCATCACGCTACGAGGGCTTTGGGAGACATTGGGTCCAGCCTTATGAAACGTCCAACCCAAATGGAAACTAACATCACCCAGTTCATAAGAATTTTGAACGAAAGGAAATCTACGGGATTCCATCATCGCGGTAATTGCGGCTTCGCTTTCGTCGGAAATACCAAGGTCACGGCCAAAGGCTTCATGTTGGCTGCCAGCATAAAAGCTAAGGGGACCCATCTGAATGGGAACGTCTTGCAAAGGAATCCAAGCGGTAACGGTGCGGTCGCTGGAGAGCGGCCAATAATATTGATCGGCATGTGCTGGCGTAATACCACCACCTGGCTCCTTATAAAGCGATTGATCATGATAAAGGCGCACGCCCCGTACACCCAACAACTCTGCGGCGATCCGGCCCAATGCCTTTCCCATCACGAAGGATTTGACCCGCTCGCTCTGCTCCCACAAATTCATGACTTGTAGAAAGGCGCGATCATAAGTCGTGCGCTCTTCTAAGGGCTTTGTCTGGGTCGAAAGCGCGATCGTCAATCGTGTGATTTCCCGGCCATAGTCGGCTAGAACGTCGGGGGGCAGAACGGATTTCAGATGAATAAAGCCATCCTGCTCAAACTGGCGAATGTGCTCAGGAGTAAGGCTAAAAGGGCGGTCAAGTTCACCATCGAGAGCAAGGGTCATGATTGGAATCCTTGGTTTTAAAGCGGGTTTAGAGAGATCAGAAAGGCGGAAACCGGTCCGAGGGTGACCTCATCCTCGGCAATTAGAACACCACCGACGGCCAAATCCGGTTGTTTTTGGCTCTTGAACAAGCCGGGGATTGTGCGAGTCTCACCGGAGAAATTGAAGCCGGCAAGGCAAGAAGCTTCACCCAATGAGCGCGAAAAAATGAGGCAGGCCTCATCCTCATAAAGCACGCTAAAGCCTCCAAGACGCAAAGCTGGGTTCGACTGCCGAAACGAAATGGCGCTTTGGGCAAAAGCCAAAACCGAAACTGGGTCCTTTGATTGTATGTCCACGCTTAGATCTCTGTGCGCTTCAATAATCGGGAGCCAGGGCTTTACGGTGGAAAAGCCTAGGTTTTCCTCATCATGCGACCAAGGCAGTACGGTACGGCATCCATCCCGGCCCTTGTTTGCGGGCCAATTCGCAAGGCCCAACGGGTCGCGCAAATCCTCATAGGCTAACTCAGCTTGGGTCAGACCCAGTTCCTCGCCTTGGTAAAGAAAGATTGTGCCGCGCAGGGAAACCAACAACGCCAGAGCAAACTGAGCAAGTTGGTGTGTGGGTGCATCAAGTTTCCAGCGGCTGACGACGCGGGCACAGTCATGATTGCTAAGCGCCCAAGACGGCCAAGCAATTGCGCCCGCTCCTGTTGTCCAAGGCTGCATCGCGTCGTGAAAATGTTGTGGGTCGGCTCGGTCGCTCAATAATTGAAATGAATACGCCGTATGCAGACGATCTGTGCCAGCCGTGTATTCAATCATCCGGGTAAGGTTATCATCTGAGCCGATTTCACCGACAACAAAGGCCCCCGGATAAAGGTCCAGAAGCGCCCGAATCTGCTTCAAGAAGGGAAGGTTTTCAGGCTGGCAGACGTTGTAGATATGCCGCTGCATCGTGGCAGGAGTGTCTCCTAACTTCGGCGGGTTATTTCGTAGCGCTTTGTCGTGGAAATAATAATTGACGGTATCAAGCCGGAAACCATCAACGCCGCGATCTAACCAAAAACGCCCGACAGCTAAAATTGCTTCTTGAACTTCAGAACAATGGAAATTGAGGTCTGGCATCTGAGGCAGGAAATTGTGGAGGTAGTATTGCCCCCGCCTTGGCTCCCACGTCCAAGTGCCTCCACCCATCCAGCTTTGCCAATTCGTTGGGCAGGATCCATCGGGCAAAGGGTCAGCCCAAACAAACCAATCCGCCTTCGGGTTTGTGCGACTTAGACGACTTTCCTGAAACCAGGGATGCTCGTGCGCTGTATGGGACCATACTTGATCGATTATGACCTTAAGGCCAAGCGCATGCGCGCGAGAAATCAGCGCATCGAACTCTGCCATGGTGCCAAACATGGGATCTACAGCACAATGGTCACAGACATCATACCCAAAATCACGCTGGGGTGAGGGAAAAAAAGGCGAGAGCCAAATCCCGTCAACGCCCAACCCCGCCACATAGCCGAGTTTCGAGGTTATTCCACGCAGGTCCCCAATCCCATCGCCGTTGGAGTCAGCAAAGCTGCGGGGATAAATTTGATAGAGCGTGGCACCGCGCCACCAATCAGGATCAGAAGAGTGCGTCGTCAAGTTAATATCTCTGGGACTAGCTTATGCCCTTTGCCAAGCAAGGTTCGAGTTTAGAGTTGAAATGGTTTTTTTGTCGCAAGTGATCGCATCACCAAGGACGCGAAAAACTATCCCGTTTTCACCCTCTCGAGAAAGTGTGGCGCGTTTGCCAGAATGGGGATTTAGGTTGAGGGTATTTGTAATGGGCGAGACAATAAGGTCGAGAGAAAAATCTTAGGGAGCGATTGATCTGCCAAAAGCAGGTCTCTGGTTACAGAAATGGGCGATTTCATTGCGCTTGTTTACAATGTAGAGGACTAGTTCACCAATTTGTGTTTATGTGAGGAGTGCTTTAGCAGGTTGGTAACTGGTTCTGCTTTGGTCGTCGAGAGGAAGAGCTAAGCGACGCGGCGAACGCGGCAATCTTGTCGTGATCACCGGCTTGATGGCGATCCCTTTATCGATGATCGTTGTGATGACGCTTGAGATGGTTTCCCTCTCAAACGAAAGATCCCGCATGCAGGCAGCAGTAGACGCCGCGGCCCTAGCTGGCGCTCGCGAATTGGCGGTTGCCGGTGGTGCAGCCCGGGATGCAAGCGGCTTCGCGGAGGCATTCGCTTTAAATCAGGTCACGGACCTTGCTCCGCGTGTATCTATGAACTTCACTGCCAGCCAAACGGTAAATGGATTTCAGGTTTCCGGTGTTGGTCTTCGGGCGTCCTTCTTCGGCAATATGGTTCCACCTGGGGGCTTTAAGATCGAAGTTAGTGCTATTGCCGAATCTCTTAATCAGCAGCCCCTATGTATTTTGGCCCTTCCAGAAACGGAAGTTCCTATAGGCCTAAGCGCCATCAGCAACAGCAGCATTCAAGCAGATAACTGCCTGGTGCATTCAAACCGCGACATGCTGACAAGAGACAACGCAGCCATACGAGCAGGCACCATTCAAGCATTCGGGACTGCCACCGGAACTGGCTATGCTCCTGCCGCAAATAATGGTGCTCTAACCGTGAATGACCCGTTCCATGGCAGGAACATAAGACGCAGCGGTGTTTGCAACACCCTGAATCCGGTTCCACTCGTAGTCACGGGGAACTCTTCCGAATCGCTCGCGGCGGCAGTCCACACGAGGAACATTATCGTTAGTGGCAATGCTACTTTGATACTCCAGCCGGGAGAGCATTATTTCTGCCGAGAGCTACGAGTGAGAGGAAACGCCACTTTGCGTGGGGATAACCTTGTGCTGATCTTTGATGAGGCGGGAACCTTCAGTGCAGCCGATAACTCCGCCATTTCCCTGACTGGCAGAACGTCCGGCGATTGGGCGGGCTTCGTGATCGTAGCCACTCGAGACAATTTAGACGATATGGAAATCTCCTCCAGCTCAGTCGATAAGCTTTTGGGTACCATCTATGTGCCCGAAGCGACCGTGGTAATTGATGCCGCCGGTTCGGTGGCCGAGGAGTCTAAGTGGAGCGTTGTTGTCGCCAAGGAGATCAAGTTGGACAAGAATGCGAGGCTCGTCATCAACACAGATTATGCTGGGTCAGGTGTTCCCGTCCCTGCTGGCGTGGGCAATAATGCCGGTCCAGGAGGTCTTCGGCTGAAGCAGTAAAGCCGCTGTGCTGAAAAGGATGAGTCTTTCAATCCCCGTCCGGGCCCATTCAGACCATTAACAAACTAGCAATTTACCTACTCTAAAGTAACATCATCTTCCTGTGCATTTGTGAGTACTCGCACGCTCAACAAAGGCCAGACGGGTTTGACCCATCATTCACGGATTGAACGCAAACGCCAGCGAGGTCAGTTGGCTGTCATCACCGGCTTGATCGCCCTACCGCTTGGTATGATTGTCGCCATGTCGGTCGAGTTGGTTGCTTTGAATTCAGAGCGCGCCCGTATGCAAGCCGCCGTGGATGCGGCTGCCCTTGCGGGCGCAAGTCAACTTGCCGTTTCAGGCAATTTGGCCAAGCCATCCTTTGAGTATGCAAAAGATTTTGCGCGCCATCAATTGCAGGACCTCTCGCCTCGGCTCAAAATGACGTTTACTGCACAGCAGGATCAAAGCGGTGGTTTCGTTGTTGATGCAATCGGCTCTAGGGACTCTTTTTTTGGTAACCTTGTCCCACCAGGAGGTTTCACAATCCGCGTCAAGGCGATTGCCGAAACCTTGAGCCAGCAACCTTTATGCATCGCCGGCATGCAAAATAGCCATCGCGGGGTAAGCATAGAGGCAAACGCCACCAGCGCTATCCAAGCTCAGAATTGCCTGATCCACGCGAATGGGGAAATTCAAACGCGGCAAAGCGGAACAATTCAGGCTGGTGCGATCCGGTCCACCGGCACGGCGAGCGGTACTGGGTTTGCACCTGCGGCGCATTCAGGGGCATTGCCAGTCTCAGACCCATTTAGAGATCGAAGCATCGACCGCTGTACCACATGTCGTTTTGGACGGCTAGACTCTGTCAGATTATACGGTGAAAGGGGCCACTTTGCGCTCTTGCCTGGTATACATCGAGAGAAGATCGTCGTTTCTGGTGTTGCAGCCTTGTTGCTATTGCCAGGGCAGCACACATTCTGTGCAGGACTAACCGTGCAGGACAAGTCTCGAATGTTCGGGGATGATGTTGTGCTGGTTTTTGACGAAGGGTCCCTTGTGGCTAAGGACAATGCAAACATCAGAATAAGCGGGCGGAAAGTGGGCCCTTGGGCGGGATTTGTTGTGGTTTCACGACGCGAGAACGACGATGAAATGAGGATTTCTTCGAGCGCGGTCGATCAGCTATTGGGGACCATTTATCTGCCAGGTTCGGATTTGATCGTTAATGCTTCCGGCAAGGTTGCCGAAGCGTCAAATTGGAGTGTGATTGTGGCCAAAAGGGTCATTACGGACAGAAACGGCGGGTTGACTATCAATAGCAATTATCACGGATCTGGCGTGCCAGTTCCAGTTGGCGTGGGAAAAAGCGCCATCTCGCAAAAATCGAGCGCGCGACTTAAACAATAGAGCCCATCCTACATTCTTGAAGCTGGTTGAAGGTAAGTGAATAGCGGAAACTGTGGTCCAGACACACCTAGAAAACGACTGTTTTCCTACGGAAAATTAACCAAGCTTTTGTCTTTTATTTGTTTCGCACTGTAGAAATGCCCGTTTTTGCCATTTAAATGTCACTTTTCAGAAAGTTTTATCGAATTACTTATCACGTCTTTCACCCAATGTTACTAATGAGAATGCCTGAGAAATCGCGTCAAAAAGCATTTTAAACAGGCCCGCCAATGTCAGGGATACGTAATTTAGCTGCGCTAGCAAACTCGGCATCATCCAGTCGAGTGCTAAACTTGAATCTGGTCGCGAAGCGCTACTCGGATGATCCAATGCGCAAAACGGCTCCGCTTTTTACGGATGATCTCCTAAACCGAGCAATTCTCGTGAAGCATCGACTTCGTCGGGACGAAGCTTATCTTCTGCCGAATTCCCCATCTGTCGCGACGAAAATTATTTTCCCGCTCGACTTTGACAATCTGGAAATGGGTGGGCGCTCAATTTTTGTGAACCAGAAAGGATTTCGGCAAGCTATTTGCGATTTGGTTGGCGATCGTGAACTAGAGCTTGAAAGGGACTTTTTGGTCTTGAGCTTGTTGAATGACCTGCCCTCGCTCGACCCATTTTTGGTTCGCGAACAATTGCGCCGCCACCATCACCAGCCAGCGGACTGTTATTTCTCCATATCGCCCTCCGACTCCAGCCGTATGCAAAGCTTCACCAGCGCTGAGATGGCCCCGCTAATCCGTATGGCTTTTCAAACCACGAATGGTAGCGGTGGCATGGTTGGCAAGCTGGCCGACGCGCTCTTGTCCGCAAATGCCGACGCGCGCCTCGACCCCTTGCGCGCGACGCTAGGTTTACATGGTGAGCAGTTCACCCAAGGCATCTTCAGCTGGAAGGGTTTCATTTATTATAAATGGCAATTCTCGGAGATGATCCAAAGCTTAATCCGCGTCACCCAAGAGATCGATCAGATTAGGCCGTCGGGACGAAAGGATGCATCCACGCGCGAGGAAATCCGCATTCTCAAAGCCTCGATCCGCAACCGGATCCGCGAAGCGGCTCGCAATTGCAGCAGGGTTCTGGCGGTCTATGACGATGCATTTGCCGACCTTGTTCATCGTGGCAACACAGCAGCCTTCCGCAAGTTCCTATTGGAGGCCCCTGTTTTCTTCATAGACCTTGGTTATTCAATGGGCGTGATCTCGCACATCTCTTCATTCTGGAGCTTTCGCTTTAAAGGCGGTGCGGCGAACTTGCCGACATCAGAAGAATTCCTCGAGATATTGGTCGAGTTCGAGACAGGACTTGCCCCGCGCCAATCGCACGCTCAGCCTTGGTAGAAGCTCAGTCTAGCGCTTAGCTGGACTGGCGGCATTGACGTCATAGGCTGCCAAAGTAGCCAAAGTCACAATCTCAGAAACTGGTGCAGAGAGCGAACATATTTGGACAGGATGGCGCAAGCCAACCATCATCGGCCCCAAAACGGTTGCGCCGCCCAAAAACTCAACCAGATCCGTGGAAATGCGCGCGGAGTGGATGGCAGGCATCACCAACACGTTGGCTGGTCCGGTCAGTCGGGAGAAGGGGTAAAGCCGATGAGAATCCGCGCTAAGAGCCACACCAACCGACATTTCGCCTTCATATTCGAAGTCGATTTCCTCCATGCGATCTAGGATCGCCGTCGCCTCACGGCACTTCTCTGAGCGTTCGCCCATGGGCCGCCCAAAGGTGGAATAAGCGACAAAGGCAACGCGCGGCACAAAGCCAAGGCGCTTGGCCGCTCCGGCTGCCTGAATGGCGATGCGAGCCAAATCCTCTGCATTTGGCATTTCAGTGACGTTGGTATCGGCGACAAAAATGGTTCGCCCCTTAGAAATCAGCACCGAAAGACCAATCGGCTTGCTCTTAACCGCCGCATCAATCGCCAACATGACTTCATTCAATGCTTGGTCGGTTGTGCGTGTTGTGCCGGTGACCATTCCGTCTGCGTCGCCCATGGCAACCATGGTTGCGGCAAAGACGTTGCGATCTTGATTGATCATGCGCTGGCAATCGCGCAGCAAATAGCCACGACGCTGCAAGCGGCGATAGAGATAGTCTGTATAGTCGACATTGCGGTCAGATAGCCGCGCATTGAATATTTGGAGACCAGAGTCTTCTGGGACGCCTACCAGCGACTTATTGCGACGCACTTGCTCTTCGCGTCCAATCAAAATGGCCTTGCCCATTTCCAATTGCTCGAATTGATAGGCAGCGCGGATAACGGCTGGATCCTCGCCTTCCGCAAACACGATTGTTTTTGGATTGGCGCGGACCGATTCCTGCAAGCTTTGCAGAAGAGACGCCGTTGGGTCGAGGCGCTGGGCCAAACGATCGCGATAGGCACCCATGTCATCTATCGGCTTGCGGGCAACCCCTGTGTCCATTGCAGCTTGTGCCACGGCTGGCGGAATGGCGGCAATCAATCGTGGATCAAATGGTGTCGGGATGATGTATCCTGGGCCAAACTTAAGTTGGCGGCCATGATAGGCGGCCATCACTTCATCGGGGACATCTTCGCGCGCAAGCTCTGCTAGCGCGCGGGCCGCCGCCAGCTTCATCTCCTCATTGATCGTGCGGGCGCGGACATCCAACGCACCACGGAAGATATAGGGGAAGCCTAGAACATTATTGACTTGGTTCGCATAGTCGGACCGGCCGGTGGCGATAATCGCATCGGTTCGCACTTCCAAGATTTCTTCTGGACGAATCTCTGGATCCGGATTGGCCATTGCAAAAATGATCGGGTTTGGGGCCATGCTGGCCACCATGGCTTGATTAACCGCGCCTTTGGCAGATAGTCCCAAGAAGCAGTCCGCGCCCTTCATTGCCTCTTCTAAAGTTCGCAGAGGCGTATCAACGGCATGGGCGGACTTGAATTGATCCATACCCTTTTCACGACCACGATAGACTACCCCGTCGCGGTCGCACACAATAACGTTTTGGTGCGGCACGCCCAGCGTCTTGATCAAGGAAATACAAGACAGGCCTGCAGCACCGGCACCGGACACAACGACTTTAAGGTCTTTAAAATCGCGACCTGTAATTTCGCAGGCATTGATCAAGCCCGCGGCGGCGATGATGGCGGTGCCATGTTGGTCGTCATGAAAAACCGGAATGTCGCATAATTCTTTCAACCGGCTTTCAATGATAAAGCATTCTGGGCTTTTGATATCTTCCAGATTGATGCCACCAAAGGTGCAAGAGATATTGCGTACGGTGCGGATAATCTCTTCTGAGTCCATCGAATCAAGCTCAATGTCGATAGAGTCGATATCCGCGAAGCGCTTAAACAGCACCGACTTGCCTTCCATCACAGGCTTGGAAGCCAGCGCGCCCAGATTTCCCAGACCTAAAATAGCCGTACCGTTTGAAATCACGGCAACCAAATTGCCCTTCGACGTATAGTCATAGGCCGTATCTGGATCTTTTGAGATTGCGAGGACGGGAACTGCGACACCGGGAGAGTAAGCAAGCGACAGATCGCGCTGGGTCGCCATCGGCTTAGAGGCCATAACCGATATCTTACCTGGCGTAGGCAGACTGTGAAAATCGAGGGCTTCTTGGTCTGTGAAAGTCTTGCGCTCGCTGCTCATCAGATATTTTTCGTCCTACGCTATCCTATTTCACCCTTGCTAGACCGGGCCGCGCGTTCGATCAACGTGTGTCTACTTTTAAAACCGTGTTTGACACTTTGCCAGCGGAAGAATCCGCAGCTAAACCCCTCTGATGATAGCCCCCAGCACCACACCCGTTATGGCGCAATATCTGGCCGCGAAGGAGCAGCATCGCGACGCTTTGCTGTTTTTCCGCATGGGTGACTTTTATGAGCTCTTCTTTGAAGATGCCAAAACGGCTGCCGGCGCGCTTGATATTGCCCTAACAAAACGGGGCCAGCATCTGGGCGAAGATATCGCAATGGCCGGGGTCCCGGCCCATTCGGCTGACGCTTATATTGCGAAATTGGTCCGAAAGGGCTTCAAAATCGCAATTTGCGACCAAACCGAAGACGCGGCTGAAGCCCGTAAGCGCGGCTCTAAGTCAGTTGTGCGTCGAGATGTCGTCCGCATCATAACGCCGGGCACCCTAACCGAAGACGCGCTCTTGGACCCCCGCCATGCCAATCGGTTGGCAGCTCTGGCATTCACCGCTGGCGGCTTGGAAGCAGCCCTTGCTTGGGCAGATGTTTCCACTGGTGAATTTGCTGTGATGGAGGCATCAATCCAACGCCTAATCGATGAAGCGTCCGCACTTTCGATCGGGGAATTGGTGATCGTTGATAGCGATTTGGACAAAGCCGGCGCCAAGGCAATCGCCGCTGTTTCAGGCTCTGTAACCCCCAGACCTGCGAAGTCAGCAGATGCAAAGGCCGCTGCGCGCACGCTGGAACTTGGCTTTGGTGTACAGACGCTCGACGGATTTGGTGCGTTTGGAAAAGCTGAATTGACGGCTCTGGGCCTCGTCTACGACTACATCAGCCTGACCCAAGCCGGCCTTGCGCCTCGCTTGACACCACCGAAACGGGTGGAGACTTCCGGTATCATGGCAATCGACGCGACCACCCGCGTGAGCTTAGAGCTTGATCGCTCACAACGCGGCACGCGCGAAGGCTCTTTGCTTGCTGCCATAGACCGCACCCGTA
Source organism: Aquidulcibacter sp. (assembly GCA_027532555.1). Lineage (GTDB taxonomy): Bacteria > Pseudomonadota > Alphaproteobacteria > Caulobacterales > Aquidulcibacteraceae > Aquidulcibacter > Aquidulcibacter rimovensis. Next base: position 29,311 of record JAPZTJ010000038.1, read on the forward strand.
CCGCAGCAGGTGGGCGGATGTTAGCGGAGCGGATTGGGCGTCCCTTACTTGATCTGGGTCCGATCAAGGACCGACTGAACGCCATTGAACATCTAGTCGGTGCCAGCGACCAGCGCCGTGACGTGCGCGACTCATTGAGCCAAATCCCCGATGTCAGCCGCGCTCTTTCCCGTCTTGAACTGGGCCGCGGTGGGCCGCGAGATCTGCGGGCGCTCGCCATCGCATTAATCGAAGGCGACCAGATCAGTGCCCGCTTGCCGATTGACTTGCCTGTTGAGCTGGCCGTCGCGCAGAACCACCTTGGCCTCATTCATCAGCCAGCTTTGGCCTCACTCGCGCATCGTCTGATCGCGATGATTATTCCAGAACCCGGGCTTCTGACGCGCGATGGCGGCTTTGTTGCGACAGGGTTTGATCCGGTCTTAGATGAAATCCGTTTGCTTTCGACCAATGCACGCCAAGTGGTGGCCAATCTACAGGCCGAAGTCTCCGAGCAAGCGGGACTGCCACTCAAAATCCGCAACAATGCGGTTTTGGGCTTTTTCATCGAGGCCACCCCCAAACAAGCCGAAGCCCTGATGAGCCCGCCGCTCAATGCACTTTTCATCCACCGTCAGACAACGGCGAGTGCAATTCGCTTTACGAACCCGCGCCTCATGGAACTAGACGGCCAAATCGCGCGGGCGTCAGAACGGGCACTCGCGCGCGAACTTGAATTGTGGAACGAGGCCTTAGCGGAGGTCGTGCGTCAGAGCAGCGCGCTGCGGGCAGTTGGCGAAGCACTCGCGACCTTGGATGTCGCGGCTGGTCTCGCGGAATGGGCAGTGGAAGCTGATGCGACCCGACCGGTATTGGACGATGGTCTAGGGTTTGATGTGGTGGGCGGTCGTCACCCAGTTGTAGAAGCTGCACTTCGAAAATCAGGGGAAGTCTTTACCTCTAACGCCTGCCATTTAGATGGTGCCGGAACATCTGCACCACGCCTTACCTTGATTACCGGGCCCAATATGGCGGGTAAATCGACTTATTTGCGACAAAACGCGCTCTTGGCGATTTTGGCCCAAGCGGGCTCCTATGTGCCAGCAGAATCGCTCCATATGGGGCTGGTGGATAGGATATTCTCACGCGTCGGGGCCTCCGATGATCTATCCAAGGGTCGGTCGACCTTTATGGTCGAAATGGTGGAGACGGCCACGATCTTGAACCGCGCGGGTCCAAGGGCTTTTGTTATTCTCGATGAAATCGGTCGCGGCACTTCAACTTATGACGGCTTGGCGATTGCATGGGCAGTGGCAGAACATCTCCACGATTCCAATCAATGTCGAGCTTTGTTCGCCACGCATTATCACGAGCTTACGGCTTTGGCTGAACGTCTGCCCGCCTGCGGCAACGCTAGCCTGCGCGCCAAGGAGTGGAAAGGCGATCTCGTCTTTCTGCATGAAGTGGTCGAGGGGGCAGCAGACCGGTCTTACGGTGTGCAAGTGGCAAAACTCGCTGGATTGCCGCCAAGTGCGGTGGCGCGGGCAAAGTCTGTTTTGAGTAGACTTGAAAAAACCCAGAACAATGGACGACCCGGTGTTTTGGATGATTTGCCGCTATTTGCCGCGACAAACCCTGTGCCAGAGGTCGCCACCACACCCACTGCCCTAGAACAAGCCTTGCTGGACCTTGACCCTGATCAACTTACGCCGCGCGATGCTTTGGACTTTGTCTATGCCCTGAAAAAGATGTTGTAGCCGCGCCATAGCTTCATTGTTGTGATTTTGTCATATTATTGAAGCGTGGGTGTCATATCGTCAGACTAACGCACCTCTAGAATCGTCCTGCGCCGTCCAGCGCAGACACCTAATTTGGATTGATTACATGACTTTCAAGCACCTTAGCCTGGCTATTTTAGCATCTGGCGTCATTGTCTTGGCAGGCTGCAACCCAAATGATGGTCGCGATCGAGTGGCGGTCGTGGGCTCATCTACCTTGTTCCCTTTCTCGGCGGCGGCGGCAGAGCAGTTCTCCGCCCGTGGCCGATTTAAAACGCCGCGCGTGGAATCAACGGGTACAGGTGGCGGGTTTGCAATTTTTTGCCGCGGCTTAGGCCCTGGCTTCCCCGATATCTCAAACGCATCCCGGCAGATCAAGAAAGGTGAATTCGAGACCTGTCAGAAGAATGGCGTGACCGAAGTTGTTGAGATTAAGATCGGCTATGACGGGATTGTTATCGCCAATTCAAACGCCGCGACGCCCGTCACATTGACCAAGCAAGAAGTCTATCAGGCACTAGCAAAAGAGGTCTATGATCCCGCAAAACAGGCCTTCGTCCCCAATCCATATACAAAATGGAACGAGATCAACCCCAATTTGCCGGCAATCAAGATCGATGTGATGGGGCCTCCGCCAACTTCTGGCACGCGCGACGCCTTTGCGGAACTTGTCATGGCGAAGGGTGCCCAAGAAGTGCCTGAAATGAAGGCGCTGAAGGAAAAGGACGACAAGGAGTTTCAAAAGCGGGCGCTGACTTTGCGTGAAGATGGCGCTTGGAAGGATTCTGGTGAAAACGACAGCCTAATCGTGCAAGCATTATCGCGCTCACCCGAACAATTTGGTGTGTTTGGTTTTTCATCGTTCGAAGAAAACATGGACCGCTTGCAGGCAGCGCCACTTAATGGTGTGGAGCCATCGGCAGAAGCCATTATTGACGGAAAGTATGCGGCTTCCCGTTCGCTCTATTTCTATGTGAAGAAAGCCAATGTCGGTGTTGTGCCGGGGCTACAAGAATTTGCGATGGAGCTTTTGTCTGATCATGCAGCCGGCCTCCGCGGCTATTTACGTGGCAGAGGCATGGTACCCTTGCACCCGGATGAGCGGGCAGCGAACTTCCAAATTGCCAAGACCCTGCCCGCCATGAGCGCGCCTAAAAAATAAAACCTTGCCTCACTTGACGGGGTGTTGCACACCAACGGCATGCGCCGTTCTCTTTTGTCGATCCTCGCCGTGTGCTTTGCCACCATGACTTCGCCTGACGCCCAAGCATCTGATTTTGAAGAAGCAACAGGGCGATTCGCCAAGCTTGCTCTGTCGTGCATCCATACTGAATATCCAAACAAGATCGCCCATGTGCTGAATTCGGCCGACGATGCACGCACGCCCAGCCAGTTGACACCCGCATTTTATGGCTGTTTCGACCATCACTCCTCGGTGCACGGGCACTGGCTCTTGGCGCGCCTCGCGCGGCTCTATCCGCAGGCTTCTTATACCCCTGCTGCCCGGCAAGCTTTGGCTAAGAGCCTGACCAAAGCTAATTTGGAGGCCGAGCTTGCCTATATGAATGGAGCGGGGCGCGCTGGCTTTGAGCGCCCTTACGGCTTGGCTTGGATGCTGCAATTAGGCGCGGAACTGCGCCAATGGGCCAAACAGGATGAAAGCGTGGCGGTTTGGGCGACGGACTTCGCGCCGTTAGAGCAGCGCGCCGCGGGTCAACTCAAGAGCTGGCTGCCAAAGCTTCGTACGCCCATGCGGGTTGGAGAACATTCCCAAACCGCGTTTGCTTTAGGGCTCGCGCGCGATTGGGCAGTGGAGGTGCAGGATACCGCCTTTCTCGCTCTGATCGACGAACGTGCCATGACTTATTATGGCAAGGATCGCGATTGTCCTTTGCGGTTTGAGCCCGGCGGGGAAGATTTCGTTTCCGCCTGTTTGGGTGAAGCCGACCTCATGCGTCGCGTTTTGGCACCAGAGGCCTATGCCAAGTGGCTGAGTGTCGCCCTGCCCACCATCCCCAAAACTGCCACCGCAGACTGGTTGCCCGTGGGCATCGTCACAGATCGCACCGATGGCAAACTGGCCCATATCGACGGGCTCAATCTCTCTCGGGCATGGATGCTGGAAGGCATGGCCGCGGGTTTGCCGACAGCCGATAAACGCAGGCTGGCCCTGTTGGCGGCAGCAAAAGCCCATCGAGACATTGCTCTGCCGGCGGTGACGGGTGAACATTATGAAGGCGGGCATTGGCTGGGGACATTTGCCACCTATCTGGTGACCCAACGCGGCTTAAAGGCTGGGCATTAACAGGAACCGTTAGCCCTTCGGCTTAGCCTTTGTGAACACGCCAATATGGGTCGCAACAGGCCTTTCTGTGCCAGGAATGCCCGATTGAATTGGTCGATTCAGGACACTTGGACCCCGAACAGGATCGCGGTACACGAGCGCCGTTGACCCACCGCCATCGAGATTGATCGCATTAGCTGCCCCTAAGGCCTGCAAGATCAAGGCGGATTCAGCGAAACTTGCCCCCTCGCTATAGCCTTTTTGGCGGCCATCAATGGTCACCAGCCACAGGCGGTCGCCTGCTGCATTGACGCCAAGGATCGAACGAGGGTGACGGGTTGCATTCTTCGGATCAACCTTCATCTTACCATCTTGAACCAACAGCGGACCCGCGGCCAGGCCATTTGCGAACCTTTCTGGGCAGGCCAAAGCAGCCAAGATCTGAACCTGTTTGCGGTCAAAGCAAACAACAGCTTTGGCCGCGCGAGCCGTTTCGGGCGTAGAAGCAGGTGACACCACTCGGCCATTTGACTTTGCAAATCCAACAGCATCTTGGCCTAAGCCTTCTGCAGTGACCACCGGGCTAAAATAGCCGCCATTGATCGCAACAATCGCGCCGGATTCCCGCAGAAACGTAGACGTCGTCTTAGAACGATACTCAGAGGTGTCCGATGGATTACCCCCCGATACAGCAACGGACACGCCTCGGGTTTTCAAGTCGACTTCAACGATCGCCACCTGCATCGGCACAGCGCCGGGCCATGCCCGTTGGCTGTAAGAAATGCCTTTGGTCACCATTTTACTTGGCGGAGTTAGATCAAATGGGTTGCCGGATGAGAGCGGTGCGCCGCTAGCGCAGGCAGACACGGCAATGAAAGCAAAAAGGGGAAAGTAGCGCGGCATCTGTTTCATCGGATCGGGAGCCCTCGTAGCGGAGACACCGCACGCATGGCGATGGCTGTATTAACCCTTACCACACTGGGCAGCCTTGTCAGAACTTCACGGTGAATGCGCTCGAGGTCTGCCACATCTCGTGCGGCGACGCGTAGGAGATAGTCTGAATCCCCGGTCATCAACCAGCATTCCAAAACCTCTGGCGCCGATCGTACGGCGCTTTCAAATGCGCCGAGATCGCGATCGGTCTGGGCACCTAAAGCGATCGACACAAAAACCGTTAAGCTAAAGCCCAAACGCGCCGCATTTAGCTCAGCCCGGTAGCCTTCGAGGACGCCAGACTTTTCCAAAACATCGAGGCGGCGTCGGCAGGCGCTTTCGGACAAGGCAATTTTATCGGCCAATGTGGCGATGCTGGCCCTTCCGTCGCGTTGAAGCAAGCGAAGCAAAGCGCGGTCCTTGTCATCTAGTGTAGCGATTTCCATCGTATTATATCCTTTTATTCGTGCTTTCCACTAACAAAACTCAAAAGCTTGGGCAAGTTTGCGCGGAACCGCCATACAAATCGTGTTAGGATCAGCCATCACAGGAGACAGACATGAAAATTGGCGTGCCTAAGGAAATCAAGCCTCAAGAAAACCGCGTCGGCGCAACGCCGGGCACTGTGGCGCAGCTCATCGCTGCTGGACATGAGGTTTTCGTCGAATCTAACGCTGGCGCTGGCATTGGGGTTTCCAATGAGGCGTATGAGAAAGTGGGGGCGACAATTCTCCCAGACGCCGAGGCAATCTTTGCGGCCGCAACTATGATCGTAAAGGTAAAAGAACCCCAGCCGGTTGAATGTGCACGCTTAAAACCGCACCACATCCTGTTCACCTATCTGCACTTGGCCCCAGATCCAAAGCAGGCCAAGGCACTAATGGCATCGGGCTGTACCGCAATTGCTTATGAAACCGTTGTTGGCCGCGATGGCGGACTTCCTCTTTTGGCCCCGATGTCGGAAGTCGCAGGACGTATGGCAACTCAAGTGGGTGCCCATTGCCTCCTGAAGCCACAAGGTGGCCTTGGCAAATTGATGGGCGGCGTACCAGGCGTAGCACCGGCCAAAGTCGTCATCTTGGGCGGCGGTGTAGCTGGTCTAAACGCATGCGAAATCGCCCATGGTATGCGCGCCGATGTAACCGTCTTTGATCGCTCGAAAGCTGCTTTGGTAGCGATTGATCGCCAGTTTGGCGGCATGGTCACCACTTTGATGTCGACCCCTGATGCGGTTGAAGAGGCCTGTATCGAAGCTGATCTCGTGATAGGCGCGGTCTTGATCCCCGGTGCTTCGGCACCAAAGCTTGTTACCAAAGACATGCTATCTCGCATGAAGGATGGCTCGGTCCTTGTCGACATTTCCATCGACCAAGGTGGTTGCTTTGAGACCTCGCACGCCACGACCCATGCAGATCCAACCTATGTGATCGACGGGGTGGTGCATTATTGCGTCGCCAACATGCCAGGCGCGGCACCCCTGACCTCAACCTATGCCCTCAATGGCGTCACAGCACCTTACATGCTGGCCTTGGCCAATAAGGGCGTTGATCAAGCACTGGCTGATGACCCAGGCTTTGCCTTGGGCCTCAATGTCCGTGGTGGTCAGATCATGCACCAAGCCGTGAAAGAGGCGCTGGGCCTTTAATCCAAATAAATGGGCGGGAGGGCAAGGCTCGCTCTCCCGCACAGCATGCTTCAAGCCAATCGACTTGCGACCTCTTCACCAATGGCGAAGGAAGAGGTAAGGCCAGGGGAGTCGATTCCGAACAGGCACACCAAACCCTCCAAGCCATGGCTGGAATGGTCAAGGATACGGAAATCCTCAAACTGAGTGAGCGCATTGCCTACTTTCGGCCGAATGCCCGCATAATCGGCCTGCATCAGGCGCTCGTCTAAGCCCGGCCAGTAAGCTCGGATCGATTCTGCAAACAGTGCCTTTCGGCTCTCATCTACACGATAATCCAAGGTTTCGACTGGCTGAACATCCGGGCCGAAGCGGGCGTGGCCACTCATATCGGGCGTTACATGGATGCCGAGCCCGCCAGCGGACGGCATTGGGTAAATCAAATGCGTGAAAGGGGCTTTTCCGCCGTAAGTGAAATAATTGCCCTTCGCGAATTTGGTTTCTGGCACCAAAGTGGGGTCAAGACCTTCGACGGCGTGTCCGGCTTGGGTGGACCAAAGACCTGCAGACAAAATGAGCTGGCGCGTGGTCAAAGTCATCGGCTCTTCACCACCAACCCGGACCTCAAAACCGCCAGCAACCGGCGTTGCCCCTAAAAAGGGCGCATTGCGCGCCAGTGCTCCGCCATGATCTTCGATTACACCTAAGAGTGCCAGCATGTAAGAATGGCTATCGACAATACCACTGGAGGGCGACCAGATGGCTGCCTCGGCGACAATCTCTGGCTCCATCTGCTTGATCCGGTCGGGGCCAATAATCTCTAAATCTGGGATATCATTGGCATGCCCGCGATCATTTATGACCTGCAAGGCGGCAACATCTGAGGCAGAGGGCGCAACGATCAGCTTGCCGAGCGCGCGAGCAGAAATACCCCGCTCCGCACAGAAGGCATACATGGCATGCTTGCCTGCCACACAGAGGCGGGCCTTTAATGACCCGGTGGGGTAATACATGCCCGCATGGATAACCTCGGAATTACGTGATGAGGTTTCTTCACCAAAGCGACTATTCTTCTCTAGCACGATGACGCTTTGTCCACGGCTGGCCAAGGCGCGACCAACTGCCAGTCCGACTGCACCAGCGCCAACTACAATGACGTCTATATCGGTCACGGCACAGCTTTCCTCTTAGGCGCTAATACCCGTACCGATTGAACAAGCCACACCTGTTCCGCCAATCCCGCAATAACCGCCGGGGTTCTTGGCCAGATACTGTTGGTGATAGTCTTCTGCATAGTAGAATTCCGGTGCCAGCATCACTTCGGTTGTTATCGGTCCATAGCCCGATTTAGCCAAGGCGGCTGCATACTGGGCGCGCGCGGCTTGGGCAACCTGCAACTCCTGTGCATCATTCACATAAATGCCAGAACGATACTGTGTCCCAATGTCGCCACCTTGCCGCATGCCCTGAGTCGGATCGTGATTTTCGAAAAAGACCTTCAGCAAGCCCTCCAACGTAATCTCAACCGGGTCATAGACCACCAAAACAACTTCGTTATGGCCGGTCATGCCACTGCAGACTTCTTCATAGGTCGGATTTGGTGTGAGGCCAGCGCTGTAACCAACCGCAGTGACGTAAACGCCCGGTGTTTGCCAAAACTTACGCTCTGCACCCCAGAAGCAACCAAGTCCTAATGTGATGGTTTTCAAGTTATCCGGCCAAGGTCCCTTTAAGGGGTGGCCGTTGACAAAGTGACGAGCGGGCACATTTATCGGTGTGGTCCTACCCTTCAAAGCTTCGTGAGCCGCTGGGATTTGTAATTTCTTCTGTTTGGAAAATAGCATAGTGAAGTGCTCCGGAGCTTTCCTAGATATAGGTCTCAAGATTGATTACGCCAGATGCTTCTTTCGGGTTTCGCGTCAGTCTTTAATTAATTACATTCTGCCACACCTACTAGGATGAGTATGACAGCTGAACTTGCCACGCCAAGATTGCTTCCGCGCCGCTTAGGGTTGAACAGACCCAAGTTGGAGGTGCATGAAGGCGATTTGGCGCGCGCTGACCTGATCCTATCGCACGCGACTCATTGTGACCCTCAGTCCAACGCAGCTCTGCTCGGTGATAAGCGCCTATTGTTTTCGGCGTCAGGCCGCAGTTTTTTGAGCTATGCGCCGAAAGGCCGTACTTGGTTGGCCTTTGGAGCGCCGGTAGGTCAGGCGGAAGAAGCGATAAGTTTGGCAAAACGTTTTGTTGCTATGGCCCAAAAACGGGGCGCAAAACCTGCTTTTTATGGCGTAGGCCCCAGCTTTGAACCGATTGCAGCGGCACTAGACTTACAAAAGGTCAAAACGGGCGAACGTGCCATTTTAGATCTCACAACTTTCTCCCTAGACGGCAAGCAGCGCCAAGTTATTCGCACGCATCGCAATCGTCATATCAAGAACCAGTTTAGCGTCCGCATTGAAGGACCTGGTGCTGTGCGCGCCAATTTATCGCGCTTGCAGACGATCTCTGACCAATGGTTGGTGCATCAAGCTGGGGGCGAGAAAGGCTTTGGTCTCGGACGGTTTGATGTGCATTATGTGGATCGCCTGCCACTGGCGACTGTTCGTGCCGAGGATGGCCATATTGTTGCTTTTGCTTGTTTATGGCCCACCGCAGACAAGTCCCGCATTGGGATCGATTTGATGCGCTATGGCGAAGACGCGCCAAATGGTGTGATGGATTATTTGTTTGCGGAACTGTTCTTGTGGGCGAAGGCACAAAATTACCAAGCGTTTGATCTGAACACCTCCCCGCTAGCGGGCGTTGAGCCCTGCAGCAGTTCGCCCTTTGTTACCAATCTGGCGAAGCTTATGTATGAGCATGGCGAGAAACTATATAATTTCCAAGGCGTGCGGCGGTTTAAGAACAAATTCCACCCAGAATGGGAAGACGTTTATCTGGCCGCACCAAAAGGGGTTTCCCATTTTGTCGCCTTGGCGCGGGCCACTTTGTTGATTAACCGCCCGCTCTGAACGCGCGAACCCAGAGCAATAAAATCCCCACTCGACATCGCAAAAAGCCCGGTTAGAGTAATCGGATGCGTACACTCCTCTTTGCCTTGTTGTCGTTTGCGACCCTTTTGGTCGCCCCTATTTCTGTTGCTGCCAAGCCTATTCAGCCTGAAATAGGGAAAGGGTGGCAGGAAGTCGTCGTTCATGTAGCCGATCCCGCACCTTGGGTGGCATTTTTTACCGAAGATGCTGGGTGGAAAGTGGCCTCTCGCGGTGCCATCGACCCCGTGATCCTGAAGTCTTGGAACCTAGCGCCCACGGTTACCGGCAGTGAGGTTCTATTGGTCAATGCCGGTGACGCCAAAGGCTGGATCCGTTTGGTAACTCTAAAAGGAGTTGCGTCTGAACCCATCCGCCCAGCGGCACAGGCTTGGGACCCCGGTGGCTGGTTCTCACTGATGACGCGATCGCGCGACGCTACCAAAGTGTACGATAAGGCCATCGCGCGGGGTTGGACGGCCTATAATAGCCCCCAAGAGTTTAGCTTTGGTGGGGTGAAACTGCGCAATGTCGTGATTCGCGGACCAGACGGCGTCAATGTTTCGATCTATGAGCGTTTGGTGCCAAAGCTAGAAGGCTGGGAGACCACAAAGGGCATTAGCCGGGTGTTCAATGTCATGACCATGGTCAAGGATTTCGAAGCCGAGCGCGCCTTTTTCCAAGAGGGCCTTGGCTTTGGCGCTTGGTTCATCGGCAATTATGAAGACGCAAAGCCGGTTGCCACCAATTTCGGCCTGCCTGTCAATTTATCAACCCAAATCCCACGTCGATCCGGGATTCTGTGGGAGAGCCAGAGTGAAGATGGCCGGGTTGAACTGATGCGCTTCGTTGGTCTTGAGGGCGTTGACCACGCCCCGAGGGCTAGCTTTACCAACCGCGGCATCGTGTCTCTTAGACTACCTGTGGCGAACCTCGATGCTTGGGTCAGTAATGTGCGATCCAAGAATATTCAGGTCCGTCAATCTGCGGAGCCCGCGCAGCTTGTCCCTTATGGACGGATAAAATTGGCGTGGGTGCAATCCCCCAATGGCGGGATTGTCGAAGCCTTTGAAGTTTTGCCTTAAACTGGTTCTTTCAGGTCAGGCGGGCCAAAGGCTGCTACCAACTTGGCGAAGGCAGCTTGACGCATCTCGGCCATGCTGGCCCCGGCCTGCTTTTGCACAAGACGTTCAGCTGTGAGGATTTCCAGCATCTCTGCCCAAGCCTCTGGGAAAGCTGCGGTCAGGCGTTCACGGACATAAGAGGCCGCCGCTGGGCTGCCGCCGCCGGTGCCCGCACTCAAGACCAGTCGTCCCCGGCGAACAATGGCAGGGGTATGGAAGTCACAAAGGGGGAGAACATCTTCGGTATTGAGGAGGACTTTCGCCGCCCGCGCCGCTGCGCCCAAACGCTCTGCTTCCGCAGGCTCTAGATCGGCGACCCACATAACTTGCAAGCCCGCTAGATCATCCAAATTGGGCAGGCGTCCAATCAGCTCAGGGCCAGCCGCCGCGACAAGTTCTGGCTCTGGTCTATCTGAGAAAATCAAGGGTTTGGCCCCTAATCCCTGAAACCAACCTAGGCGACGAAGGGTCAGTGTGCCCCGCCCGACTAAGCCGATCCGCGTTTGCGCTGGGTCTAAATGTATAGGAATCATGCCGCCACCTGCATCTTTTGCAGCACCATTTAGGCGGCTTTGCGTTGAGAATGAACCCCAAAGGGCTTTTGCGCTTTCATTAGGACTTTATGTCGCGCCATTTACGGGTGCGATTGCTCGACGACGCCCAAAAATTGGAGCAAACAGAACTTTCACAATTTCTTGAACAAGGAGTGAGGCTAAATGGCACGCTTGCATGGACATACCGAACGCCACGCCATTGCGCGGATAGGCTGGCTTCGTGCAGCGGTGCTGGGTGCCAATGACGGTATTGTCTCAACCGCCAGCTTGATTGTAGGCGTTGCGGCGGCAGCAGCAACGCGGGACTCTATTTTGCTGACCGGTGTAGCAGGTCTTGTGGCCGGTGCCATGTCGATGGCGGCAGGCGAATATGTCTCTGTTAGCTCGCAAGCCGATAGCGAGGCCGCCGACATCTCTAAAGAGCGGCAGGAGCTGATTGATACACCCGACCATGAACTTGCAGAACTGACCGCGATCTATGTCGCCCGTGGCCTAGAAAAGGAGCTTGCTCATCAAGTCGCCGTCCAAATGACAGCCCATGATGCCTTGGCTGCTCATACTCGGGACGAATTGGGCATTAGCGAGCATACCACCGCCAAGCCTATTCAGGCCGCCCTAACATCTGCCGCGACATTCAGTATTGGTGCCGCCCTGCCCTTGGCGACAATCGTGTTGGTTCCAGCGGCAATGATTATCCCGACAGTATCAATCGGAGCTTTGCTGTTCCTTGGGGTGCTGGGTGGGTTAGGTGCAAAAACCGGTGGGGCAAAGGCGTTACCAGCAGTCTTGCGCGTGACTTTCTGGGGCGCTTTGGCCATGGGCTTGACGGCGGGCATTGGCCATTTGATCGGGACTGCGATTTGAGGCGCAGAAAGACTTCCCAAAGACTTCAACACGATGCGGGTCAAAATTGGCGCTCGTCTTGTGTGTCATTTTAGCAATCATAGCCAAGAAACGCGCAAGCTGCCCGCTGAAATTAGCACAGATTGACCTCACGCAGGCATTCAAATGCGGGCTGTCGCGGTTCTGGCGCTTGCGCGGCTGAGCAACACGAGATTAGTATATCCTTTCTGATGGGGCATCAGCAGGTTTGGCATGTCAGTCCTAGCCGCGACTCCCTCACGTTTTAACGTTTTCGCATTGAGCTTTAGGAGAGTACGCCATGAAACTTCGCAATTGGGCACAAGTAGGTCTGATTACCTGCTTAGCAGGCCCGGCCTTTGCACAGACTGTTGCAACCACACCAGCAGCAGAGGCTAAACCGGTCGAAACCATCATTGTGACGGGATCGAGTATCCGCCGTCAGGTAGAGACTAGTGCCTTGCCGTTGCAAATTGTCAGTCGCGAAGACTTAAAGCGTGAAGGCATTTCCAGCCCTGAACAATTGATCGCCTATTTGACGGCGAACGTTGCAGGGGTCGACAACCTTGCCTCAAACGCCGACGTGACAGAAAACCGGGGTGCGCGCGGTGGTTCTTTTGCCAATTTGCGTGGGCAAGGCTCTGCTGGAACCTTGATCCTGCTGAACGGGCGCCGAGTTGCAGCCCACGGGATCAATGGTGGCGCGGTTGATATCAACCAATTGCCGATTACCGCTATGCAGCGCATCGACGTTTTGAAAGATGGGGCGTCGGCAATTTATGGCACCGATGCCATCGGTGGCGTGATCAATTTCATCACCCGGACAGACTATCAGGGCATGAACGCCCGCGTGTTCACTGATGTGACCGAACAAGGTGGCGGCAACATCTATCAAGCCTCCTTGCTGGGTGGCTATGGCGATTTGGCAAGCCAAAATTTCAACATCATGGCCACCGTCAGTTATCGCAAGAACGAGGAATTGCTGGCAACGCAACGAGACTTTGTCGATGGCTTCCAAATCGATCGCGGCCTTTCAAATGATACGCGCGGCACGCCATTCGGCACCATCTTCCCGCTGAACACCACGGCAACAGCGCCCTTTACACCAAATGGCACCCTGTTTGGTACGACAACCAACGCACCATTTGTGCCTGGCTCGACCACTTTGCGCTTGGTTGGCGGCGTAAACCCGCTGGCGCTGCCAGGTGGGCTTGGCTGTTCTGCCATCAAAGACATGGAAGATTATGCTGAGCAATTGTGGTTTTCTGCCAGCACATCGGCGACTGCGAGTTTGGCGTGTGCTTGGGATACCGGCAATCAGGCAAGTATCCAGCAGGAACAAGAGACCACCAATGCCCTTGTGCGCGGTGTGTTCCGGCTCGGCAAGCATGAGTTTGTTGGTGAATTCACCGCCTCGGACGCGACTGCTGATAACCGCTTCTCCCACATCCAGTTGATTCCTAATGCCACCGCCATTACGGGACCCGATTCAACGTCGCTGAACTTTGCCTACTTCCGGGTCCCAGGAGTCAACGAAGCAGTTTATGATCGAATTGCCAATGCGCTGGTGGCCGCTTTCCCAACGGACACAGCATTGGCCGGACGGCGTGCTCTGAACTTGCCGATTGCCATGCGCTGGCGCTGTATCGAATGCGGACGCCGCGAGATTAGCACCAACACCAAAACCAGCCGCTTCTTCTTTGGTGCGGATGGCCCATTGCCATTCGGCGACTGGAACTATCGCTTTGGTGCTTCCCAAGCGACCAGCGAAGCGGAATCCACGCTTGGCACGGGCTATTATTACCGCAATGCCTTCTCGGTGAACGGGGTACAAAGAAACAATGGCATTGTGAACGTCTTCAACTCTGGCGTGCTCAACCCATTCCTATTGCCCGGCCAAGAGCAGACGGCAGCCGCTTTGGCCGCGCTTGAAACCGCTTCTGCCCGTGGCGTGACTTTGTTTGGCGGTAAGTTCACCGTCACCCAGTTTGACGGCTCTATGTCGGGTCCGCTCTTTGATCTGCCCGGTGGCAAGGCCTATGCGGCAATCGGTGTTGATTTCCGCACCGAAGAGTACGCCTTCAATGGCGACCAACGCGTCGCGGCAGAGCGCTCAAACATTCTCGGTGCGCCGTTTGACCAAGCCAACGTATTGAGCGGCGTCAGCCGTGATGTGAAGGCTGTGTTTGCCGAAATGGTTTTCCCGGTTCTGGACAATTTGGAATTTACCATCGCCGGTCGCGTCGACGAGTATGATGGGTTTGGGCGCACAACCAATCCAAAATACTCCCTCAAATATAGACCGATGGACAGGCTGTTGTTCCGTGGCTCGTACAGCACCGGTTTCCGTGTGCCTTCGTTCAACCAAATCTATAACGGTGTGACAGCAGTTGATTTGGCGCTAGGTGCGGCCGTGGTTGATCCAAAGACATGCCCGACCTTGGTTGTCTCAACCCTCGCAGGCTGTGGCAATATTCTTGATCTTGGCCCAGTGCGGGAACTTACCGGCGGCAATTTGCAATTGGGACCTGAAGAAGCTGAGAACGCGACCTTTGGATTTGTATTGAACCTTGCCCAGAATGCGACAATATCGGTTGACTGGTGGCAAATCGAGCGGACCGGCACAATCGCTTCGCTCACCCGCACCCAGCTGATGCAAAATTACGTCGACTTTGAGGACAAGTTCCAGCGCGATCCAGTCTCGGGCCGGATTGTTGCGATTGACCGCCGGATTCTCAATGCTGGCGGCAATTTGATGGAAGGCCTTGAGATCGGGCTCCGCAATAATGGTGAATTCATGGGCACCAAGTGGAGTGCCGGCCTAGACGGAACCCACATTTTGAACCGTCAGTCTAGGCTACTGCCCTCGGCCGCCTATGGGCCAAACGAAGTGGATAAATGGACGCGCTTTCAAGATCTTACTTTGTCTTGGCGGCACAATGCATATCTGACACTGACACGCGGCGACTGGAGTGCGACCCTGTCGCAATCCTATCGACCCAGTTACCTCGACAATGCGAACTATCTGGGCATTGCCTCGGGCGTCGTCATTCCCTCTAATTATCAACAACGGGTTGAAAGCTACACCACCTATAATACGACGGTGACCTATCGCGGCATCAAAAACATGGTGGTTACCGGAGGGATCAAAAACCTTCTTAACACCGATCCTCCGTTCACATTGGGGTATGATTCTGACCTAGGCAGCGGAAGCTCTTGGGAGCCACGCTTGGCTGATCCACGAGGACGGGCCTTCACCCTGAACTTGGAATACGAATTCTAAATCCAAGTTAGATCATCGCATAAACGAACGGGGCCCTGAGGCCCCGTTTTTTGTTGGTCGACTAGCTACCCGAAAAGTCACTTCAGCATTAGCGACTGCCGACAGAGCTACCGATTGAGTTGAACCGTATGCTCATATTGTTGCCAAGACGGGTCACCGAGGAGATCAGCACAACGGCGATCAAGGCTGCGGTCAAAATCACCAAAATTGCGGATCGAAGCGATGGCTCCGCCAAAGGTGGGCAGGAAGAGGCCTAGGCACGCACCAAGTCTGACGCCGCGTGAAGAGCCGCTTCATCCAAGCCAAGCGCCGAAAGAGCGGCGGTTAGAATACCCAAGCTATCGAGCCCAGCTTCTGCGATCATGGCATTCGGGCTGGCCTGATCTTGGAACCTGTCAGGCAGCGTCAACGTGC
The DNA here is from genome assembly GCA_027532555.1 of Aquidulcibacter sp. Classification (GTDB taxonomy): domain Bacteria; phylum Pseudomonadota; class Alphaproteobacteria; order Caulobacterales; family Aquidulcibacteraceae; genus Aquidulcibacter; species Aquidulcibacter rimovensis. The sequence continues at coordinate 45,180 of JAPZTJ010000038.1, forward strand.
GAATGCGCAAGCCTTTGTCCAAGGCCCCTTCTTTGGCCAAGAAGTGAAGCACGAACGCGCCGAAGCCACCCACAGCACCTTCTTCGATCGTCAACAGAATTTCATGTTCACGTGCGAGACGACGAACCAGATCTTCATCAATCGGCTTCGCAAAGCGTGCATCTGCCACTGTTGTCGACAAGCCCATCGCATTGAGGCGATCAGCTGCGCGCAACGTGTCACCTAGCCGTGCCCCGAAGGACAGGAGCGCAATCTTTGTGCCTTCACGCAGGATGCGACCTTTGCCAATTTCTAAAGGTGCAGGGTCTGCCGGCATAGCCAGACCCAACGCCTCGCCCCGCGGATAACGCACGCCACTTGGGCCTTCGTCATAAGCAGCGCAAGTTGCAACCATGCGAGCCAGTTCGACTTCATCGGCGGCCCCCATCAGCACAAAGCCGGGAAGCGCACCCAGAAACCCAATGTCAAACGAACCAGCATGGGTTGCCCCATCTGCCCCCACCAGGCCAGCGCGGTCGATAGCAAAGCGAACTGGCAGTTTCTGAATCGCCACGTCATGAACGACTTGATCATAGCCGCGTTGCAGGAATGTGGAATAGATTGCGGCAAAAGGCTTCATACCATCCGCTGCAAGGCCTGCTGCAAAGGTAACGGCGTGTTGCTCGGCAATCCCAACGTCGAACATGCGATCAGGGAATGCGGCTTCAAACACGTCTAGGCCCGTGCCCGTGGGCATGGCTGCCGTAATGGCTACAACGCGGGAATCTTTGCGCGCTTCATGCACCAAGGAATCGCCAAACACCTTGGTATAGGTTGGCGGACCCGCTGGGGCCTTTTGTTGTTCACCCGTGATAACGTTGAACTTCGAAACGCCGTGGTATTTATCCGCTGCGCTTTCGGCCGGGGCATAGCCCATACCCTTTTGGGTGCGGACGTGAACCAACACAGGTTTATGGTCGATTTCGCTCGCATTACGCAAAATTGGCACAAGTGTATCAAGGTCGTGACCATCAACCACGCCAATATAGTGGAAGCCAAGCTCTTCAAAGAAGGTACCACCCTGGACCATGCCGCGAGCATATTCATCTGCTTTGCGCGCAGCATCCGCGAGTGGCAAGGGCCAGACTTCAATCATCTTTTTGGCGGCTTTGCGCAGCGATAAGAACGACCGCCCGGACAAAAGGCGCGCGAAGTAATTGCTCATTGCGCCAACCGGCGGCGCAATCGACATATCATTGTCGTTCAAGATGACGATCAACCGCTTGGTTGAAGAAGCGGCAATATTCATCGCCTCATACGCCATACCGGCCGTCATAGAGCCATCGCCGATCACGGCGATAACGTGGTTGTTGTCGCCCTTCAAATCACGCGCGACACAAAATCCGAGCGCCGCAGAGATCGATGTCGCAGCATGGGCTGCGCCAAACGGATCATAAACACTTTCCGAACGCTTGGTAAAACCAGATAGGCCATTGGCTTGGCGCAAGGTACGAATACGGTCGCGGCGGCCTGTGAGGATCTTATGGGGGTAAGCCTGATGGCCCACATCCCAGATCACAATATCATTAGGGGTGTCAAAAACATGATGTAAAGCAACGGTCAGCTCAACCACGCCCAAGCCAGCGCCAAGGTGACCACCTGTTACGGACACCGCATCAATCATGGTGTCGCGAACTTCGCCGGCCAATTGGGTCAGTTGCTCTCGCTCGAGAAACCGCATGTCTGCCGGGGCGTGGATCGTATCCAAGAGCGGGGTTTCGCGCATGGCCTGCTTCCTTCTAAGGCGAGTGTTGCGTTTAGGGTGGTGCGAGGGCAACCAGCTTGTTTTGGGGCCACCATCCGGGCTCAGCGTAAACTTGGCCTAGAGATGGGGGCAATTGGGGCCAATGCACCGGCATTGACCCCAATCAAAAGAGTTTAATTAGCGAGGTGGGGCGTAATTGTGGACTTCAGCCCAGCCATACCAGTCGCTGACGACTGTCCCAGTCAACAAGATACCAATGCCGCCGGTAAGGGTGGTCAAAACGGCGAACCACCAAGCCCAGCGGTGGATGGATTCCATCGAGGCATTGAAGCCCATGGTCCAGCGCCAGAACAATGCAGCCCGTTCAGAAGCCGTACCGCGATCGGTGATCTGCTCAATTTCACGCTCACCGCCATAGCGGCTGACGGCAAGAATGGTCGCCCCATGCATCGCAAACAAGAGAGCCGACCCATAGAGGAAGACAATCGAGAGACAATGGAACGGGTTGTAGAACAGGTTGCCATAGGTGATGGAGAAAGCCCCAGTCCAATCCAAATGGCTGAAGATCCCATATGGCACCGCTTCACTCCAGCTGCCCATGAGCATAGGACGAATGAAGCCCAACACGAGGAACAGCCAAATAGCAGAGGCAAAGGCCCAAGCGACGTGCGTGCCAAGACCGAGCGCCCTAGCACGATTATATGTGCGGACCCACCATAACACCACCGAGATCGTGAAGAAGAAGCCGGTAATCACGAACCAGCCCCCTTGATCAAGCGGTGGCATAATATTGAAGCCTTGTTCCGGTGGCGGTGGGTTCAAGGAAAGCCACGGCAATTGTCGGATGAACTCCACGATGTTGTAATCGACCGAGGCGAACATGTTCATGCCGATGATAAATAAGGCAAGGAAGCCAAAGCTCAGCGATGCCGTACCTGTCCAGCCTAAGTAGATTGGCCCTAATTGGGCATTGCCGATCTTGCCGAGCAAGCGGGAGATGCCAATAAAGCCTTCGCCGTCGCGCTCCAAACTGCCCTTAGGCAAAGGAACGCCAAGTTCTGCAGGTCCTCGGACCTGGACTTGTGTAAAGATGTTTTGATAGCCAGCCATTTTGCGTGCTCCTGCCTATTAGCCCCAAATTGGGAGTTTAAGCCACATGTCCCACCACTCGGGCCAACCGAGCGACCAGACTGGACCGCTGATGATGATACACACCGCACTCCAGAAGACTGCCGAAAGTGCCAAAAACAGGCCCAGGCGGTGAATCCCAAGGGTGCCGATGGAATAGCCAAGAACATCGCGGAAGAATGTGTCTTCATGCTCCGGGGTTTTGACCACTTCGCCTTCGCCGGGATTGGTGGCGGACAGGATCAGAGATCCATGTAATGCCAAAGCAAAGGTGTTCACGAAGAAGAAAGTGACCGCCACCATGTGGACCGGATTGTAATGGAAATTGATGTATTGGTAGCCAACGTTGGAAACCCAGTCCAAGTGCGTAAAGATGCCATATGGGAAAGCATGGCTCCAAGAACCCATAAGAACCGGACGGAAAACTTGCAATGTGACATAGGCAAGGATCGCAAAGCCAAATGCAAATGGAACGTGGAGCCCCATGCCTAGCTTTCGAGCAATCTCAACTTCGCGCAGCGCCCAAGAGGAAAATGCACCAATTGCGCAGATTGTAATGACTTGCCACAGACCACCTTGTTTCATGGGTGCCAGGCCTAGTCCATAGCTTTCAGCGGGCGGTCGAATGTCGATCAGCCACACATTCCAAGTCGGGCCGATGGCTGCGCCATAAAGAATCAAGGCGGTGCCAAGCGCCGAGAAGAAAATCGCGGTCACTCCGAAGAACCCTACATAAAAGGGCCCCACCCAAAAGTCGAAGAGGTCGCCGCCAACCAGCGTCCCACCTCGAACACGATATTTGCGTTCAAAACTCAGCAAGGCCATGATTTGCGTCCTCCCTTGCTCGCTGAAATCAACACGTCAGCGAATTCGTGCAAAAAGCGACAGTGGGAGCAGACGACCTTGATTGTCGGTCGTCTGCACCTACCCACGCGTGCGAACAGCGAGGCCCGCAAGCGCATTTCTGGTTAGCTCAGCCGTGAGACGGAGCTGAGCTCTGTAAAGAGGCAGCTGGTGCTGCAGCAGCAGGCGGCTCATTAACTTCAAGGAAGTTGTACCGTGTGGTGCTGAGCATCAGGAAATGCATGAGCATAACCATGGTTGCCATAACGGTCATGAGTGCCACCAACAGGCGACGTGGATCAAATAGAAGCCAAATGCGATACATGATCTATCTCCCTTCCTAGAACCACGGACGCCACATCCAAATCAGGATGTGAGCGACAAATGAGGCGGCGAAGAACGCAGCAAAACCACCCATGAAGATACGATGGAATTCCTTCGCTTCATTGCTGGTCAGACCGCTCAACGAGCCTGAGTTTGAGTCATTAGCCATTAATTACCCTCCATATGTTGGAACGGCTATTGCTGTGGTGAGCCCCCACAACTGGGCCAGTCGCGTCGCAAAACGGCGCGGCGGCTTGGAAGGCTCGCGCAAGGCAAGCCGAAAGTGTCATTCCGCTGGTCGAAGGCCGGCGGAGAGTTTGTTGAGAGTCAGAGATCGAGGCATACATGATCCGACCTCACGCCATTTCTTGCTGGGTGCGCGTCACGCGCTCCAGAGCAACATTTGTTTCGCCGGCAAGGCGGGCGGCCCGTTCTGCGCTATCTCGCAGGCGCTTAGCCGCAGAAATGCGGACCAGGACCGGTTGCCTGTCGACAATCGCATCAAGCGCGGCCTTGGCATCATCATCCCAAGATAGCTCGACATGGCGCCGCGCAGGTGTGGCTTCAACTTTATCCATTTGCCCAGCGAGAGGCAGAATGTGGAACAAGGCGTCGAACAGCGCATTGCACACTTCTTGGATAAGATAAGTCGCGCCAGAATAACCCATGAAGGGGGTTCCGGTATGGCGGCGGATGATGGCCCCCGGGAAGCTAGCCGGAATGAAGCAAGCCCGCGAGCCAAGCTCGGCCATATACATTCGCTCATTCACGCTGCCGAATAGGATCAAAGGCGGACTGGTCTTTAAAGCTTCCAGAACGGCTTGATTGTCAGGCTTAACGCCTGCACGTCTGCCGAAGGAGAACGTGCACGGAAGACCCATATCGGTCTCGAGGAAATTGCGAACCCCACGCGCATAGGTCTCATTGGCGACTATGGCGAAGCTAGCTGTACCAAAGAAGTCTTGCGTGACCGAACGCCACAAATCCCATATCGGCTTGATTGTGGTATGCTTTTCCTTGGCGATGAAGGGTTCAGGATCCAGACCCGTGATTTCGCCCAGCTTGCGCAAGAACAATGTCGTCGATTCAAGACCAATCGGGGCCTGCAAATACGGCCGTTCGAGCGTTTCGCAGAGATTGCGTCCGAACTCACGATACATGCACACATTAACTTCGGCTTCCGCCAGTCGCTTCACATCTGCGAGGTGCGAGCCCAACGGGAACACCATGCCGACTTCTGCGCCAATGCCCTCGATCAAGCGGCGAATTTCGGCCAAGTCGGACGGTAGATTGAACATGCCATAGGCTGGGCCAATGATATTGACCTTGGGCTTTGCACCTTCTTTACGGGGCTTGAGCTTAGGCACTTTCTTGGTGCCGAAATTAGTCCAGAGCCAAGTGAGCGCACGATCCGCACTTTGCCATTGATCTTCATCGATCGTGCGGGGCAGGAAACGCTGAATGTTCGTGCCCTCTGGCGTCACCCCGCCACCGATCATTTCCGCGATCGAGCCCGTCACGACCACAGCAGGCAAGTGCGGGTCAAGCGCCTTCCAAGCCCGCTTCATTGCTTCTTCGGTGCCGGTTTGACCCAGTTCTTCCTCGCCAAGGCCTGTAACAACAATCGGCAATTCATGCGGTGGCAATGCGTCGGTGTAATGCAGGACCGAGGTAACAGGCAGGTTTTCACACCCAACCGGCCCATCGATAATTACCTGCAAGCCCTTGATGGCTGTGAAGGCATAAACAGCGCCCCAATAGCCACCAGCACGGTCATGATCGAGCACTAGGGTCATGTTCCCACGGCCTCCTCTGCTGCGCGCGTTGCGGCTAAGGCCTTGGCATATTTGGCTTTAAACTCAGGGCGCTCGACCGGGGTGTCTTCCCAGACACCGGCCGTGTCATGTGAACCGACGCCGTCAAAAAAGGCCGTCATCTTTTCAAATCGGGCGCGATTGGCCAAAGCGGCGTTGATCACGGTCGCCAGTGACCCTGCACCTGCCGGTCCCATAAGAGGCCGAGCAGAGATCAGATTGGTGAAATAAAGTGCAGGGATCGACAGTTGCTTAGCATGTTGCACCACCGGCGTTGTGCCAATGGCGAGGTCTGGGCGAATGGCGTCAACCGCTGCAATGTCTTGCTCCAGCGAAGCACGATATTGAACCAGCACGCCTTTGCTTTCGAGCCACTCACGATCAGGCTCTGACCAGGGCGTACGCGGACACGCTGTGCCGACATAGGCCACTTCGGCACCACTCTCGATCAACAGGCGCGCGACCAAAAGTTCTGACCCTTCATAGCCCGACACTGTCAGACGACCCTTGATAGGCGCAGTCAACAAAGCGGCCTTGATGGCTGGCAAAAAGCGGTTCTTGGCAAAGTCGACCTTGGCTTGGGCAATGCCGCAAGCCTCGCCAATGGCGTCCAGCCAAGCAGCAGTGCCGTCGCGACCGACAGGGGCAGAGCCGACGATCTTGCGACCTGCTGTCTGAAACTCTCTCACACTTGCCGTATAGAAGGGGTGGATCGCGGCAACAGCAGCGCAATCTAGGGCGGCATAAAGCTCACGCCATTCACGTGTTGGGACAACAGGGCCAGCAGCCAAGCCTAAAGGCTCAAGCATCATGCCAATGCCGACAGGGTCTGCAGGGAACATCTCGCCCAAGAGCGCGATGGCTGGCCGATCCTTCGAGAGATTTTGAGGGGCCTGAACAGGCCCAGCTTCGGCCTCTGTGCGGGCATAGCGCAACATGGCCCCAGCCAGCACATCCTTGGCTTCTGCATGAGTTGGAATGCCAAAGCCTGGGACATCAATGCCAATGATGCGCACACCATTGATCTCTTTTGGCAACAATTGCAGCGGCACGCCCGAAGCGGTCGGTACGCACAAATTGGTTACAACGATGGTGTCGTAGAGTGCAGGGTCTGCAAGCTCGAATACCGCATCGCGAATGTCCTCAAACAGCTTACCCGTGACCAAAGTCTCTGAGCTGAACGGCACATAGCCAACGCTGCGACGCGCGCCATAGAAGTGCGAGGTAAAGGTTAGGCCATAAACGCAACAAGCTGAGCCTGACAGAACGGTCGCGGTGCGCCGCATACGAAGCCCAACGCGTAAGGACCCGAAAGCCGGGCACATGCTTTGTGGTTGGTCGTGTGGGCCTTTTGGATAATCGACCGCATAGAGGTCGAGAATCTCAGACTTACCTGCTGCCTTAGCAGCCGCGGCCATGGTTTCTGCCCCTGCATGACATCCTTGCCCTGCTTGATCTAAGGAAGCAGGCACATCATCCGGCGGCGGTTGGAAGGTAGCGTGGTAGTCGGTCATCGCTGATCACACCGTGTCATAGACCACCTCCAGCGTTGGCTTTTCAGCAAACACGCCGCCGCGCATATCGGCTTGGGTAGCTGGACGCAGGACGAAATCGCCACCAGTCTGATCGGGCGAGAACAAGCCCAACAAACCGTCTTGGCTGAGCGGTGTTGGGCGAACCGGCGGTGCCGTGGCCACATTCAGGGCCAATTCTTCAAACAAGGGGCCCCAGGTGTCGCCCGGCGTGCCAATGATCTGATAATTAGCCGATTTCCGGCGAATATCTTCATCCGCAGGAATAGCAGAAAGAACAGGAATGCCGACGGCCTTTGCGAAGGCATGCGCCTCGCCGGTACCATCATCCTTATTGATCAACATGCCGGCTACGCCGACATTGCCGCCCAATTTGCGGAAATATTCCACGGCCGAGCAGACGTTATTTGCGACATAGAGCGATTGCAGGTCGTTTGAGCCAACCACGATCACTTTCTGACACATGTCGCGGGCGATCGGCAGGCCAAAGCCGCCGCACACCACGTCTCCCAAGAAGTCTAGGAGAACATAGTCAAAACCCCAATCATGGAAACCGAGTTTTTCGAGCAGCTCAAACCCATGAATAATGCCCCGACCGCCGCAGCCGCGCCCGACTTCGGGTCCGCCCAGTTCCATGGCGAAAACGCCATCCCGAACAAAGCAAACATCTTCGATTTTCACCTCTTCGCCGGCCAGCTTCTTCTTAGCCGAGGTTTCAATGATGGTTGGACAAGACTTGCCGCCAAACAAAAGCGAAGTGGTATCAGATTTAGGATCGCACCCGATCAGAAGGACACGTTTGCCCTGTTGCGCCATCATATAGCTGAGGTTGGAGAGGGCAAAACTCTTGCCGCTGCCGCCCTTGCCATAAATCGCGATAACTTGGGTCTCTTTGGTAACTTCGCCCGTGTGAACGGGATCAGGCTCCTGAGAAGCCTCTTCTACCAGAGCACGTCTATCCAACAGCGTAACGGTCATGCGCAACCTCTCCAGTCCAAAATCATCTTGAGACAGGCCGCATCGGAAAATGCGGTCCTGTAGGCGCCGGCGGCACCTTCGGCTTCGGCTTCGTGGGTGATGAGTCCGTCGAGCGACAGACGACCATCTGAAACAAGCTCTAGCGTCGCGGCCAAGTCGGCCGGGGTCCATTCTGCGGCGATGCGAATACGTGCCTCGCGCATGAAAGCAGGGGGGAAGGCAAAGCTGATCGGTTGATCATAAAAGCCCGCCAAAACAATCTCGCCGCCACGGGCGAGACGCCCGATCCAGCTGTCAATCAAAGTGCCTGCGCCGCTGGCGTCGAGAATAACGCGGTAATCGCGACGATCATCATCGGAAGGATCACAAACGCCATAGCCCACGGCACCGCCATGTCGGTCAGGATTGGTTTCCCACACCACAGGCGCCGGATAGCCTTCGGCCACAACGATACGCGCCAATAACCGACCCAAAACGCCATGGCCGATGATGAGCTCGGGCGGCAGCGCCCCGTCAGCGATTGCGTGACGAGCGGTCGCGGCCAGCGCAATGAGAACACCCCGGCTGGCCAAGGACTCGTGAATTGGAATGACCCGCGCGCTGGGTGCAATCAGGCGCTTAGCAGCACCGCCGAACAGACCGCGCGCACCGATGAAGCCAGTTGAGCCTGGAATAAAAACGGTTTGCCCGACGCGATCTTTTGCGTCCGCACCAGCGTCCACAACGCGACCAACTGATTCATAACCTGGCACGAGGGGATAGCCCATGCCGGGGAATGGCGGCATCCGCCCGCTCCATAACAGACGCTCGGTGCCTGTACTGATCCCGCTGAAGTCAACATCCACAATGACGTCGTCACGGCCAGCATCCTTAAGCTCAAGCGTTTTCAGCGAGAGCTTCTCAGGTGCCTCCAAAACAACGGCCAAAGTTTCCATGCCAACGTTTTCCTTGATGAATGCGGTGTCCACATTCATTCTTCCAGAGTGTCACTCTAATTGGACGATTAGATATGTCAATTGAAACTGACGCAAAATCGTAGCGATCACTGAGGGAAAGTTTTTGGGCAAAAATGCGCAAAAAATGCCGATTTTGCCGCGAATCGATCAGGGATGGGCGATTAAGACACGGACCAACATTGGGGTTCTGGTCGGTTTGTTCACGATGCGGCTAAAGCCAGCTGCGCGTGCCATGGCACTAATTTCAGCGGGTGTGCGGGCTCGACCCCGACCCATTGCCATCAAATAGAAGCCAAAATAGGCCTCAGCCATCGGGTCTCGCGTTGGAAAAGCGGACATCGGCTCCGCAATCATCAAGACACCTTTTGGCGGCAGCGCAGCGCGGGCAGCGCACAGAAGCTTCATCACCGTCGCATCATCATGGTCGTGCAGAATGCGGACAAGGGAGATAACGTCAGCGCCCTTTGGCAGAACGCCATCGAGAAAGTTGCCGCCAATCGCCTGCGCCCGATCTCCCAAATGGCGCATATCAAACGCTGCGCGCGCCCGGTCAGCCACAGCAGGCAAGTCGAACACACGCACCTGCACATGGGGCGCGTGATGTGCGGCCGCTAAGGCAAAAGCCCCCTCACCCCCACCAACATCCATAAGAATCTGATGCTGGGTCAATGGATAGGCAGCCAAAATGTCGCTAGCAATCATGGGTTGGGTCGCGCCCATCAAGGCCGAATAGGGTGAGATTGCATCTGCTTGGGTCTGGTCGGGTCGATCATATGCGGCATAGGGCCAAAAGGAGGCCAATTGCCCCTGCCCGCCACCTTGCCTCAACAAGGCAACGGGGTCGGCAAGGTCGGCGTAAAACAGAGCATGATGGCGGATCATATCGCCCAGACCGGCATTGCCGAGAAGCGCCGCCCCCTGCATGCCAAGCGCGTAACGATCTGGGCCTGCCATTTCGACTAAATCAAGGGATTGAGCCGCCAACAAAAGCCGCGCGGCAGACTCGAGTGGCAGATCCATTGCGTCTGCCAAAGCTTGGGTTGTCTTTGGGCCTTCGGCGAGCGTTTCAGGCAAGCGCAATTGCACGCAAGCGAGCAAAACTTGAGAATAAACAAAGCCTGCCACCAGCCCAAACAGACGATCAGCGCTTTGGTGCGCGATTGGACGGGTCAGGAAGAACCCAGCAGCCCAGCGCTGAAAGCTTGGACTGGAAACCAAGCGATTGCGCCATGCTGTCCAAGCATCAAGCCAGGAGCGCGGTATCATGGATATCTAGGCAGCGCTGCGGGCAAGTTGTTTTGGCACAAGGCGTGTGGCCTGAACCCGAACTGTCTCGCGAAGGGCTTTGGCCCCGGCACACTCTGGAATGGATTGGGCCGCACGATCCAAATGCGATTCCAGCAAGGCCACAGCGCCATGTACGCCAAGCGAGGTGACGGCACTTGGCCGTTGCAGCGCATGATCGCGGCCACTTGTTTTGCCAGATTCCTCGCAGTCACCCAGCGCATCCAACAGATCATCGGCCACCTGATAGGCAGCACCTAAGCCTTCACCCAAGGCCCGCCACGGCGCGGGGTCGGCCCCCGCAGCCAAAGCGCCGGCCGTAGTTGCCGCAACAAACAAAGCACCTGTTTTGGCCTGATGATAGGCGTCAAAGGGAGCTGAAGTCTCACACTCCCATGCTTGGCCCGCTACAATCCCGTAGGGCGCACCAACACCGCGCGCGATGCAGGAAATCAAGCCCGGCAGTCTGGCGGGGTCCTGCACGCCAGCGCGCGCCAGCACCTCAAAGGCCATCACGATCAAGGCGTCGCCGGTCAAAAGCGCCAAGGGCACACCAAACTTCGCATGCACGGTTGGCTTGCCGCGCCGAAGGTCAGCATCATCAAAGCAGGGTAAATCGTCATGGACCAAAGACGCACAATGCAGAAGTTCAATCGAGGCCGCAGCGGCATCAGCGAGTTCAGGATTTGAGCCGCCACAAGCGGCAGAGACAGCCAAGCAAAGTTGCGGGCGTACCCGCGCACCACCCGGGAAAACGGCATAACGCAAGGCAGCTGCCAATCCAGGCGCTGCATCATCCGCCTGACCCATGGCTACGGCGGCTTCCAAAGCTCGCTCAATCCGTGCTGTATGCGACATATTTCGCTCTCCAACCTCAATCTGTCATACGATTTGGACACATGTTAGCGTCTAGGTCAATTGACTTTTTAACGGTTTTGCATGGAACTAACGTCCTAATGGTGCAGCTGTCTCCTGATCAAAGCCTCCGCGGCCCTAATTTCACTGCCCCCGTGGGCAGCGATGGTGGCTATATTTGGTGGTATCTGGATGCGGTAAGTGATGATGGCAAGTATGGGATAACCTTGATTGCCTTCATCGGTAGCGTGTTTTCCCCCTATTATGCTTGGTCTGGCTGGAAAAATCCGTTCGACCATTGTGCGATCAATGTGGCCCTCTACCGATTGGACGGAGCAGGAGGCCGTTGGGCCATGACCGAAAGGCGGGCAGATCAATTAGATCGTAGTGCGCACCACTTTGCCGTTGGACCCAGTTCGCTTCAGTATACAGGCGGCGAATTGGTGGTGGATATCTTTGAAGTCTGCGTACCTATTCCGTCGCGCCTCAAGGGTCGTATACGGCTGATTCCTGAAGTTGAGACGCAAGCCAGTTTTGACCTCGATCTCAATGGTCGACATTCATGGCGCCCCCTCGCACCCAAAGCCCGCGTTGAACTTAGCTTTGACAGCCCAGACCTGTCTTGGTCGGGCGACGGCTATTTCGACAGCAATGCCGGGCAAGAGCCTTTGGAAAGGGCCTTTGCGCATTGGCATTGGGGGCGGGCCCACCGCGGGGACGACTTGCGGCTATTCTATGACGTTACCAATCGATCTGGGCCAAGACGCGCGACATTCCTGAAAGTAGGCCATGATGGGACAGTTTCGGAATCAACCCCAACCCCGCAGATGCGACTGGGCGGAACCTTTTGGGGTATTGATCGCGAAGCTTGGTCTGATGGGCCGGCACCCGCTCGCGTGATTAAGACGTTGGAGGATACGCCATTTTATGCCCGCTCTGCGCTACAAAGCCAACTTGAGGGCGAGAGCGTGCTGATGATGCATGAAACCTTGAACCTTGATCGGCTGAAAATGCCGATCGTCCGGGCCATGTTACCCTTCCGGATGCCCAGAAGATTCTTTTGAAGTTGGATTTTCTAAAGCGGCTTTTTCCGCCGCGGCCTGCTTTTTGGCTTCCTGAGCTGCGATCCTTTTCGGCGATAGCGAAATGACCTGCCAAATGGCAAAGCCTAAAATCGCAACGCCGAAAAAAACCTCCAAGAGCAAAGGATTGAATGTCATCGGCTACGGCTCCCTGTTCGATCACGCATTTCAAGGTCCGAGAATAGATCCATGACCCAATTGAGATCGTCCGTCACACTTTGCTTGCGTTTGTTCGCTGGCCCAAAGCCTGGCGGGGACTGAACAATCGCCGCCACCAACGGTCTTCCGACGCCACGGGCAATCGACAACTCGCCTTTAGGCGCCGGACGCGCCGCCCGCTGCATCGCTGCCCCAACCAGCCACGCCTTGCGGGCAGCTGTGGTGCTGGCGCGCTTGGAGACTGAATCATAGCCCTGAGCACGAATGACTTTGCCGATTTCAGCGTACAGCAAGCGGGCAGCATAAATGGCCGGGCGAACGGTTGCAGGCAGGCGCGCGATGGCTTGGTCCGCGCGGCGGTAGAGCTCTTCTGCGCGCGCCAATAAGCGCTCCGTCAAAACAGCAATCGCTGGCGAAAAATCTGGTTGGGCGAGCCAGGATTCAGGTTCAATCCCTACTTCTCGCAGCCAAGCACGCGGGATATAGAGCCTGCCTTGCCGGGCATCTTCACCGATGTCGCGCGCAATATTGGTCAATTGCATGGCGACGCCGAGATCACAGGCGCGCTCAACCATGGCGGCACCACGCACGTCCATTAAGGCAGCCATCATGGCACCAACGGATCCTGCGACCCGCTCCCCATACTCTTCAACATCGGCCAAGGTTTCATAGGTGCGCTCTGCGACATCCCATTCAAACCCCTCCAACAACGCATCAAATACGGCGCGCGGAATACCATAGGCACGCACGACATCGGCAAGGCAACGGTCGGCGGCTTCGGTCTGGGGACGGCCCGAATAAACGCCATCGAGGCGCCCGCGCAGGCGCGCAATCGCGTCACCTTGGCCATTCTCCACATCAACAGCATCATCAGACAAACGGCAGAAGCCATAAAGCGCATAAGCCGCTTCACGCAGCGCCTCGGGTAGCAGCAAGGAAGCGGAATAAAAGGAGTGTGACCCAGTTTTAATCAGGTCGCGGCAAGCCGCTCGATCTGACGGGGTGGCATAGGTAGGGGGCCCAGCCATGGGCTCAATCCTATCTAAACTTTCGGCCGCGAAACTCAGCATGCCCATCCGATCTGTTCACAAAGGTTCAAGACCTATTTCCTCCAGCTAATCATGGACTGAAAATCTAGGCAAGCACGCCATTAGCCCACCTCCAAACACGCACCCTCGAACCACGATATGTCTTGGGTGGAGACTTGGCCGAAAGTTTGTTGTTGCCGGATCGACATGGCGATGATCGAGAACGCCGTGATCGGCATGGTGATAAAGGGCATAGGGTCACGGGCATCCCACGTCACATCTTGGGCGGTGCGCAGCACTTTTAAGCGCTCCCAAAACTGCGGTCCTTTAAACATCGCCGCCTGCACTTCTGTTAGGGTCGGGTAGAATTGCTGCATCAGTGTGGTCTGCTTCAACCGGATCGGTCTGACGCCCGGCTCCAAGATGGCTGGGGCCAAATCTTCGGTCTCAATGAAATGAACGCCACTGGTCACACGTGGATTGCATTCAATCGCCCAAGCTTTGCCTGCATCATCAACAAAGAAGTCAAACGAGATGAAGCCGGTGTGATTTTCACGTTTCACAAAGGTTGCGACCCATTCTTGGATCGCCGGAAGGTCGACGCGCTGGAAGGCCACGGCGACGCTGCCGGTCATGACGGCCCCTTGATAGATGACATTGACCAAGACTTCACCAGCCTCAGCAAAAGCAAAAGTGCTATATTGTTTGCCCTTGAGCTGGACTTGCACGACAGCGGGCTCGGTTAAGGTCGCGGCAATGCCGATCAAGGACGTGCCCGCCGCATGCAAGCTGACCGCTCGGCCAGAGCAGGAGAAAATCGGCTTGATGACAAAATCATGGCCTTCGGCAATTGCTTGGGCTTCAGGACTTTCGATGAGAGCTGTCTCGGGTACGTTCAAGCCAAAACCGCGTGCGAGAGCGGGAAAGCGCGCCTTATCATGAAGCGCCAAAAGGCGGTCAACCGGCGGAGCATAGAGGCGGGTACGCGCGGGCAGTCGCCCCGCTAAATGCGCCACATGCATGGTTTCCTCTGATAAGGGCAGGACCAGATCTACCGCCCCATCCTCGATCACGCGCAAAAGTGCCGTCAGATAGGCTTCTTTACCCTTTGATGGCGGCGGCACCTGAATGCACTGATCCACGCACTTCGACGCCCCCGTTAAGTGCGACTTGAAGGGCTCTGCCACCAGAACGCGCCAGCCAGCGGCCTTGAAGGATCGCGCAAAGTCCAAGGCTTTGGGCAAGCGTCCAATGGTCAGCAAGACGGTTTTGCTCATGCCCGCACCGAAACCTTAATCATGACTTCTTGGGCTGGACGCGTGGTCAGCCGGGCCACAGGGCGCACAAGTTCTGGCTGCTGCACGTCAATGCGATAGGTCCGCAAAATGCGTGCAAGGATCAGGGTTGCTTCGGTGGTGGCAAAGGCTGCGCCTACACAAACACGCGGGCCAGCTCCAAATGGGATATAAGAGCCTGACACAATTTCATGCTCCCGCTCTGGCAAAAAGCGGTCTGGATCGAACACATCAGGATTTGGCCACAAGGCCTGATGGCGATGCACGGCCCAGGGCGCAATCATCACCATAGTTCCGCGCTTGATGTGTTTTGTTCCGATCGTGGTCGAGCGCGCTGCCACCCTTGGGATGAACGTGATGGGTGGATAGAGGCGCAACGCCTCTTTGAACACATTGCGGGCATAAGTCAGCCGCTTCACATGGTCGAACTCAATCGGGCCAGAGCCAGCTACTGCCATGGCTTCTGCGCGAACCTTATCCGCCACAGCTGGCTGCATGGCAGCAATGAAGAACGCCCATGTCAAAGCGCTAGCGGTTGTTTCATGGCCGGCCAAGAAGAACACCCCCAATTGGTCGATGAGCTCCTCGCGGGTGAAGCGCGTGTCGGTCTCAAGATCGCGCGCGGCAATCACGGCTGCGGCGATATCATCAAATTGAGCACCAGCCTCTAAATGGCTGTCGAGAAGGCGACCGATATGACCGCGAATCCGGGCGCAAGCCTCCAAAACATCGGCGCGTTGAGGGATATCATCAAAGGGCTTGCCGAAGATGAGGCGCACCAATTCAACATGGGCGACACTGCGTTCGAAGAAGGCGAAGGACTCAAACACATCCCGTGCGGTGTCATTGGCGAGGGATGCCGAAAAAACGGTGCGGCAAATGATATCGGCTGTTAGTTGACCCATGGCGAGGTCGAGTGACATTTCTTGCCCCGATTTGGCGGCAGCCTGCAGACGGGCCTCAAAATCATCCAAGGCGCCGACCATAGACGGAAAGGCTTTAGCCAGTCGGATGTGCGAAAAGGCCGGATCAATCATCCGCCTTTGTTGACGCCACAAGGACCCGCTGGACACAAACATGCTGTCGCCCACCAAGGGGGTGAGAGCGCCAACCATCAAATCATTCTTGGGAAAGATATCCTCGGGATCGGCTAAAATAGGCTTGGTCAAAGCCGGGTCATTCACAATCTGGATGGAGCGACGCGAATAACCCAGCGGCCCCATCGGCAACAAGTAAGCATCGGCTGGCATCAAGCTCAACAGATCCCCATCGCCTTGTCGGATCACCCGGATCAAGCTGGCCAATGGCCCCATAGGCGCTGGCCGAGGAGGGGTATAGACCGCGCCTAGAGCGTGAAGTTCGTCCACCAACACCCTTCTACCTCAACCCACTCATTTTGATCGCTCCGCAAAAAGCCGCGCTCAACCCCTTGAAGCCTACCGCTTGACGCGTCACTATGTCCAGCCCGCTAGACGCTTTCGACTGGATAGACAGTGATGCTTACCTTGTTTCACACGTTGGTTGCCATCCACATTGTGTTTGGAACGGTTGGACTGGTCAGCTTTTGGATCCCGGTTCTGGGCAAGAAGGGTAACCGCAATCACCGACTGTGGGGTAAAATTTTTGCTTGGTCGATTTTGGCCGCAGGCTCTGTGGCCCTGTTATTGAGCATTTGCACTTTAATCGACCCCTTGGGGACCCACCCGCACCTGAAGGACCCGGTTTTTGTAAGGGGAATTTTTGGTGTGATGATGCTTTACTTGGCGATCCTGACCATCAATCTCGCGTGGTATGGTCTTCAGACGATCAAGAATAAGGCCAATCATGCGGCTAACCGTCGTGGTCTTAACCTCGCGCTGCAGCCCATTCTGATTGCTGCTGCCTTTGCCTGCGCTGTTGAGGGTGTTTTGATTGGCCAATATCTGATGGTGGGCATGTCCATCATTGGCTTTGCGACGGCTGGCACCAATTTATTTTTTATGCTGAACCCTTCCCCCCGCCCAAAAGTCTATTTGATGGAGCATGTTAAGGCCATCGTCGGGGCTGGCATTTCGGTCTATACGGCGTTTGCAGCCTTTGGCGCGGTTCGCGTGATGCCCTCAATCGCTTTGCACCCAGGCCTATGGGCCATTCCTTTGGTGATCGGGCTTGCGATCATCCTCTACCATCACCGCCAAATCCGATTGAGCCTGCGAGCGCGTGCAAACCAGACGGCAGGCGCGGCTTCGTGAAGGCCAAGAAGGTAATCGTCATTGGCGCTGGGATGGGCGGTCTTGCCGCGGCGATCGACCTTGCCCGATTAGGCCATCAGGTTGAGGTGGTTGAGCGGGCTGCCGCGGTTGGCGGCAAGATGCGCCAAGTGCCTGTTGGGGATACAGCCATCGACGGCGGGCCGACTGTCTTTACGATGAAATGGGTCTTTGATGGCCTGTTTGAGGATGCGGGCCTTGCCCTCGATGATCACCTTGCTTTGTTGCCCGCGACAATCCTAGCCCGTCACGCATGGTGCCAGGGCGGCAATCTGGATCTGTTTGCCGATCGCGACGCCTCTGCGGAAGCCATCCGCGATTTCGCGGGGCCCGCTGATGCCGCAGGCTATCTAGCCTTTTGCAAGCGCAGCGCCTCAATCTACGAGACCTTGCGCGGCCCCTTTATCGCAAGCCAACGACCCAACCCCATCGAATTGGTTGCGCGCGTTGGCTTCAACAAATTGGGCGCGATGTGGGAGACAGCGCCGCATCAAACGATGTGGGGAGCACTTGGGACCTATTTCCGCGATCCCCGCCTGAAGCAATTGTTCGGGCGCTATGCCACCTATTGCGGCTCATCGCCCTTTGCCGCTCCGGCGACTTTGATGTTGGTCAGCCATGTGGAACAAGAGGGCGTGTGGCGGGTTGATGGCGGCATGGCCAAGGTCGCACAAGCGCTTGAGTCCTTAGCCATCAGCCAAGGGGTGACGTTCCATTTCCAATCCGATGTAGAACGGATTGAGACGCGCAACGGCCGCGTCAGCGGTATTGCGCTGACGAGCGGTGTGACCATGCAAGCAGATGCCATCGTGTTCAATGGCGACATCTCCGCCCTTGGCCGAGGTCTCTTAGGTCCCGACGCAGTCCCGGCGGCCAAGCCCGTCGCGTTGCCCCAACGATCCCAGTCTGCCATCACGTGGTGTGCCACCGCCACGACCAGCGGCCTGAATCTCGCGCACCATACAGTCCTATTTTCCGATGATTACAAGGCGGAGTTTCAAGACGTTTTCGCAAGGCAGCGGCCGCCGCAAGCCCCGACGATCTATGTTTGCGCGCAAGACCGCGACGATGCCTGCACCCCACCCGATCGGCCAGAACGTCTGTTGATCCTGATGAATGCGCCCGCCAATGGCGACAGCCAAACCTATGGCCCCGACGCTGAAGCGCAAGCCAAGGAAAGCGCGTGGAGCATGATGGCCAATTGTGGGCTGCGCCTATCTGTCGATCACGAACAAGCCACCACGCCACAGGGATTTAATGCGCTGTTCCCAGCAAGTGGGGGTGCGCTCTATGGCCGGGCCAATCACGGACCGATGGCCAGTTTCCAACGGCCCGGTGCCAGAAGCGGCATTGCGGGGCTTTACCTCGCCGGAGGTTCTGCTCATCCCGGCCCCGGCATCCCCATGGCAGCTCTTTCCGGGCGGCTAGCCGCGGCCCGCATCCAAACAGATTTTCTGACCGATTAAGCTGTTTTGACTTTGGTAGGCCAAGCAGCCGCTGGCGGGATCAGGCGATCAATCACTTTGGCCGACGAGACCACCCCTGGCAGCCCTGCACCCGGATGTGTTCCAGCCCCAACAAAATAGAGCCCCGGTACGTCTGAGCTGATGTTATGCGGCCTGAACCAAGCGCTTTGAAATAATTTAGGTTCCATGCCAAAGGCTGCACCATTGGTTGATAACAGGCGATCCTGAAAGTCCTGCGGTGTTAGCATATGGGACGAGATGATCGCCTCAGACAGGCCCGGCAATACTGTTTCTGCCAGACGTTGTTCGATCTTTTTGCGGTAAGGCTCTGCCATACTTGCCCAATCAACACCGCTGCCCAAATGCGGCACCGGGGCCAAGACATAGAACGCATCACAGCCTTCAGGGGCGAGGCTTGGGTCGTTTGCCGTTGGGCGATGCAGATAGAGGCTGAAATCTTCGGCCAGCTTCTTTTTGGTGAAGATATCGGTCAACAGCTCCTGATAACGGGGCCCCAACACCATGGTGTGCTGATAACAATCGTCAAACTTCCGATTGGTCCCGAAATACCAGACAAACAAACTCATCGAATAATCGGCGCGCGCGATCTTCTCATCAGACCAAACCTTGCGCGGCTGATTGCGAAGGAGCTTAGAATAGGTCCAGCCCAAATCCGCGTTGGAAACCACGAGATCTGCCTCAACGATTTCCCCCGTTGCCAAACGAACCCCCGCCGCCCGACCATTGTCGGTCAGAATCTCGTCGATTTCGGAATCATAAATCAACTGATTGCCGTGACCTTCGACGAGGTCGACCATGCCCTTAACCAAGGCTCCGGTTCCGCCCAAAGCGTAATGAACGCCATAGGTGCGCTCTAGATGGGCGATCAGGCAATAATAAGAGGTTGTGGCAAATGGATTGCCGCCGATTAGCAGCGGATGGAAGCTGAACGCTACCCGTAACTTCTCGTTTTTAAAGAATTCCGAGACCTTGCCATAGACAGTTCTAAACCCGCCCAGCCGGATCAAATCGGGCGCGGACTTGAACAAGGTGGATAGCTCATGGAACGGCTGATCGACCAGTTTGGTGAAGGCTTCATCATAAATCGCTTCACTGGCCACCATATAGCGATCAAAGCCCGCAAGGTCGTTTGGCTCAAAGCGGGCAATCTGCTTGCGCATCGCGTCGAGATCGGCTGTGGCTTCAAAGACGGTCCCATCATCAAAACGGATCTTATAGAACGGGTCGATGCTGCGCAGTTGCACATGGTCAGACAGGGTCTTGCCGCAGAGGTTCCACAGCTCTTCAAAGATAAAGGGTGCGGTGATGATGGTCGGGCCAGCATCAAAAGTGAAGCCATCCTGGCGATAGACATAACCGCGACCACCCGGGCCATCGAGCTTTTCGTAAACACTGACGCGATAGCCTTTAGCCCCCAAGCGGATGGCGGCAGCCAGCCCTCCAAAGCCAGCGCCGATTACGATGGCATGTGGGCGGGTGTCAGCACGAGCCGAAGCGAAATCAGAAGGTCTTGTTGTAAAGTTCATTGGACAATTAAACCCGCAATTTGAGTAGACGCAAGACCGAGAGCCTCTAGAAAAAGAGGAAACTCAAAGGCCTGCACATACCCTAGGGCAAACTGAACGCCACAGGCCATGTGGCAAGCCATAGCTTAATCCTGTTTGCCCTCAGGCAGGATAGATTTAGGTCTTAGCTGGCGCGAGAACAGCCAATACCGCAGCGGCAACAGCGTGTGGATTTTCTTCATGCGCCAGATGACCCAGTTCCGGCAGGTTGATAAAGCGGGCATTGGGCACTGTTTGGCATAGGGCGTGTGCGCTGGCCGGCGTCACGGCCGCATCCTTGGAACCTGAAAGGAGGTATAATGGCGTCTTTAGGTTTGCCATATTCTTGACTAAGGGGGCTAGGTTCCAATTGGCCATCATGCCGAGCAAGCCTGCGACATGGCCAGGTGCTGTAAACAAGTCACGATAGCGCGCCAGCATATCATCGGGAATGACTGAACCGGTGCTCCGCATCAGCCTCTCAATCCGTCGGCGATCCTTAGCCCCCTCTGCGACCGCATAAATGGTAATCGGGTTGAGACCCAAGACGTGGGCAGCGACCGGGAAAAGCAGGGCGGCTAGGCCTTTAAAGGGCTGGAACGCGCCATTGATGGCAATAATGGCGTGGGGATGGATATAGCCCGCTAATGTCATTTCAGCGGCGATCGCCGCCCCGGCCGAATGCCCAATGACGATCTCGGGCTCAATGTCCAACGCCGAAAGTAAATCTCGGAGCAGACCAGCCATACCGGGGAGGGACTGACCAGTTTCAGGCGGTGTTTGCGTAAAGCCGTGGCCGGGTAGGTCTGGCATAATCAACGTATAATGCTCAGCCAATAAGGGCACGATGCCAGCCCACGAATGACAAGACGACCCTGTGCCGTGCAGCAACAAGAGCGGAGGGCCTTGGCCAATCGTCTGCAAATGCCATTTCTGATTGCCGACTTGAATGAAGCGACTGCTGTCACGGTTTGGCCAATTGACCCCTTCACGGTTCCACTTTGGCTTCTGGTACATCAGGTCTGATCCGTGTGGCTCAAGAGAAAATCAAAGCAGCCCTCAGGGGCATACGTGGCAAGTGTTTCGACCATGTCCACAGTGTGGTCATGTGCAATTCGCATCACCGCGATTCTCGATTGTTCCACTACTATCATCCCGTGACCACCTAAAACACCGGCTTGTCGCTATACTGCCAGAGACAAGCGCGCCAGAGCTACGACATGACAAGCCTGTTACCGATGGCAGGCACGACCGTTCAGGCGGGTCTTGGGAGAAGGAACAGCATGAGACGGCAAGGTTTACAATGGAAGTTTCACCCGCAACGGGACCTTCTTCTCGCCGAAGCGCATGCACGGCCCTCGACCCCTGTGCAAGCCCCTCATTTGGCTTCCCGGATTGCCACCATGTCGGGCGAGGGCGGTGTGGGTGCCGACCGCGCCCATATGGCGGCCCTTTGTCGGAAAATTGGGACGTCTGAACCAGGGCCCGATGCACGTTGGTGCGTGGTGGACGGGGGAACTTGGCGGCTCCGGTGGGAACGACATACCGAAATCTCAACTTGGACTGTGTTTCGCGACAGCCCCACGACACCTGACTTTATGTTTGAGACAACAGCTTTAGACCTTCTGCCGCAAGACTGGCTGGCTGGCCTACCCGGGGAAGTTTTGGGCGCGGCCCATGTCGTTCTATCCACCTTGGCGCCCGACCATTTACCCTTTGCCGATAGCGATATCGTCGCCGCGCGGGTCGCAAACGGTTCGATTGATGTCTTCAGTGACTTTCGCCCGGGTCCTGATTCCTTCACGCGCTTTGTCATGGTGCAGTCTGACCCAAATCCTGTGACCGCGGGGCGGGTGTTGCAGCAATTGTTTGAGATTGAGACCTATCGTTTACTGGCCTTATTAGCCTTTCCATTGGCGAACTCCACCTCCGTTACCTTGGCGCGCTTTGAAGCCGAAGCAGCGGCCTCGGCCATTCAAGTTGCCGATGAAGGCGGCGTCGAGGCAGACCGCAATCTCTTGTCGCGCCTTGCCGCTTTGGCGGGTGAGGCCGAAGCCATGGTTGGGGCCACCACCTATCGTTTTGCTGCCGCCCGTGCCTATGAAGGGCTGGTGCAAGAGCGGATCGGGCAATTGCGCGAGCTGGCCATTGATGGTCGCCCAACAATCTCAGACTTTATGGAGCGGCGATTAGCGCCCGCCATGCGAACCTGCGTGGCGGTGGCGGAGCGTCAACGCGACGTGATCGAACGCATCGCTCGAACAACCCAGATGCTCAACACGCGGGTCGAAGTGGCCTCTGAAGCGATCAATGTTGGACTGTTGGCCTCTATGGATCGACGTAGCCAGGAGCAATTGCGCTTGCAGCAAACCGTTGAAGGCCTGTCGGTTGCTGCCATCTCTTACTATTCCTTAGGGCTGATCCTTTTCGTCATGGAAGGCCTTTCTGAAACCATCTTCCATTTTAATGCCAAGGCAGCCACGGGGATTTCCGCCCCCTTCGTGGTTCTGGGCGTGTGGTTCATCTTGCGGCAATTGCGTAAGGATATGTCGAGCGGGAGATAGGGGGCGGTTTGCAATGCTGAAGCCGCCCGACATTTGGCTCTGCGGAAATTGAGCGCGCGGGATAGATTCCTTTTGGTCTGGACCTGTTTTGGTGGAAACTATGTTTCACCAAAACAGATCGTCTATGATTAGCGCGACATCTGTGTCGTCAAGTGTCCGTTTTCTTTGAAAACGGATCGCCTCGCGACGCGGCAAAGCTGCGCACTTGACCACTCAGGTGTCGCTCGAACAATTGAGAAAGCGGTTGGGTGACCAGAATGGGCACCAAAGCGCTTCTAAGTGTTCTCTTGATTTTCAGACCTGTCATCAAGTCAGTTGAGCATTTGTGGATTGGAATGTTTTTAGGACGGCGTTTGCGATGGTGACGAGTTTTCGGGCGACGGCGGCGAGGGCGAGTTTTTTGGGTTTTTTGTTGTTGAGCAGGTTTTGATAGAAGTGCT
>JAPZTJ010000050.1 GCA_027532555.1 Aquidulcibacter sp.
GAGGGCTCATGATCTTCCCTTGGCACACAGACTTATTTCAGCCGGGGCGCACGGTTTGCGTCGTATTCCGGGCCAGTCCGTTAATCTGGCCCACCTCATCTGGCGCACACCACGCGCCCCGGCCCCTCTGCCTTCGGGCAATAAGGTGCACCCCCGGTGGTTTTCCACGCGGGGCTATGGGTGTTGGGGCTTAAGACCCTATCACGACCAATCACATAGAGATTGTTTGCGGGGAAGCGGTGATGGGGTAAGAAACGTTTGCTTTAGCCAGAGAGAGAGATTGTGCCTCCACTACCCCATCGTCGGACCCGCATGGCACCCGAGGCACGTCGAGATCTGATCCTCGATGTGACCGCGCAGCTTGTGACGACTGAAGGCGTCAGCGCGGTGTCGATGGAACGCGTCGGTCGGGAAGCCAAAATTTCCAAAGCGCTCGTCTATAATTACTTCCCCACCCGGAACCTCTTGCTGCAAGCGCTTCTGATGCGCGAAAATCGCGCCTATCAGATTCAACAAATTAAGGCAGCAGAAACAGCCTCAGATCTTGAAACCATGGTGCGCGCCACGACGCGGGCCTATCTCGATCAAGTTGCTGCCAAAGGCGTCTTGATAGAGCGTTTGATGGGAGAGCCCGCCATTGCCGAAGCTATGGGCGAGCTTGAGCTTATCGGTCGGCAGCAGGCGATTGATTACCTCTTGAGCCGCATCAATGCGAATAAAGCCCTGAGTGAGCCTTTGGCGCGGATGATGGTGGAAGTTGGTCTCGGGATTACCGGCGCAGGCGGTGCCTATTTGGACCGAACAGGCTGTGACATTGATCTTTTGGAAGACATGGTGGTGGATATGATCTTGGCCAGTCTCCGCGTCACGCAAGAGCGTCAACATTTATGGCGCAAGGGTTCCCAATCGACCTAAACGCGCTTGACTCAAGCCTCTTTTCCCTCTGGGGCGAAGCAAAAAGCGAAATCTATCTCACCATATCCGCCACTTCCCCGTCCAGCAGCGAAAAACGGCCCCTTTTGAGCCTGAGCAATTAACGCAACAGCAATGCGGCTTTCCTAAACTGTCTCCGTTTTCTAGGAGAGTAGTATGAAGGGCGTCGTTTTCAATCTTCTCGAGGAGACCGTAACGCGGAGTTTCAGCGCAAACGTCTGGGATGATCTTATCGACGCGTCCGGCGTATCTGGAGCCTACACCTCTCTCGGCAACTACCCCGACGAGGAGATTGAAGCACTCGTAGCCGCCGCATCTGCGGCCCTGTCGTTAGACAGGAACGCTGTGCTGCGCTGGTTCGGACAAAAAGGCGATCCCGATTCTTGCCGAGCTGTACCCTTCATTCTTCGAAGGGGTGCCCGACGCGCGAACCTTCGTCGAAGGCGTTAACAACATTATCCATGCGGAAGTCCGCCAACTCTATCCGGGTTCGGCATGTCCACATTTTCGCCTTCATGCCGCCGCTTCGGGCGATCTCGTAATGGACTATCTGTCAGCCCGCGAGATGTGCGCCCTGGCTCAGGGCTTCGTTGAGGGCGTCGCCGATTGGTACATGCAACCAGTCGAGTTCCGGCACCTGCAATGCAAGCAGCATGGGCATGACCACTGCACCTTTGCAATGACTTGGGCGGACGAAGCACAAAGATCGGCTGCTGCGTGATCGACAATCTACCCTCGGACGCCTCGGCCGAAGAGATCCGTCGCCTCCGGCGCCGTCTGGACCGTGAGCGCGCCGCCCGGTTAGAGGCGGAGGCGATCGCGGAAGCCGGGACGTTAAGGCTGTTCGAGCACCAGTGGCGTGTCGAGCTGACCCAGGCAATTGCCACGGCCGCCAATAGCATGGAAGATCCTCTCGAAGCGTTCCGTTTCGCCGTTGAGCGCATCTGCGCCTACAGCAGCTTCACCATGGGACATGTATGGACGGTCGAGGAGGCCTCATCGCCCGCCTCGATGACGTCTTCCGGAATCTGGTTCACGGCTCTGCCACCGGATACCGCCTTCGCGCAACAAACTGCGACCCTGCGTATTGGCCACGGGGAAGGCCTGCCCGGACGTGTGTTGGCCGCCGGTCGTGCTCTTTGGACAGAGGATATGACGCAGGAGCCGGACTGTCCGCGCGCAGAGGGTGCCCGCCTTGCCGGAATACGCGCCGGCTTTGCCTTCCCGGCCCTCATCGGCGAGGAACCCGTGGCGGTTCTGGAGTTCTTTCAGAACCGCATATCAGCACCGGACGAAGCCCTTCTCGAAATGCTCGACCGGATCGCCGCGGTGCTTGGCAGGGTCGTCGAACGCCACCTAGCCTCGCTGCGCCTCAAGCGGAACAACGAGCTGGCCGCCCAGCGTGACGCCGCCGAGCAGGCCAGCCAAGCAAAATCGGCCTTTCTCGCCACCACCAGCCATGAGGTTCGCACCCCGCTGAACGCGGTCCTTGGCCTCGCCCAAGCACTCAGGCGGGAGCCTCTTACGACCCGGCAGCACGAATTGATTGACGGAATCCTAGAGTCGGGCGAGATGCTATTGCGTCTGCTCAACTCTGTACTGGAGATGTCCAAAATTGAGGCTGGAGAGGCGACACTGATGCTCGCTGATTTCGATCTGACGAACATGTTGCGCTCCATCGTCTCCATCTGGACGCCACGTGCCAGCGAACTTTGCGTCGATTTGGAACTTGAGATGATCGGGCTTGCCCCGGGCCTGGTCCGGTCTGATCGGGGTCGGATTGAGCAAACCCTGGTGAATCTGGTCTCGAACGCCGTCAAATTCACTCCGCCAGGGTCCGCTATCATCATCCGTGCGATACCAACCGACGACGGCGCGCGGCTGGAAGTGTTGGATGGCGGGCCAGGCGTGCCCGAAGCAGATCGGGAGCGGATATTCCGGCCCTTTGAACAGACCCAAGATGGCCGCAGTGCCGGAGGGGCCGGGCTGGGCCTCTCCATTTGCGCCGGCAACGTCCGTTTGCTCGGCGGCGAGATTGGCTGCGACAAGGATGAGCTCGGTCGAAGCCGCTTCTGGTTCACCTGCGCGCTTTCACCAAGCCAGGGCGATGCCGACGGTTCCATCGAAACGGTCGAAACCATCAGCGTCCGTCATGGACTCCGAATTCTCGCGGCCGAAGATAATCTTGCCAACCGTCGGGTGCTACAAGTACTACTTGGGCCCTCTGGAGTTGACATCACTTTCGCAGGGGACGGAGGCGAGGCCATCGAGTTCCTTCGAGCCGGGCGTTTTGATTGCATCTTGATGGATGCCAACATGCCGGTGATGGACGGTGTAGAGGCGGTGCGCCAGATTCGAGCTGAAGACCTGGCTGGCGGGGCACCGATTCACATGTTGACCGCCAACGTCTTTGATGACGATGTCACCAGATATCTGGCCGCCGGTGCAGACGGCATCCTGACCAAGCCGATTCAACTGATCGAACTCTTCCGGGTGCTCGCGTCGGTCCCGGTCCTCGCCTGGGCCGCCGCCTGAGTCTTGGCCCCTCTCTAAGGTGTACCCGCGCTGGTTTTTTGGCGCGGGGCTATGTCCGCGGGAGGCGGGACATAGCCCCCTTCCCGCCTAAAAGGCCTTTTCCAAGATGACACCGAAAGTGCGGGGTTCGAGTAGGCGTACGTTGCGATAGCGGCCAATCAATGCATCCTCGATGATAATATTGGTGATATTGTCCTCATCGGTCACGTTCTTAACAAAGAAGCGGATGCGGATACCCTTTTCAGCGCGATCCAAGCGGGCTTGTAGATCCAAGGTTCCCCATGAATCGATTACATCGGTTGGCGTATTATATTCGCGGGCGAAATAGGTATCCTGCCACAGTGCATCCAGCCGCAAGGTCGAGGTCCATCCCCCTGCGAAGGGCTGTGTGGTATATTGAGCACCCACTTTGATTTTGGCCTTTGGGGAGTGGGGCAATTCATTGCCCGCCAAATTGACTTGCACAGGCGGGGTTGTCGCCGTGAGGCTTTGCGCGGGATTGGCTGCGTCTTCAGAGAAGAAGGTGCCAATTTCTGTATTTAGATAGGAGAGATTGGCATCAATCAACCATGGCCTACTGGGCGCGTAGAGTAATTCAGCTTCTAGGCCCCAAATGTCGGCATCGGCGTTTTTCGTGACGACACCCCCATTGATCCGTTGGCCCAATTGCAGGCCAGAATAATCATAAAGGAAGCCCGCAAAATTGGCTTGTAATTTGCCATTTTGTAGGCTGTTTTTCGTCCCGATCTCGAAAGCGGTCACTTCTTCTGGGCCGTAGGTTGGAGCAGAATTGGAGTTGTTGAGACCCCCACCCTTATAGCCGGTGGAAGCAGAGCCATAGACCAAAGTCTGATCGGTGAAGCTGAGGTCTGGTGTCCAATCAAGCGCGATTTTGCCTGTGGCCTTACTGCCCTTAAAGCTTGAGAAGACCCAGGGCCCTAGTGGTGCCAGCACGATCGAGCGAGATTCCCCAGAGCGCTTCTCCTCCGTTTGACGGGCACCCAGTGTCAGGCGGAGGTTATCGGCAAGTGTCACATAAAGCTCGCCGAACAAGGCTTGCGTGGTGTTCTTGCCATTGCGGCTGAGCGCTGAAACCCGCCAGGTTTCTTCCGGACGGCCATTGGCCTTCTGGAAGGCTTCAATCGCGGGGTGCCACGTCTCAAACCCGCCAGAGCTTTCGCCCTCTAGATAGAAGGCACCCATAAGGAAGTTGATTTTGCCTTCATAGTCTGAAGCGAGCCGAAGCTCGGCGGTACGGGTTTCGGTTTTGCTGGTGAAGCTGTCGGTTGTGATCAATTGGTTCGTCGTAATGGTTCGCCCCCGAGCAGCGGTATAGGTGATCGGGGCGGTGAACCGGAAAGGCAGCGCCGCATTGTCCCAATCGGTATTCTGCTCGGTCGACCCTTTTGACCAAGCCAATACACCGGAGAAAGTCAGATCGCCAAAGCGGTGATCGCCGTTAAAGGTCAAGAAGCTCTGGTCGAGTTGATAGCTTGGGTCGGTATCGGCGGCGACTTTGCGCAGATCGGTTGGATTAGGGGCACCAGCATAAATGTTGGTGCCGGCTGGAAAGGGGGTAAAGAAGCGCGCCAAGGTGTTCAAGATCGTGGTGTTGGCATCGGGGGAGTCAAAGCCTAATTGCCGGGGGTCACAGCCCAAAACGGGATGGGCCTTACACAAGCGCTTGCCTTCGCGGGCACGTGTGCTGTCCTCGTCATAATAGCCAAACATCAAGGTGAAGTCTGTCTGTTCACTGACCTCAAAAACGGTTGTCGAGCGGAAGGCCCATTGATTTCTACCGTCGATCTGATTGCCGGTCGCGAGGTTGTCGGTATAGCCCTCACGGCTTAGTCCATAGGCGGCAAAACGGGTCGCGACCTTGTCACCGAATGGCAGGTCAAACGCCAAGCCGACGCGGGCGCTGTCGAAATTGCCCAATTGCAGGCTTGCTTCTCCGCCAAACGTCCGGCCGGGCTTGCGGGTGATTACATTGATGGCGCCGCCCGTGGTGTTGCGCCCGTATAATGTGCCTTGTGGGCCACGCAGGACTTCGATGCGCGCCATGTCAAAGAGTTCATTTTGCGGCAGATAGCCAATCGCGGCGCCATTGACGAAGGATTGCACGCCAAGGTCGGACGAGCCGAGCGCATTGGTGCCAATCCCGCGCAAAGTGTAGCGGTCATTACCCGTCAGAACGGCATTGGGGATGGAATATTGCAGGTCGGTCGCATCTTCGATTTGCGCCCGATCAAGAGCGGCGGCGGAAAAGACCGAGAGCGCGATGGGAACATCTTGGGCCGCCTGTTCGCGCTTTTGTGCGACGACGACGACGGTTTCGAGCGCGGGCTTGTCATCTGCCGCCTGCGCCCAAACTGGGCTGGTCGCGGTTGCTGCTAAGGCAAAGGCCAAAGCTGAATAGCTAATGCGTTGAATGCTGGAGAACTGCCGAGTCATGTTCCTGCCCTTTTGGATCTGACAGCTTTGCGCCGTCTTATGATAACATTCGTCAATAAGTAATCTGAGGCCAAGGGGCGCGTCAAGTCTTATTATATAGTTCGTCAACAAATCAGGTTTGCCTCGGGTAGACACACAGAAAAAAGCCCCACCCAACAGAAGTTGGATGAGGCTAAAGAGCTTGAATTTAAGAGGCCTAGTGCGCTGCTTCTTCTTTGCGCGCCGTCAGATAATACATAACAGGCGTTGCAATCCGCGATAGGAAAGTTGAGCTGATAAGGCCGCCGATGATGGCGATGGCCATGGGTGAATAGAGGCCAGATTGCTCTAACGCCAAGGGAAGAAGACCACCGATGGCGGTGACACTGGTCAAGAGGACAGGCAGGAACCGCACCTCGCCTGCCCGCTCAATCGCTTCCATCAAGCCCACGCCTTCACGGCGTAATTGTTCTGTGAAGTCCACAAGGAGGATAGAGTTTTTTATCTCTATCCCGATCAAGGCGATGATCCCAATGGTGGCGGTAAAGCTGAGCGAGTTGCCTGTTATTCCTAAGGCAGCAACCGCGCCAAAGATACCCAAGGGAATAATGCCAGCGACCACGATGGCAGTCTTGAACTTGCCAAATTCTAGCACCAGCACTGCAAGGATACCGAATAGGGCAATCAAGAAGGCCGCGCCCAGCCCAGAAAAGCTTTCTGATTGCGCTGCAGCTTGGCCACCCAAATCCACCCGGAATCCTGGCGGCAGTTTGATCTCCTGATTAACCCGCGCCAAGAGGTCAGCCGTCACGGATGCCGTCAAAAAGCCCTCTGCGGTCTGGCCGGTCAGTGTGACCACACGTTCGCGGTCGACCCGCGTGATGGATGCGGGCGTTGCCACCAATTTCGGGTTCGCAAATGAGGCAAGTGGTGCAGAACCCCCTGCATTAGTTGGCACATAAATTCTGTCGAGGTCCGCCAATACATTGCGTCCGGCAGTGGGCAGTCGCACTACGACCGGAAAATCATCGCCGCGATCATCGCGGAATGTACCTGCCGTCTCGCCGGCGATTGCAAGCCTTGCCACCCGGCGTTCAAGCCCCGCTGGAATGCCCAACAGGGCTGCTTCTTGGCCGTCGACGCCTAGGTCCA
The DNA here is from genome assembly GCA_027532555.1 of Aquidulcibacter sp. Taxonomy (GTDB): domain Bacteria; phylum Pseudomonadota; class Alphaproteobacteria; order Caulobacterales; family Aquidulcibacteraceae; genus Aquidulcibacter; species Aquidulcibacter rimovensis. The sequence continues at coordinate 7,054 of JAPZTJ010000050.1, forward strand.
CATCGAGGCGATCAAGGCGCAGCGGGTTGACGACATCTCGGACGCCGGGCGTTGATTCCATCAGGTCCATGACTTGGCGGGAGATCTTTTGAAGCTCATTAATGTCTTCGCCAAAGATCCGCACAGCAATCGGAGCTTCAACAGGTGGACCATTGACGAAGACTTCGACCGTGAAGCGGGCCCCGGGATAGCCGGTCAAGTCCTTTCGTAAGGTCTCGATCCACCTCTCACTTTCCTTGCCCTTCCAATGTTCTTTCTGGACAAAGATTTCGGCGTAATTGGTGGCGGTCTCGCGCTGGAAAATATTGTAAAAGATTTGCGGGTTTCCCCGCCCAAGGTTCGACATGTACCAATCCACCTCGCCGCTCTTCTTGCGGGTGTCTAAGCGGGATTCAACAAAGTCCATCGCTTTCTGCGTAGTAGCTAATGAGCTTCCTTCGGGCGTCTCAATCCGTACCAAGAATTGGGGAATGCCAGCAGGGGGAAACAAGCTTTGTCCAATAGCGCCAATAATGGGCACAAAGGTGAAGCATATTGCAAAGATGATCCCTAACGCCGCCCAAGGCTTTGCCAAAGCCTGATGCAGAATGGGTGTATAGAATTCATGGATCCCGGTATTGATCCTTTGCAACAAGGGGTTGCCCTCGGGGTCCTCATGCTTATTCAACATGCGGCTGGCCAGAAATGGGATGACCGTCAAGGACACAAAGAGCGAGGCCGCAATCGTCAAGAGGACGGTGACGGGCAATGACTTGATAAACTGGCCGGACCCTTCGGGCAGGAATAGCAAGGGTAGGAAGGCGAGCATCAAAGTTGCGGTACAGCCTAGAACGGCGACTGCAATTTGGCCGGTGCCATTGATTGCGGCCGAGACACGGTCTTCGCCTTCTCGAATGCGACGAGCGATATTTTCGGTGACAACAATGGAGTCGTCTACCAATAGCCCGAGTGAGAGCACAAAGCCCGCGATCGATAATTGGTTCAGCGTAAAGCCTGCATTCTGCAACCAGAATATCCCAATCAGAAGCGACATCGGGATGGACAGCATCACGACAAAGCCTGCCCGAATGCCAAGCGGCAATAAAGTGATCAAGACAAGGCCTAGGGCAATGCCAAAGTCACGATATAGACTGCCCAAACGATGGTTCACATTCACCGACTGGTCGAAAGCCCGCTCAAGCCGTATGCCGGCTGGCAAACGCTTTTCAAAGGCATCCAACTTGCCTTCCAAACCATCGCGCACGCGCTGGACGTCAACCTTGTCGCGTTGCTTGACGGTGACGAACATGGCCCGCTTGCCATTGAGGAAGGTCAGGTGGCTGGCTTCAGCCGTGTCCCAACTGACGTCGGCCACATCACGGACGCGCACCACGCGATTGGCGCTGGCAAACACCGGGACGTCCTTGATCTGCTCAAGGCTCTTATAAGCACCTTTGGTCTTAACGTTGAACCGCCGTTCGCCAGCATGGACCGCACCAATTGGTGTATCGATCCCGGCATTGCGAAGTGCGTCGGCGACTTGGGTTGGTGACAGCCGCATCGTGGCAAGCCTGCCTGCATCGATGGAGACGCGCGCTTCAGACCTTGGAGCGCCCCAATATTCGGCTTTGCGCACACCCGGTGATCGAGCAAGGTCTTCGCGCAAGTCATCTGCAACGCGCTCCATCGTCTTCCACGGGACGAGATCGGATACCAAGGCGACTTGCAGAATATTGGTTTCGGTTGTGCGCGCCCTGCGTGTCTCCAATCGCACAATGCCGCTCGGAAGCGTATTGCGGATGGCATTTACCTCACGGATCACTTCATCATATTTGCGCTCTGGATTGGTGCTCCACTCAAACTCAACAATGATGGTCGCAACGCCATCGGCTGCGACACTGCGCACTTCTTTAACATCGTCCAAACCATCCACGACATCTTCAATCGGCTTGACCAGAAGCTCTTCAACATCCTTGGCATCAGCCCCCGGTAAGACCACATTGGTGATGACAATTGGGATTGGAAAGTGCGGGTCTTCCGAACGCGGGATCGACTGAAAGGCATTCAGGCCTAGAAGCCCCAAAAGCGCAAAGGCTAAGAGCGTGAATTGCCAACGTTCAACGGTAAAGCTCGCAGGGTTAAACTTTGAGGCAATCACGACTTTGCCTCAACGACGGACACCTGTGCCTTATCACTTACATAAGCGCCGCCCGAGGTTACAATGCCGACACCCGCAGGAATGCCACGGACAAGCGCCTGACTGCCTTCGAGCCGCACGAAGTCGACGGTCGCGAGCCGCACCGTTTTCTGATCACCATTGAGCACAAACAAAGTTGCTTTGCCGTTGGTCACCCCGATTAGCGACTCCGTGGGTACCAACACTTCATTGCTTGCTGCAGGAGGGGCTGCACTGGTCTTGGCCTTGATACGGGCTTCGGCAAAGAAGCCCGTCTTCACCTCACCGCCACCCACAATCGCAATGTCGACATCAAAGGCACCGGTTCGCGGATCGGCACGTTCCGCCACACGCGTAACTACACCCTTCAGATTCTTGCTGAGTGCTGAAACATAGACATCGGCCGAGTCGCCAACTTGGATACGGGCAACATCCTTGTCGGATACAGGGGTCCGCAAGATCAAGGGCGAATCCTCGTCGGCAACCGTCAAAATGGGTTGCCCAGGCGCTGTGATTTCGCCGGGCTCTGCCATCCTCATCAGAACAATGCCGCGAACAGGTGCCACCAATCTGGCCCAGCGTCGGTCAAAGGCGGCAGCAGAAACAACGGCCTCTGCCGCGCGCGCTCTACCGGAGGCCGCTTGAACGCCTGCTTGTGCAGCACCTGCTCCTGCTTGGGCTTGGGTGATCCCGGCACTGGCCGCAAGGGTTCCTTGGCGGGCGGCACTGAGGCCGGCTTCGGCAGATCGCACGGTTGCCTCGGCTACGTCCAAACGTGTTTTGCGAGCGTCTAACCGCGCTTCAGAGACAAAGCCCTTCTGCACCAAGGTCGCGTCGCGGTCGTAGTCGCGTTGTGCATTGGCAAGATCGGCTTGGGCTTGCGCCAAAGCTGCAGCAGCTCGGCTCGTATTAGCTTCTGCCTGTGCTTGCCCGGCGCGGGCTGAGGCAATGGAGGAAGTAGCAGCACGGGCTTGTTCGACGGCTTGGCCAATACCGGCGGTTGCCTGCATGGCTTGGGCTTGAGCTTGGATGATTTGCGCTTCGACTTGGGTGGGGTCGATGCTGGCGACCACACTGCCTTTATCGACCAATTGTCCTTCGCGGAAATTGACTTCGCGCAACACACCGCTGATGCGGAAGGATAGGTCAATCTCCTTCTCTCTGCGGAAGGATCCCGTGGCCACAATCTCGGTCTGTGCATTCACGCTTTGCGCGCGTTTGATTTCAACGAGGACTGGGTCTGCTGCTTTGGATTTATCATCCCCATTGCCACAGGATGATAGGATCATGACTACGCCTGCTGTCAGAATCAGACGTAGTTTGGAGATCTGGCCTCCCCGATTGGGGAGGCTTCTCTTCTGTTCTTTTTTGTTGGTCATTTTTTGCCGTACTGGGGAGGAGAATTTCAGACTGGACTACTAACCTATCAGTGATAGGATGACGCAAATTTCGAAGAGGTCAAGAGGAAAAGTGTCGTCTAGCGCAAAAGATTCTTCAAACACGGCTGAAGCAAGCGAGGTTGACCGCGTGGTGGCGCACCGCGCGACGGGTGTTGTACCCCGGTTGAAGAGTGCTGCTCGACGCGAGGATATTCTCAATCATGCTTCTCGCCTCTTTCTATCTTATGGGATTGCCGGTACCTCCACCCGCATGATTGCCAATGCTGTTGGCATTTCCCAGCCGAGCCTCTACGCCCATTTCGCAACCAAGGAAGCGTTGACCAATGCTCTGTCGGCGCGCGCGTTTGCTAGCTTGGAAGACTTGATTGCCAAGATTCGTTCTGCCGACATTCCCGCGGCGACACGGCTCGAGGCTATGATCCGGGGATACATCCGCTTTGCCTTGGATCAGGGGGCTGCCTACCGGATTGCCTTTATGCTGGAAGGCCCCATGCATGAAGACGAGGCGTTCAATCCAGACATTTTGCCCGGCATGCAGGCTTTTGCAGGTTTCCGCGATGGGTTAGCTTTGCTGCAGCAAGAAGGCCATTTGCGGGAAGGTTCAACCGATCATTTGGCGCAAAGCCTTTGGGCGAGTACGCACGGCCTGTGTGCACTTTTGTTGGCGCGCCCGGACTTTCCGTGGGGCGAGATTGAGGCCATGATTGACTTCCATGTCGAAATCATTTTGGCAGCCTATCAGAACAAGGCCTGATGGACCCAATTCGTCTTCAGCGCGTGAGGCGTGATCCATGAATTTCAACCCCCAAAACGACCGCCGCACATTTATGGGTTTTGCCTTTGCTGGTGCGCTAGCCTTGCCGGGCCTTACTGCTTGTGCAGCACCTCTCCCCAAGGCCCCTGCCCGTAAAGCGCCCACTGAAGAGCTGATGGCACTTGAGGCAAAGTCCCAAGGTAGGCTCGGTGTCGGGATACTCGACACCGCAACCGGCGAATTGGTCGGTCACCGCCCAGATGAGCGCTTTGCGATGTGTTCGACCTTTAAACTGCCGTTGGCGGCAGAAGTCTTGCGGGATGTGGATGCTGGCAGGCGCAAGCTCGATCAGTTTATCCCCTATTCAAAAGATGACATGGTTTCTCATGCCCCGGTGACCGGGGCCAATCTTGCTGCAGGCGGCATGACCATTGGTGAACTTGCTAAGGCAACCCAAATTACCAGCGATAATCCCGCTGCTAATCTCATCCTCCGCGAACTCGGTGGGCCAGAGGCTCTGACACAGCGTTTTCGTTTGGCAGGTGATCCCGTAACGCGGATTGATCGCTATGAGCCGATGATGAATTTCGTTGTGGGAGATGATCCACGCGATACGACTTCGCCGGCTGCCATGGCAGGTTTGATCGCCCGTTATCTGACAACAGAATACTTATCCAAGGCCTCAAAAGACCTCCTTATTGGCTGGATGGTTGAAACCCGAACCGGGGCAAAGCGGCTCCGGGCTGGCTTTCCACCTGAGTGGAAGGCTGGCGACAAGACGGGTACGGGCATGGCTGATGGCATGTTAGACAAATATAATGATGTCGCGATTTTCTGGCCGCCAGGGCGCGCGCCTATCATTGTCGCGGCCTATTATGAAACTGCCATTGCCTACGGTGACATACGGGACGAGTTTCAGGCTGTGCTTGCAGAAGTAGGTCGTATCGCGTCTCGTTGGGCGATTGCCTAAGCTCATGGCACCGGAGTTACCCATCCTCTACAGTTTCCGTCGCTGCCCTTATGCGATGCGCGCAAGAATGGCTTTGGCTGTTGCGGGCTTGCGCTATGAGATTCGTGAGGTCTCGTTGAAGGACAAGCCAGCTGAAATGCTAGTGGTCTCGCCCAAGGCAACAGTTCCAGTTTTGGTTTTGCTGGGGGGTGAGGTGATCGAGGAAAGCCGCGACATCATGCTTTATGCATTGAAGCGGAATGATCCAGAGCGCTGGCTCCAAGGTTGGGGCCCTGACCTTGAGGCATTGGTTGATCGCAATGATGGGCCGTTCAAAACCTATCTAGATCAGTATAAATATCCCCAGCGCTTTGATGTGCCGATGGCAACGGCGCGAGATCGGGGCCTAGAAATTCTCATGGACTTAGAGGGTCGTCTCGCTGCGTCGCCATTCTTGGCGCGACAATCGCCAACCTTGGTCGACATTTGCCTCTTTCCGTTTGTTCGCCAGTTTGCAGCAGTGGACCCCGATTGGTTTCAGCAAGTGCCTCTAGATCGGCTTCGCGGCTGGCTCGCCTTTTTCGTTGAGGGCAGTCTATTTGCTCAGATCATGACTAAGTATTCGATTTGGAAATCAGGTCAGCTGGCGATCATTGGTGAGACTTCTGTCATCCATTCGCCTATGGATTGAGGGGCAAGGTGCTTTGGCCTAGTGTCACCTAATATCTAAGTGCTAATTTGAGCGGGTCCGTAATTTATGATTTCGAAACTGGCTATCTCAGGCTACCGATCCTTGCGAGATTGCGTGCTTGCGCTCGGTGCCATCAATGTGGTGACAGGGCCGAATGGCGCAGGCAAATCAAATGTCTATCGCGCGCTTCGCTTACTTGGAGATATTGCACAAGGCCGGGTGATTCAGTCCCTCGCGCGGGAGGGTGGCCTAACCTCAACTCTTTGGGCGGGTCCTGAGTCCATTTCCGCGGCGATGAAGCGTGGCGAGATCCCGGTTCAAGGCACCCGTCGACAGGGTCCGGTCTCGTTAAAGCTTGGCTTCTCGGGTGAGGATTATGGATATGCCATCGACTTGGGCTTGCCGATCCCATCGCGTTCCGCCTTCGCAAGAGACCCCGCGATTAAGGCCGAGGCTTTGTGGCTTGGTGAGACCTTAGGCCGATCCAACTCAATCGCTTTGCGGCAGGGTCCTGGCGTTCGTTTGCGCGCAAAAGACGGCCAGTGGCAGCAAGTTTACACCAGCTTGGCAGCTTCTGCCTCCATGATGACCCATTGCAGCGATCCACGTGATGGGCTGGAATTGTTGAACATGCGCGAGCGTCTGCGCAGCTGGCGCTATTATGATCATTTTCGGACCGATGCAGAGGCCCCTGCCCGTCAACCCCAGATCGGCACCTATACGCCTGTCTTGGCCAGCAACGGGGCCGACTTGGCTGCCGCCATCCAAACCATCCGCGAAATAGACGATGGTGCCGCCTTTGATGCAGCGATTGCCGATGCTTTTGACGGGGCAGAAATGGAGGTTGTTGCCAAGGACGATGGCTACTTTGACATTCAACTCAGCCAATCTGGGCTCTTGCGCCCGTTAAAAGTTACCGAGCTTTCAGATGGGACCCTGCGCTATTTGCTGTTAGTTGCCGCCCTCCTATCGCCAGATCCGCCTTCTCTCATGGTTTTGAACGAGCCAGAGACGAGTTTGCATCCCGACCTCTTGGCACCCTTGGCAAGGCTAGTCGTCACCGCAGCGCGCAAAACGCAATTGATCATCGTGACCCACGCGCCGGCGTTGGTAGATGCTTTAGCCAACGAGGCAGAAGTCGCGATGTTTGCTTTGAGCAAGCACCTCGGCGAGACCGTCGTTTCAGGTCCAGACCGGCCGGGTTGGCAATGGCCCAGCCGTAGTTGAACGGGCCTTAAACCACCCCTCGGATCATGCCGGCAGCTGCCGTTTGATAGGTCTCAGGATCAATCAGGATGAAGGCCCCGGTTTTGGGATTGTCCTGAAAATGGTCTGCCAAAACTGGCGTCTGAGTTTGTATGTGCACCAAAGCAATATCAT
>JAPZTJ010000007.1 GCA_027532555.1 Aquidulcibacter sp.
GGTGGGCCAGATTAACGGACTGGCCCGGAATACGACGCATGCCGTGCGCCCCGGCTGTGTAAGTCTGTGTGCCAAGGGAAGATCATGAGCCCTCCTCTGTGGTTTCATTTCCCCCGCCTGTACATGAAGACCTTTTGAAGAGTGGGTTTAGAACCCACTCAAGGAGATCCCGCGAGTTTTGTTTCAAGCCTAGTGAAAGGCTTGACCTCCGGCTTCACACGGCAGTCGGTCTTGAGCACACCGGGCATGAGGACAGCTAATCCTCATGAAAACACGAAGCAGCCACGTCTGCCCCGATTAACCCCGCTTACCCATCCCCAACCGGTATCGCCGCTGCAGCAACAACGCCCTCTCGCCGGAGATGGGACTAGGTTATGGGCGGTTTGATAGGAGGGGGATAAGTCTTTATCTGTGCGCACTCTGCTCGCCCTATGAGAGAGGGGAGAGCCTCGCCACGGACATAAGCAGCCACAAACCGGAATAAGTGTTTCAAAACCAAGGACAGCTATTGAACACATTATTGCCCAACTTTATTGGTCATCATTGAAAAAACTTATTAAAAGTAGACAAAAACCATTTTAGGCGGATTGATTATGCTGACTCTCATTCTCGCAAGTGTCGTGATCACCCAAACGGCGTCTGATGTCACGGCCACCCCACCAGCAAGCCCATCTGCGGCCGAAAGCAAAACGAGCGACACAGCATTCAAACCTCCCCAACAAGTCGATACGATTGTCGTCAAAGCACGCCCGCAAACGCGAGATAGCAGGATTGATCGGGTGGTTTACGATGTTCGCACCTTGCTGGACGCTCCAGCTTCTGCAGCAGTGGATGCAATTGGACTATTGCCCGGTGTTTTTGTGGGGGCCAATAATCGTATCACCATGGTGGGCGGTGCGTGGGTGACCGTTTTAGTGGACGGCAAATCCATGCCAAGGGCCGCTGCTCTACAAATCCCTGCCAATCAGATCGCGCGCATAGAGGTGATGTCCAATCCCCCAGCGGAGTTTGCCTCAAGTTCGCAAGCCGTGATCAACATCATCACCAAAAAAGCCCAAGAAGAGGACAAGCTTGGCGGCTCAGTAGCTGCCAGCATCAACACACTCGATAATCAGGTGTTTTCACTGTCTCTCAATAAAGGTATGAAGCCTTGGAGCTTTAACGGCTTTCTTCGGGCTACCAAAAATGAAGTACCATATCAGTTGCAATCCGATGGGGCGTCTGGCCTCGGTTCAAATCGCGAGCTAGAGTCTACAACCAGCTTAGGGCGATATTCAACCTCAGACCTTAATGCATCCCTTCGTGCTGTCCGCACCTTCAATAGCACAGACTCTCTCTCTTTGAGCTCAACCTTCTTTTCTGGGGATTTTGACTACAAGACGCAAAGTGTTGAAATACGGACGCTGGCAAATTCGCAATCCATCACCCCGTTTATGTCTGCCAGCCGGTCACCCGGATCTGTTCAATATCATTCCCTCGGTTTCAAGTCTGAGAAGGAAGACACGTACAAATTCAATATTGACCTCAATTTTAGCAATAATCTGAGCAAGGCCGACTACGAAAACCAAAGAGGGACGCTATGGTTTTCAAACCAAGAACGCAAAGAAGAGCGTACTTTAGAATTTGAAACCAGTTTTGAGAAAACCCTTAAAGCTGGGCGCGTACTCTCATTTGGGATGAGCTATAACGATAAAGACTTTGAGCTCGGTTTTTCTGACCTCGGTTATGCCGGTCCCGGGATAGTCCAATCAAATCTCTTTAAGGCTCAACAGCGAGATCAAGCCGCGTATGCATCCTTTCAATTCAAACTGGGCAAGTTTGGCTTTCAACCGGGGATTCGGGTCGAGGACACCGCGATAGATTGGTCTGACGGTGTGGGACTACTTTCTGGAACGACCGCCTATCAGCGGGTCTTGCCAAGCCTATTCATCACACGCGCTCTTGGGACCGCTGGCACGCTAAAGGCCAGTTATAGTCAGGGCACTTCACCGAGCTCTTTGGCCCAGCTCAATCCTTTTCGGCGCTCTTTCGGCTTATTTTACGCCCAAGAAGGGAATCCGAAGCTGGAACCGGCGGATCGTCAGACGTTTGAGTTCACGCATGAATTTGAAAAAAATGGCTTATCGCTGGTCACAACTGCCTTCTTTCGTGACACCAAAAATGAGTTCAGCTTCAGCTCCAGTAGGATCCAAAACAATGTGGTCCTCGCTTCCAGTGTCAATCTGGGTAGCTCCCAATCTACAGGGCTAGGTTCAACTTTGAAAGGAAAGCTTGGCAAGAAGCTGAACTATAGTTTCAATTGGGAAGTGAGCGAAATTTCCTTTTCCGACCCGTTTCTGGCTTCCGGTACGCCTCGCGTAGAGAAAGTCCAGTCCAACGGTAAGCTTAGCTTGGATTACAAGCCAAATAGCCTGAACCAATTTGTGTTCTCGACCAGCTTCCAGAGCGACAGTCACCGTTTAGGTTTTGTCGATGAGGGCTATTGGGAAAACTCCATTCAATATACGCGCCGCTTACCAAAGAAAGTTTCATTGGTTGTGACCGGCACGAATATTGGCGTGGAAACTGATCGTCTAAACCGTTCGTTCGGACCAGGCTTTGACTCGCAGTCGCGCAACTCTTACCCGTCACGCTCTTTGAGGGTTTCCTTATCGAAGACATTTTGAGGAGCATTTGGGATGCTGCGTCCCCTTTTTTCAGACCCACTTAGGTGGACCAACGATGCCCCCCCCCTACTGAACCCGCTTATAAGCCGTATATTCCTTGCTCGGATCTTGCAGCACCGGGCGAAGCACCATGGCCGTATTGGCAGGGACCTCGACGCGGATGAGGCCGGCGCGAGCACGGGTTTGATAGCCGGTGAAAACATCCTTCAGGGGCTCGTTATTCATCAGCTTGGAATCGCGGACAGACAGGAATTCCGAGACGGGCGCATCGGCTGGATTGACCAACACCACCGCCAAATCCCCCACTTTGTCGGTATAGCGGGTGAAGGCGAGCAGGGTTTCGGTATCCAAGCGCCGGAATTCGCCGATACGCAGGGCACGCATCTCTTTGCGCAAACGCGTCAATCGGCGCAGCCAGACGAACTCTGGATTGCTGTCATTGGCTTTCGACCAATCCATCGGTGCGCGGTTCATCGGGTCATCTGCCCCTTCTAGCCCCACTTCGACACCATAATAGAGGTTAGGCGAACCGGGCAGCGTGAACTGAAGCACTTGCGCCATGCGACGGTTGGCTTGGTCTGGCAAGCGATTGACCAAGCGGGGGCGATCATGATTGTCCAACACAATCCACGACCGCAACAGGCCTTCATAATCGCTGTCGGTCACCATGCGCTCTAAGATCGAAGCGGCTTGGCCGCCCGAGACTTTGCCATCGACAAGCTCATAAATCACTTCACCAGCGGTGATGTTCAACATCCCATCCATCGGCCCCAGCCATTGTTCGGGATAATTATAAATCTCACCCAGCATCAGCGAGCCCGGCTTAGCGCGATGCGCGGCCTGTGTGGCATCGCCCAGGAACTTGAAGCCAATGTCATAGGCGACATCCAAGCGCCAACCATCAACCCCATCGCGCAACCAGCCTTGAATGACTGAATCTGGGTCGCCATACAGACGGGCCCGCACGGCAGGGGTCTCCCATTTCACGTCGGGCAGATTGGCAATATCCCACCAGCCGCGATAGCCCATCTTGTATTCTGGACCGATAAAGTACCAATCGCGGTAAGGGCTTTTGGGGTTCTTAAGCGCGTCCTGAAACTGTGGCGAATTGCGCCCCATGTGGTTCAAAACGCCATCCAAGACCAGTCGCATGCCCTTGTCGTGGAGGCCAGCTGCCAGCTTTTTCACATCGTCGCGCGTGCCATATTCGGGCGAGACTTTGAAATAATCATTGGCGTCATATTTGTGATTGGTGAAAGCGTCGTGGATTGGCCCCAGATAGAGGACGTCCACATCCAGACTTTTCACATAGTCGAGCTTGCTGGCTAGGCTATCGAGATCGCCGCCCCAAAAATCCAACTCATGTGTCCATAAGCCCTGCTCTGGCAAGAGTTTGCCGCGCGTGGGTGCCTTAGACCAAGGTTGCAATGTGCGAGGGGCCGCATAAAGGGCGCGCTTGGCTTCCAAATCGCGCGAGGGGGCGAACCGATCGACCATCACTTGATACACCACCGGGCCAATGCGCCAATCGGCTTCACGCGCGGCCAGCTTGGGCGCGAGCGCCAGATCATGGGGATTTGCAAACGAGATGGGTTCAGACACGTTCGGACGTTCCTTTTGTTGCAACGGGCGCGGTGTTTCAGCAAAAGCTAAGGTGCTCATAAGCAGAACACTCGCCGCACAGGCACCCGTGCGCAGGATCGTTTTCCAGCGATTCTTCAGCATCTAGCACTCCACCCAGATTCTTGTTGTTTTCCTACATACTGCCGGACACTGTCTGAAATGCAAGGGTGTGTGATGCGGCTCGACCCTTGCCACAAATAGGCTTAGAGCAGAAGTTAGCTTTATCTGTTTGTGAAGAATTAAAGAAACTTGGCTTTAAATTCAGATGGATTGGGCCATTAAGCAGGTATGTAGATCGCAAAACGCAAGAGGCTTAGAATGACCCCACGGGGACTGTCACGATGAACCGGCGCTGGATGATTTTGGGCGGCACAGGCCTTGGCGTTGCGGCTGGCTGGGGCATTTGGTCTTGGTTTTCGCGCAACAGGGGCCGAGACGCCAATCCGCCCGCGCCTGAACCAGCCTCTGCCCAGCCGACGCCTGCACCGACGCCAGCTCCAGCCAAGCCAGAGGTAACCACAGCGGGCCCTCCTAAGTCTTCCATCCGGGAAGGCTTGATCAAAGACCCCGCCGTGCGCGAAAGCCCCGAAGCAGCTGTTGCGCGAGGAACCGGCCTTGCTTGGCGCAAGCCGCAATTGGCTGAAGTGGTGACGCCAGATAAATGGTTGGCGGTCCGCCCGTTAAGTGAGCCGGGCTTTGCCGCCCGTGCTGGCAGTGGCGTGGACATTACCGACGCCGTTTTTCGAGCTGTGGTTGGCGAACGAGAGCTTGCCTCTGGCCCCGTCGTCTTTGCCATTCGTGGCGCAGTATCAGACCGTGCAAGCAATCCTTACGCCTCAGGCCATCGTCTAACCATCGTTGCACCCGACCATTTGAATTTCTGCTGCACGATTGGCGTTTGGGATCCAGAAACCAAGCAATTATCGACCTATGCAGCCTCAACCGTGCCAAACCGCACAGCCATTGTCTCGTCGGCTTTAGGGGTGCAAGCCGCCAATATGTTGCTGCCGGGCGTATTCGATTACGTGCCGGGCTCGCACTCCAATTATAAGAAATACGGCTTTCCCTTCTCGATCATCGGTGCGCTTCGCCAGAACGGTCCGAGCGGTGGGGCGGGCTCGCTAAAGGTGCTGCGCGCCACCACGCCCCAAGGCATGCAAGGGGCCAGTGTCTCCACCACCACCGACGACAATATCCATTGTGCGGAGACCCCCCTACTTGAGCCTTATGACCGCTTTTCTTCCGAAGGCTGTCTGGTGGTGGCTGGGCGCTATACACCTCAAGAAGGCCACACCGGTCCGTGGGCGCGCTTCTTGAAAGATGGAAAGTTTAAAGGCCGATCGAAAGTCACGGTCATTTTAGCCAATAGCACGCAACTGCCAGTCGTATGATCGGCTTACCTTAACAGAGTGACCTAAGTGGGCTATGACGCGCGCCATGAACATCGCCCACGCCCTTTTTGCCCTGTTTCGAATTATCAGCCCGGCACGCCGCTGACTTCGACTCCGCGTGCCGGGAAGACATCGCCACAAAATCAAGTCATGACACGCCTGCCGTGAGACCACGCAGCGCGCTTAGCTAAAGACCGGACCGATGACCACAGAACCACGCGACTATCGCCCCACCATCTTCTTGCCCGACACCCCTTTCCCCATGCGCGCAGGCCTGCCGCAGAAGGAGCCTCAATTTGTCGCGAAATGGCAGGCAGAAGACCTCTATGGTCGCCAGCGTAAAGCCAGCGCAGGGCGCACGCGCTTTGTCTTTCATGATGGCCCGCCCTATGCGAACGGCAACTCCCACATCGGGCATTCGCTGAACAACAGCTTGAAGGACTTTGTCTGCCGGTCGCGCCAAGTTTTGGGTTTTGACGCAGACTTTGTGCCGGGCTGGGATTGCCACGGTCTGCCGATTGAGTGGAAAGTCGAAGAAGAATTTCGCGCCAAGGGCCGTAAGAAGGACGAAGTCCCAGCCGCAGAATTCCGCGCTGCCTGCCGCGTCTATGCACAAAAATGGGTTGAGATCCAAAGCGGTGAGCGCCAGCGCATGGGCTTGATGGCCAATTTCGCCAATCCGTATCGCACGATGGATTATGAGGCCGAAGCCACCATCGCCGAAGAATTCCTGAAAGTCGTCAAAACCGGCCTCGTATTCCGTGGTTCTAAGCCCGTGATGTGGAGCCCGGTGGAGCGCACGTCGCTGGCCGAGGCCGAAGTCGAATATCAAGAAAAGGTCAGCCCGACGATCTGGGTGAAATTTCCGATCCTGACTGGCCCCGCCAAAGGTGCAAGTCTAATCATCTGGACCACCACGCCTTGGACCATCCCCGGCAACCGCGCCGTCAGCTATTCGCCCGACATCGCCTACGGTGTCTATGAAGTCGAAGCGATGGAAGCCGATCTAGCCTTTGCGCCTTGGGCAGCACCGGGCGACCGTCTCGTGGTGGCCGATAAGCTGAAAGATGATGTGTTTGGCGCGGCCAAAATTGCGGCAGCTAAGCGCGTGACAGACTTTGATCCATCCACGGCTCTGTGTGCCCACCCCTTGCGTGGCCAAAGCTATGACTTTGACGTCCCGCTCCTTGCTGGCGATCATGTGACGGATGAAGCCGGCACGGGCTTTGTGCATACCGCGCCCAGCCACGGCACGGACGACTATCTGGTCTGGATGAAATCTGGACTGCCCCAAGCCGACATTCCCTTCACCGTGGATGCCGATGGCCGCTACACCAAGGAAGCGCCGGGCTTTGAAGGCTTGGCGGTTCTGGAGCTGGAAGGCAAAAAGGCCGGTAAAGAAGGCCCTGCCAATGGCGCGGTGATCGCGGCTTTGATCGAAGCTGGCGGCTTATTGGCGCGCGGCCGCCTGACCCACCAATATCCCCACTCATGGCGCTCGAAAGCGCCGTTGATCTATCGCAACACCCCTCAATGGTTCATCGCGATGGATAAGCCCGTTGAGCATTTGGGTGGCAAGACCCTGCGCGATGTGGCGATGGCTGAGATTGCTGCCACCGATTGGGGCAATGAAGCAGGCTCCAACCGCATCACCGCCATGGTGAGCGAGCGGCCAGACTGGTTGATCAGCCGCCAGCGCGCCTGGGGCGTGCCTTTGGTCATGTTCGTGCACAAGGACACCGCTACCATCTTGCAAGATGAAGCTGTGAATAACCGCATCTTGGCCGCCGTTCGCAAGGGCGGGGCGGACGCTTGGTTCACCAGTGATGCCAAATTCTTCCTCGGCGATGCCTATGATCCTGCCGAGTATGAGAAAGTTGAAGACATTCTCGACGTCTGGTTTGACTCGGGCTGTACCCACGCCTTTGTGACGCGCAAGCGCTATGGCGAAGATACTCAAGCAGACTTGTATCTGGAAGGCTCTGACCAGCATCGCGGCTGGTTCCAATCCTCTCTGCTCGAGAGCTGTTCGACACGCGGCAAAGCGCCATACAAGGCCGTGCGCACCCACGGCATGATCGTGGACGAGCAAGGCCGTAAAATGTCCAAGAGCTTGGGCAATGGGGTCGAGCTGGAAGATGTGCTGCGCCAGAACGGCATGGAAATCCTGCGCCTGTTGTTTGCTGCTGCCGACTACACCAATGAGCTTGCCTTGGGCAAAACCATTTTGGATCAGGCGAGTGAAACTTATCGCAAGCTGCGCAATACCTTGCGCTATATGCTGGCGAGCTTGAAGGACTTCAGCCCAGATAAGGCCGTCGCCTATGCCGACATGCCCGTGCTGGAAAAATGGCTGTTGGGCCGAGCCTATGACGTGGGCCAAGAAGTCCGCGCGGCTTGGACGGATTATGACTTCAAGCGGGCTTTGTCGGCTGTGTCAGACTTTGCCAATCTCGACGTCTCCGCCCTGTATGTCGACGTCCGCAAGGATGCGCTTTATTGCGACGAATTGGACAGCTTGCGCCGCCGCGCCAGCCAAACGGTGCTGGACCTATTGTTTGAGCGCATGCTTCTGTGGCTTGCGCCCATCTTGCCGTTTACCACTGAAGAAGCGTGGGGTACCCGCTTCCCAGAGGCTGAGTCTGTCCATTTGCGGGCGCTACAAGATGATCCGGCGCAGTGGCAAGACACCGCTTTGGCCACCCGCATGGGCCATTTGCGCGATCTTCGTCGGGTCGTGACGGGTGCGTTGGAAGTCCAGCGCCGGGAAAAAACGATTGGCTCTTCGCTCGAAGCCGCCCCCATCGTCTATGTGACGAATGATGCCATTCGTGGTGCCATTGGGCAGGAAGACTTGGCGGAGCTGTGCATCACTTCAGGCCTAGAGCTTCGCAATGGCGACGGGCCCGCAGAAGCCTTCCGCTTGGAAGAAGTCGCAGGCGTGGCGGTTGTGTTTGAGCGCGCGCCTGGCGTCAAATGCGCGCGGAGCTGGAAGTTCTTTGATCCCGCAACCGCACTTTCAGGCTTCCCAGATATCACGCCGCGGGATGCGCGCGCCGTGATGGCTTGGGATCAGGCCAACCCGGCCTAAGGAAACAATCGGTGAGGACAAGCCTTGCGCCTCTGCGCGGGCCGTGGCACGCCCGTGTCCGTGTCTTCACCTACCAACCCTCCCCGTCCCGGCGTCCTTGATTGGAGCTTGTTGGCCACTTTGGTCATCCTGTGGGGCTCTGCTTATGCGGGCACCCATATTGGCGTGGAGGTTTTGCCACCAGCGGTTTTGGTGGCCTGCCGTCTGTGCATCGGGGCGTTTGTGTTAGGCCTTGGCTGTATCGCGATGCGAGCACATCTACCCCGCTTGACGGATTATAAGACGTGGGGCGTGCTGACCCTGATAGGCGCAACGGGTACGCTTTTGCCGTTTCTCTTGATTTCAATCGCGCAAAAAACTGTGCCATCGGCTTTGGCCGCGATTTATATTGCTGCAGCCCCACTGACGGTGGCGATCTTGTGCCATTTTCTGGTGCCGAGCGAGCGGCTGAACTTGAAGCGCGCGGTAGGCGTCGGCGTCGGCTTTCTGGGTGTTTGCTTATTGTTTGCTCCGGCTCTGTCAGACCATGGCATCGCGGCAACGCCTGTTGTGTCCCAGCTTCTCTTGCTCGCAGCAGCCGTCCTTTATGGCTCCACCAGTGTGATGGTGCGCATGGTCAATCCAAACCTGCATCCGGTGGCCATGAGCTTTGGTTTTGTATTGGTGGCCGCTTTGTTGTCCTTACCGCTGGCAGTCAGCGCTTGGCCAGCAGGCGGGGTACATCTGGAAGCCCGCCATGTCTTCGCGATCTTGGGGCTAGGCGTTTTGTCAACCGGGGTTGCCAACCTTCTCTATGTGCTAACGATCCGCCGCGTAGGCCCCGTCTTTATGTCCAACGTTGGCAATTTGGCACCCTTCTGGTCCATCCTTGTGGGCGCACTGGCCTTTGGTGAGGCCCTGCCCGCGACAACCTTTGCCGCGCTGGCAATCTTGCTGTTCGGCGTGTGGCTGGTTCAGCGCCAAGGCGCGCGTTAAGACGCCTTCGCGCCCATCCGGCACTTATCGCTGCAATAGAGCACCTGATCCCAATCGCGCGCCCATTTCTTGCGCCACGAAAAAGGCCTGCCACAAGCTTTGCAGGGCTTATCGGGCAGATTGGATTTCGCGACGACTTTACCCTTGGCGTTTTTCACGGTCCACCATCAAGGTTTGCAGGCGTGGGCGCACCTTCAAGAATTGGCTATAAAGCCAATCCAAAAACGGCAGAATGAGAGGCAATTGCGCCAGATAGCCCAAAGGCTGGAACGGTGTGACCTGTTTCCACATGGCCGCAAAGGCCTTTGCGCCGGATATCAAGGGTCCACCAGTCTCTTGTGCATGAAAACGAGCCAGCATCTCCGCCCGGTTTAAGGGGCAAGTGCCATCCCCTGTCAGATCGACAAAAGCAATTCGGCCAGCCTTTCGATCTAGCCGTTGGTAGAGCGCGATCTCGGTCCGGCACAAGGGGCAATCACCGTCAAACCAAACGGTCAAGCGAGGCTGGCCCTTGCCTTGAAGGCGCGATTGGATCATTGACGCGCGCCCTTCAATAGAAAACAGCGGCAGCGTTGATACGATGTTGACGCGTTGTCAGGATTTCGCCAAGCTATTGCAACTAGGTGTGTTTGGTACCCCCAAGAACAGAGGTCGATCCCGGTGCAGGTGCTGAGAGCCATGAAATCCACTTCCGTTTCTTTAGAGAAAGATAAGTCAGAAAGCCCCGAAGGCAACCAAGCGGGCAAGCGCGAACAAACTAAGCTTGCCAACCGTGCGGCCATCCTTGAAGCGGGCCGTCAGATTTTTGCTGAATTGGGCTATGAAGGTACCACGGTGCGCGACATCATTCGCCGCACCGAGCTCGCCTCTGGCACTTTCTACAATTATTTCAAATCCAAAGAAGAAGTTTTCCACGCCTTGCATGACGATGGTTTGGCCCGCTTCAAGCCACTTTTGCGGGCAGCCCGAGAAAGTGCTGGACAGGATTTCCAAGGCTTCATGATCACCGCCTTTGGGGCCTATTTCAATTTTCTGCTGAACGACCAATCCGTGGACCGGGAAATGGCGGCAATGCCGGATTGGACGCGAGTCCGATTCGATACGCCCGAAAGCCTAGCCTTGTTTGACGAACTGAAGAGCGACATCGTCGCCTTTGCCACCGAGTTTAACCTAGACCAAGTCGACCCTGAACTTCTGACGGCATCTTGCATCGGTATTGCGCAAGAGATTGGCGACCGCCTTTTGCGCGGCAGAGTTAAGGACATTGAAGCAGCGGCGCGATTTGCCGCCTATTTTGTGCTGGGCGGATCTCAGCGCGTTCAAAGTGAGATGCAAGCATGAACCTTCAGAAGACCATCATCAATTTGCTGCTGAAACTACCAGACCCGATCCTTGTTTCCATGTCTGGCGGCGCACCTGTCGTGCGCGATGGCAGGACTTTGGATGCCCGTTTTCAGTTCATCGCCCATAGCGTGACAAAACGGGGTGCCCCACCTGAACTGACCAAGGAATTTGCCCGTCAGGGGACAGAGATTTTGACGGTGCTTTTTGGTGGGCCATTAGAACCAGGCGTCAGCTGTCAGGACCGCACGCTAGAGCTTGCAGGACGCTCGATCCCGGCGCGCAGCTATCGTCCCTCGAACCAAAACCCGCAAGCACCCCTGAT
Organism: Aquidulcibacter sp.; assembly: GCA_027532555.1. Lineage (GTDB taxonomy): Bacteria > Pseudomonadota > Alphaproteobacteria > Caulobacterales > Aquidulcibacteraceae > Aquidulcibacter > Aquidulcibacter rimovensis. The sequence continues at coordinate 11,413 of JAPZTJ010000007.1, forward strand.
GGTGTTCTATCACTTTGGCGGTGGCGTGGTTGGAAGCCTTGAGACCTGCCACGCCTTTTGCTCCATCCTCGCCAAGATAATTGGCTGCCCCGTTTTGTCGGTGGATTATCGACTAGCGCCAGAAAATCCTTGGCCAGCTGGCCTCGATGACGCCATCGATTCCTTCCTATGGGCGCGCGACCATGCGCAAGAATTTGGTGCCCCTGCTGGGGTTGCTGCGGTTGGTGGCGATTCCATGGGTGGTAATTTCAGCGCAATCCTTGCCCAAGAGATGCAACGGCGTGAACTGCCGCAGCCTTTCCTGCAGCTATTGATTTATCCCGCCACTACGATCCTTGAAACCGAAGGCTCCATGCAATCCTGCGCCGATGCCTATCCGCTGACGTCCGATATCATGGCATGGTTTATGGCTAACTATCTGCCGAATCCAAGCTTGGGTGAAGATTTGCGGGTTTCTCCTGCTTTGGCCCCAAGCTTAGCTGGCCTTGCCCCTGCCATCGTCATTACAGCAGGCCACGACCCCCTGCGAGATCAGGGCCAAGCCTATGCTGAAGCCTTAGAAGCGGCAGAAGTTAAGGTTCATTACCAATGCTATGACAGCCTTGCGCATGGCTTTACCGCCTATACAGGCGGCGTTGCGCAAGCCGATCGGGCCTGTCGCGAAATTGCTGGCGTGGCTGCCCGCGCCTATCGCGCCATGGGTGGCTAAGGGATCATGCGCGCCTTTGTGTGCCATGCCATTAGCGATGATTTGTCTGGGACTGGGCTGGCCCAAATAGCCACGCCTCAGCCCCAAGCAGGCGAAGTTCTGATCAAAGTTAAGGCCGCGAGTGTCAATTTTCCTGATATCTTGATGTGCCAAGGCAAGTATCAGTTCAAGCCAGACCCGCCTTTCACCCCGGGCCTCGATTGTGCTGGCGAGATCGTCGCCTTGGGCGCGGGCGTGACCGATTGGGCGGTGGGCGACGAGATTGTCGGTGGTGCCCGCCTCGGCGGTTTTGCTGATTTTGCCGTGCTATCTGCTTCCGCCATCCAGTTGAAGCCCCCCAATCTAAGTTGGGAAGAGGCTGCCGCCTATCAAGCAGCCTATCTGACGGCCTATGTGGCCTTGGTCCGCCGGGCTAATCTTCAAGCGGGTGAGACGCTTTTGGTGCACGGCGCAGCCGGGGGTGTGGGGCTGGCAGCGGTTCAGTTGGGCTTGCATCTGGGTGCGCGTGTCATTGCCACCTCGGCCTCGCCGACGAAATTACAAGCGCTGCGCCATCTGGGGGTTGAGCATACGCTACTGGTTCAAGATGGCTTCCGCGAGGCGGTGAAAGCCCTTTCGGGCAGCCGTGGGGCCGATGTTGTGTTTGATCCGGTTGGCGGCGATATCTTTGATGAGAGTGTTCGCTGCATGGCATTTGATGGCCGCCTGTTGGTCATTGGCTTTACGAGTGGCCGTATCCCGACCGTTTCGGTCAATATGCCTCTCATAAAGGGCTTCTCAGTCATGGGCGTGCGAGCGGGCGAGTATGGTCGCCAGTTCCCCGAGCGTGGGCGCGAGAATGCGAAAGCGGTTTATGATCTGGTTGCAGATGGTCGTCTCAAACCGCATGTCGGTGCCGTCTTCGCGCTGACCGAGGTGCGTGCAGCGTTTGATCTGATGATTGCACGCCAGCTTGTCGGCAAAGCGGTCATTGTGCCTTAACGGGCTTTAGCCCAAGCTAACTTTGGCAATGACTTCTTCAAGCCCACTCACCACTTGGTCGCGCATGCGGGTCTGGAGGTTGGGCGTCTTGAACAGAACGTCGATCGCATTCAAATGCGTCTGGATCACATCAGGTCGCACCGCTTCAGGCGTGTTGGCTCGGTTGAGGTAGCTCCGAAGCAATTGCGCAACGCGGGAGACATGAAAGTCTTGGATCTCGTCCGAAATCGAATGGACTTCGCCAACAGCCCGCACCAAGAGCGGCATGATATCGGTTCGGCCATGCTGCAACGCGTTGACATGTAAGCCGATTCTGGCAACGGCTAAGTTCATGATTGAGCGCATCGACTCAAGCATTTCTTCTTCTGTGGCGACTTCTAACGGATCGTCAAAGCGACGATAAGGCCCTTTAAAAGTAGGCTCCGCGCGTCGACGACGGCAAGGCCCAGAATAGCCTGGATCATCAATGAAGTTACGAGGCCGCTCGATCACTTCGCGCAATCGATCACAAACCGACTTCACCGAGACAGGTTTCAGAATGAATTCATCTACCCCGGAATTGCGCGCAAACTCGATTTGGCTCTTGCGATTATTGGCGGTCACCAAGATGATAGGGGTCACCTTCAGGACATTATCCTCTGAGGCGCGCACCCGTCGGGTCAGTTCAATGCCATCAATATTCGGCATCATCCAGTCGGTGATTAAGATATCAGGTCGAACAGAATCAAAGGCGTCGAGTCCATCTTCCCCATCGACCGCCACCGAAACGCTGCGCACGCCAAGATTGCGCAATATCTCAGTCAGCAAAACGCGAAAAAACGGCTGATCGTCGACCACAAGGATCGACAACAAGGACAAATCTAGCTGTTGTGGTGTCCTCTGTTTGAGCGGCACGCGTGAAATTCCCCATATTCACTGACCAATCTACTCAGTTTGGAGTTAAGATCGCCTTACCAAGGACGCGAGCTTCCACACTTGTTACTGCCAGAAACCCACCTAGGGTCGATCAGCTGATTTGGTCATGTCTGCAACAGCGTCGCGCTTTACCCGCGCAATCGCGTCGATCACGGCTTGGCCATAGATCGGGCCAAGGATGGTTGTATGGCTGGCAGCCTCGATATTGATCGACGATCCTCTTTTGGACAGGCGCGCCGGGCGGGCTTGGGCCTCTTTCCAAGCATTTCGACCAGCCGAAACAGGTCCCGCCGTAACGGTTGCAACTGGGATGGCCTCTAAATAGCGATCAGCGGCGATCGCAGCCTCAGCGCCATCGATTGTGGCTGCAATCTCAGCAGCGGACGCACGCATATGGGACGGCGCGCCGAACATGCGCCGCTTCTCCCGCAGGGGTGCACCGCTCAAACCAATTCGATTGGCGTAGAATGGGGCCAAGGGCTTCACAAGGCCAAACTGGGCAAACCCCGCGCCGACGCTGGCTAGCCTCTGATAGCGCTTGATCCAAACCTGGGCCTCAGGGATTGAAATTGCGCTGGGGTCTGCGGCGTCGATCAAAACGAGACCGACCACATCATCAGGATTTTGGCTGAGATAGGCGCGCGTCAATAGCCCTGCCATGGAGTGGCCGACCAACACATAAGGGCCCTTCTCGCCCGCAGCATTCAACAAGGCCTTGAGTTCGCTAGCCATTGTGGCAGGGTCACGGGGTGCTTTTGAAGGTTCAGACCAGCCCATACCCGCGCGGTCATAGGAACAAGTCCGCCCTGTCTTGGCCACTTCGGGCTGTAGATAGCCCCAATCAGCGGCTGCGGAGTAAGCTCCGGATTCAAAGATAATGGTCGGCTCGCCGGGGCGCGCCTCACCCTCACAGACCAGACGTTGCTTGCGGCCTTCTACCTCAATCAGAACCCCGCGAGGTGGGTTTTTCCATCCCCCAGCTGCCATGGCTAATCCCGTCCCTGTCCAAGTCAAAACGCTCGCCAACAAGACGAGTCCAACCCACCGCAATGCTGTTAAGAGCAGTTTCTTCACGACTAATTCAGCCCGCCAACGGCAGTTTTTGCGCCAAAAGCGAGAGCCAGAGGCGGACCCGCTTTTCGTTCACGCCCATATCCCGAATGCCGTATTTGGAGCGCGAAAAGACGCAAATGGAAGCTTTGCCTTCCCCTAAATCGACGGGCATGGCGGTAATCCAATCGGGAAAGCCAACCAAGGCTGTGCGTTGGACCGCCTCAATCTGGCCGTCTCCCTCGCGGATGTCTGACACACGGGACTGGCTACGCGCAATCTCCAGCCAGGCCTCGCGAACTTGGTCGATGCTGGCCTGAAACACGCCAGACTGCAGATCGGGCGTTTGCGCTGCCTGAAAGCCCGAGGGCAGTGCCAAGCATTGATTGGGTCTTGAGATTTTCTTGAAACGGGCAAAGTCGAGCGGGAATTCTTTGATCATACGGGCTTCCTCAAGGGGCCAAAATTTTATCGCAGGGTGGGGTGACTAGAGGCGAATGACAAGGCCTTCTTTCGCCGAAACATCATTATCCAACAGCCGCTTCCACGCCGATTGCGCGGCATCGAACCCCTCGCTCTCCACCACGTCGAGCCAAGCCCGCGATTCATGGGCAAACCGGTTAAACGCGGCATCAACAGCACGGTTAAACTCCGCCCCACCCCAAGCGGCGCTCAATCGGGCCATATGGGTTGGCGCAAAAAAGAATTGTGGCTTGGGGCCTGGCATAGGCGCTGGCGAAGCGTTGCGCTCTGCATCCCAATGTGCGCCACCGACGATGATCGACTGCTTCAATAGGTCGGCCAAATGTGTGTGGACCCCGGCAGTCACCGCCGGGTCGCCTGCGAAATCAACATAGATCGAGCTTTGCAGCGGCAAGTCGGCCAATTGGTCATAGGTCACCACAAGATCATAATAGCCTGTAGCTTCCACAAAGGCCTTGGACCGGGCCGATGTCAGGCCAATCAATTTCACCCCGCCACGACGCTTCAAACAGGCATTCATGGACAGGGCCGTCTTACTCGAGGCGCTGGATGAAATCACATAGTCGCTGTCCCAATGCCGCTCGTCCGCAATCCAATCGTCAAGCAAAAAGCCTGTCATAAACAAGGGCTTCAACAAAGCAACGCGGCCTTCGGTTTCTGGGTCTTCTGGCTGCACGACGCTATAATGATTGTAAGCGGCGGCCATTTCTTGGCGATGCGCGGCCCCGTCGCGGAAACCTGCGGCGCTGACTTTAACTGGCTGAATTTTCAGCGTGTTCGCCATCGGGAAATAGCCATACACACGCGTGCCTACTGCGACACCTTCAGTCTTCGACGCGATCACGTCGGCAAAGCCCCAGACGGGCACGCGGCCAAGGCTGGCGCTCGAGGCCGGGAAGAAGTTCCAATACTTCATGCCGTCGCCAAACATGGCATAGGTCACATTATTTGCCGTTAGGGAGAAGCGCGAAATCGCCAGCAGGGCTTCCCCTTCAGCTATCGCGTCTTGGCCTTGCGCCGTTAGCTGCATGTCGCGAAACGTCTGACGTCCCATTTCCAGCACGAATTGATTGACGCTCATGGCCATATCTCCCTAAAATTCTTATTCGCACACCTTGCACTGACTGGATCAAAAGTGCGAGGCCCCTCGACCATTTCTTAAAGTCCGTCTATCGGCTTGTCATCATGACTTCCGCTTTGCAAATTCTTCGCTTGGACATTGGCCTGCCCTTAGACAGCGGTGCGATCTTTTCGCCGCTGGAAATCGGCTATGAGACCTGGGGCGAATTGAACGCGGATAAGTCCAATGCCGTCCTGATTTGCCATGCTTTGACCGGTGACCAGTTTGTGGCAAGCCCCAATCCAGTGACAGGCCAACCAGCTTGGTGGGCGAATTTGGTCGGTCCCGGTCAGATCATCGATACCAACCGCTATTTTGTAATCTGTTCTAACGTGCTGGGTGGGTGCATGGGAACATCGGGTCCAGCCTCCATTGGACCAGACGGCCAACCCTATGGTCTCTCCTTTCCCGTCATTACGATTGCCGACATGGTGCGTGCGCAAGCGGCCTTGATCGATCATCTAGGAATTCAGCGCTTGTTTGCTGTGATCGGTGGCTCGATGGGCGGCATGCAAGTGCTAGAATGGATCGCAAGCCGGCCAGACCGGGTGGGCGCGGCCATGCCGATTGCCTCTGCTGCCCGACACTCAGCCCAGAATATCGCTTTCCATGAAGTTGGCCGCCAAGCTGTGATGGCAGACCCGGAGTGGCAGGGCGGTGCTTATCAGATCAAGGGGACCAAGCCCGTCAAAGGCCTATCGGTCGCACGCATGGCTGCGCACATCACCTATTTGTCGGATGCCGCTTTGCACCGGAAGTTTGGCCGCCGGCTGCAAGACCGCAATGAAGTCGCGTTTGGCTTTGATGCGGATTTCCAGATTGAAAGCTATTTGCGCTATCAGGGCAGCCGCTTTGTCGATCGCTTTGATGCCAATTCTTACCTCTATATCACCCGTGCTATGGATTATTTCGATTTGGCGGCAGGGTTTAATGGTCGTTTGAGCGACGCCTTCACTGCCTTTAAGGGGCGGGTTTGCGTAGTGTCCTTCTCATCCGACTGGCACTATCCCCCCGCCGATAGCCGCCATATTACCCGCGCAATGATCGGGGCAGGCGTTGAGGTTTCAGCTTTTGAAGTTGAAACTGACAAGGGCCATGATGCTTTCTTGCTGGACGAACCCCAATTCCACGAAGCCATGGCAGGCTTTCTGGCCGCCAGCGCCGCAGATCAGGGTTTGTAATGTCAAACGCCGCCTCGACCCGCGCCGATCATGAGATCATCATCAATGCCGTGCCCCAAGGTGCGCGCGTGTTGGACGTTGGCTGTGGCGATGGCCTTTTGCTGCACCGCCTGAAGCAAGAGCGGAACGCCGTCGTGCGTGGCATGGAATTGAGCCAAGCTGGAGTGAATGCCTGTGTGGCAAAGGGGCTTTCAGTGGTGCAAGGCGACGCCGACCTTGACCTTGCCCTTTATCCTGATGATTCCTTTGATATTGTTGTGCTGTCGCGCACCATTCAGGCCACGCGCAAGCCCGAAATGGTCTTAAAGCAAATGCACCGCATCGGGGCCAAGGCGGTCGTTTCGCTGCCCAATTTCGGCTTCTGGCAAGTACGGCTTTCTCTGCTGCTCAATGGCCGTATGCCGGTGACACAGGGCTTACCTGACTCTTGGCATGAGACCGAGAATTTGCATCTCTGCACGCTTTTGGATTTCGACGATCTGGCCAAGCAATCAGGTTTTGACTTGGAATCGGTCACCCGAATTGCGGCGGGAAAAGCCAGCGCGCCGTCGCGCGCAACATCCAGCTTGCTCAACTGGCTATCGGAAGAAGCGGTGTTTGTCTTGAAGCGTGCTGGGATGACTGCTCGGTGACGGCCATCCGAGCCTTGCACCATGATGTGCGCCTTCAGATTTCGGGCGTCGCTCTTCAGCGCGGCTATCGCCGATTGGTAGCTGACTTTGATCTGACGTGCGAACCCAGCGACATCATCGCCCTGCAAGGCCCAAACGGCAGCGGCAAGACCACCCTTTTGCGTGCGTTAGCAGGCTTTCATACCCCTTTTGCAGGCCGGATCACGCTCTCGCGCCTTCAAGGTCCCGAGATTGAAGAGCCCGGCGAAGTCCTGTCCTTTTTGGGCCATCAAGACCCGATCAAAGCGGGCGAAAAGCTGATCGATCAGTTGCGCTTTTGGGCTGATCTGTGTGGGGCCAACCGCGACCGCGTTGCCGAGACCTTGGCCCAAGTTGGATTGAGCAAACAAGCAGATTTACAAGGCGGCGTCTTATCGGCCGGTCAGCGCAAGCGCGCCGCTCTTGCCCGGCTATTGCTGGAAGATCGTGCCATTTGGCTGTTGGATGAGCCTGCCTCGCCCTTGGACCAAGAAGGCCGCGCTTTACTCGGAGCACTGCTCGACCAGCATGCAAAGCAAGGCGGGATAATCTTGGCCGCCGTGCACGACCCCCTGCCCGGTGTCGCCGCCCGCATCCTCACCCTTGGTGCTGTCGAGAGCGGAGTGGTGGCATGAGCTTAGTGGGCGCCTGTTTGGCGATCTTAAGACGCGAAGTCCGGCTCGGCTGGGGTGCTGGCGGCGGTGCCCTTTTGTCTGCGAGCTTCTTTGCCGGTTCGGTCATGGTGGCCCCGTTCGCCTTAGGCCCCGCGCCCGACACCTTGGGCAAGATTGGTCCGGGTTACTTATGGCTGGCCCTGACGCTAGCCAGTTTGGTTTCGCTAGAGCGCCTGTTCCAAGCCGATCTGGAAGACGGCACGCTCGACCAAATGCTGCTAAGCCCCGTGCCGCACAGTTTGCAGGTCTTAAGCAAAATCCTTGGTCAATGGCTGGCGACGGCTGTGCCTCTGCTCGCCGTCAGCCCGATTGCGGCACTTCTGGTCCGCGTAGAGCCTGAAGTGATCCTGCCGCTATGTGCTCAATTGGCTGTGGGTAGTCTGGGCCTGTTCCTGATTGGCGCGATTGGTGCTGCACTTGGGGCCAGCGTAAGGCGCGGCGGCCTCTTGGTGGCGCTCGTTGTTCTGCCACTTTATGCACCGAGTGTGATTTTTGGCGCGAGTGCGGCGGCAGCCCTTGCCACAGGCGGGGATTTTTTCAGTCAGCCGTTTTTGTTTTTATGCGCTTTGGTTCTGGCAGCCTTGGCCTTTGCCCCGGTCGCGGCTGCAGCGGCCGTGCGTCTGCACGTGGATTGATGGGGGTAGGCGACTGCCTCTACTGCGCCATCGCCGCCTGAATCAGGGCCCGCGCCTCGGGGCTATTCCAATCAGCTTCACCTGCCAGCCGAGCTAGCTCCTTGCCTTGCCGATCATACAGGATAGAAGTTGGAAAACCTCGCGCCTTTAGCGGATACACAATCGCCATTTTGGGGTCGTGGTAAAAGGCGAGACTGTCGTTGCTGAGTTCGGCCAATTCCTTTTTGGCCTGTTCGGCTTCATCGGCTTTATCGACGCTGATGGCGACCACCTTGAAGTCATTTTCGCCCATGCCTTGTTGAAGGGCCGCCAGCGTTGGCATTTCGGTGACGCAGGGCGCGCACCACGTCGCCCACAGATTGACCAAAACGACTTTGCCATGAAACGCGCTCAACTGCGTGGGGGCACCGTCAGGACCTGCAAAGCTGTTCGGAGGCTGCGGCACGGGGTCCCTGGCGATCTCCAGGCCCTTCAACGGCCCTGCGGCGAAGGAGGCCAAATCCTTCCCACCTGTAGAGATTGGCACTGCCCGATAAACTCCGTAAAGGATAATCCCGATCAACAAAGCCCCAAGCAGCGCCCATAGCGCCCGTTTGGGCTTTCCGGTTGTCACAGGTCCATCGCGCTCAGGTTGCTCTTCACTCATGTCGTCCTCAGATTCCTCTATCCCGCCCGCTTCCGCCAAAGGCCAACAAATGTGGGGCGGTCGCTTTGCAGCCAGTCCTGATGAAACCATGAAGGCGATCAATGCCTCCATCGATGTCGATCAACGTATGTGGCGCGAGGACATCGCCGGGTCAAAGGCCCATGCTGCAATGTTGACCGCCACAGGCATTCTTACGCAGGAAGACGGCCAAGCGATACAGGCGGGCCTTGATGAAATCGCCAACGAGATCGAAGCGGGCTCTTTCCCCTTTTCCACCGATCTTGAGGATATCCACCTCAATATTGAAGCGCGCCTGACCGAACGGATTGGCGATGCGGGCAAGAGGCTGCACACGGGCAGGTCTCGCAATGATCAAGTTGCGACGGACTTCCGCCTCTGGGTGCGCCGTGCCTTGGGTGAGGCCGATGAGGCATTACTGGGCCTTATGCGTATCTTGGTCATCCAAGCTGAAGGCCATGCTGACTGGATCATGCCGGGCTTTACCCATTTGCAGACGGCGCAACCCGTCACCCTTGGCCATCATCTGTTGGCCTATGTCGAGATGTTCCAGCGTGATCGTGCCAGACTGCAAGCCGCGCTCAATCACGGAAATGAATCCCCCTTGGGCTCTGCTGCGCTCGCAGGGACACCCTATCCGATTGATCGGCATGCAACCGCCAAATCACTTGGCTTCGACCGCCCGATGGCCAATTCCCTCGACGGGGTGGCGAGCCGCGATTTCGCGATGGAGGCGCTCAATGCGCTATCAATCAGCGCCGTGCATTTATCGCGCTTGGCCGAAGAAATTGTGCTGTGGACTTCATCGCATTTTCGTTTCGCCCGCTTGTCAGATAGCTGGTCGACGGGTTCCTCGATCATGCCGCAGAAGCGCAACCCAGATGCGGCTGAATTGGTCCGCGCCAAAGCCGCCCGCATTGCCTCAAACGCGCAATGCTTGATGATGATCGTCAAGGCTTTGCCCCTAACCTATGCCAAGGACTTGCAGGACGATAAGGCAATGACCTTTGAATCCTTTGATGCTTTTATGCTCAGCGTCGGGTCGATGGCGGGCATGATGCAGAGCGTGACCTTTAACCGCGATGCGATGCGCCAAGCGGCCACCTATGGCTATTCCACCGCTACTGATCTTGCCGATTGGCTGGTGCGGGTCCTCAATATGCCGTTCCGTGAGGCCCATCATGTGACGGGCGCTGTCGTTAAGGCCGCAGAGCTGGCTGGCATTGCAGAGCTATGCGATGTGCCTTTGGCAACCTTCCAAGCGATCGAACCACGCATTGATGCATCCGTGATCGCGCTCCTCTCGGTGGAGGCTTCCGTGGACGCGCGGGATTCTTACGGGGGCACCGCCCCTAAGCGGGTTTTGGAGCAGGTTAAGCGCCTACGCCAAGCCCTTCATTTGGATGTGTGATCGGCTTTGATTGCTGGGCCGTTTCGCTCTATAGCTGTGTTTCTTCCCCAACTTTGATTGCAAAGATAATGCCCATGAAAACCCGCCTTACCCTTGCCTGTATTGCACTGTGTCTGCTCAGCGCCTGTGGAATAAAGGGACCCATCGAGACCGCACCACCCATGTGGGGTCCAGACCGGGCCGCATATGAGGCGGAGCAAGCCAAAAAAGCGGAAGAAGCCAAAGCGAAGAAGGCGGCCGAAGAGGCCGAAAAAGCCGGTAATTCAGCTCCTTCCACCGCGACCGAATAAGCCTGCCATGCGCTTCTTTGATTATCGCGATGGCGCGCTTTATGCCGAAGACGTACCGCTGGCAGAGATTGCCGAGGCTGTCGGCACCCCCGTCTACATCTATTCCCGCGCGACCTTAGAGCACCATTACCGGGTGTTCAAAGCCGCCATGGGCGATTTGTCGGTCCATATTTGCTATGCCGTAAAGGCCAATACCAATCGCGCCGTGATCGCCACCTTGGCAGCTTTGGGCGCAGGCGCAGACACGGTGTCGGAAGGTGAAATTCGCCGCGCGCTGAATGCCGGTGTGCCACCCGATGGGATTGTGTTTGCGGGCGTGGGCAAGACGGATCAAGAATTGGCTTATGCGATCTCGGTTGGTGTTCGGCAAATCAATATCGAAAGCGCCAGCGAACTCGACCGGATATCTGCCTTGGCCGAAGGTCTGGGCCGGGTTCAGCAGGTCTGCATACGGGTCAATCCCGATGTCGGTGCCGGCGGGCATGCCAAAATCACCACCGGCAAGGCCGATAACAAATTTGGTGTCAGCTTTGATCTGGCTGAAGAACTCTATGCCCGCGCCGATCAATTACCGGGCGTTGAGCCTGTTGGCCTGTCCGTCCATATTGGCAGCCAGATCATTGATTTTGCCCCGATGGAAAAGGCTTATCAGAAGCTGGCCGATTGTGTTCTGCGGCTGCGGGCACGCGGGCTAAAGGTCACGCGCCTTGACTTAGGGGGCGGACTGGCCGCGACCTATGATGAAACCGTCACAGGGCCAGATCTTGCGGCCTATGGCGCAATGGTGGCCCGCGTGGTTGGTCATTTGGACGTGGAGCTGGAGTTTGAGCCCGGCCGTATGATTGCTGCGAACGCTGGCGTCCTTCTATCGCGCGCGATCGTCACAAAAGACAATGGCGGCAAGTCCTTCTTGGTCGTTGATGCCGCCATGAATGATCTGATCCGCCCTGCCCTTTATGAGGCCTATCACCAGATGCTGCCGGTCAAGAAGGCAGACGACCATGACAATCTGGCCCCGCTCGATGTGGTTGGGCCCGTGTGCGAAACGGGCGACACGTTTGCCGAACAACGCCCGATGCCAGCGATTGCGGCAGGTGAGCTATTGGCCTTCATGAGCACGGGTGCTTATGGTTTTGCCATGGCGTCGACCTATAATTCACGGCCCTTGGCGGCAGAAGTCATGGTCAGCGGCGACCAATGGCAAGTGGTGCGGCCGCGCCAGACCTATGAAGAGATGTTCGGGATGGAAACCCTCCCTAATTGGCAAGGAAGCAAGACATGAGCACGCAAGAACCTGCCCCGGCATCAAAGGGCGGCGCGAGTTGGGTGCGGCTGGTCAGTGACCTTGGCCCCGCTGTGGTCTTCTTTTTGTCTTATCAACATGCGGAAAAGAACGGCGTACCCGAATTTGCGCGTGCGCTGAGTGGCGATCAGGCGGTCTTGTTTGCCACCCTCTTGTTCATTCCAGCGGCCATTGCGGGCTTTGCGTTCTCTTATTGGAAAGAGCGCAAAGTCAGTCCGATGGGCCTATTCACCTTTGCTATGATCGGTGTTTTTTCGGGTTTGGCGCTGTGGCTCAAGAATGACATCTTCATCAAGATGCGGCCTACTTTGGTCTACACCTTAATCGGTCTGATTTTGTTGGGATCGGTCTTGTTTAAGCGCAATGTGTTGAAGGCTTTGTTTTCAGGTGCGCTTCACATGCCTGAACCGGTCTGGCGCGGCCTCGCCCAGCGCGCGGGCCTGATGTACATCGGGCTGGCCATCATCAATGAAGCAGTCTGGCGCACACAGCCCTTAGCTACTTGGGTGACCTATAACACCTGGGGCGATATGGCGATCAATATGATCTTCTGGATTGTAAACCTAGCGCTTCTGGCCAAATACTTCACCGATGCAGACGGCAATCCACTGGTCGAAGAGCCAAAAGACAAAGTCTAAAATTCTGGTAACAATTCTGCGTCTTGACCTCAGGCAGAAATGGTTATTTGTGATACCCACAAGATAGAGGGGATCACATGAACCGCCGCAACCTATTGGCCGCCATTTCGACCACAGCTTTAGGATTTCTGACGTTGAACACATCCGCCCTCGCCCAAACCGCCGCTGATGCGGTGAGCAATGATCCATTTTTGTGGCTTGAGGAAGTTGAAGGTGAAAAGGCCCTTTCGTGGGTGCGCGGGCAAAATGCCCGCTCGCTGCCAAAGCTGACGCAAGACCCCCGCTATGCGAAGCTGGAAGAAGATGCCCTCAACATCATTCGCGCCAAAGACCGCTTGACCTTTGGCTCCTATACCAACGGCTTTGTCAGCAATTTCTGGCAAGACACCAAGCATGTGCGCGGCATTTGGCGGCGGGCAGACTTTACGGCTTGGCGCCTCGGCAGCCCTGCTTGGGAAACCGTGCTGGACATTGACAAGCTAGCCAAGGATGAGGGCAAGAATTGGGTCTTTCAAGGCAGCAATCCACTGGACCCGCATGATATCTGGAACACCCGCGTCCTATTGGACCTTTCCAATGGCGGTAAGGATGCGGACACCAAGCGCGAGTGGGACGTAAAGACACGGTCGTTTGTCGCAGGTGGCTTTGAGCTGCCAGAAGCCAAATCGGGCGCGGTCTGGGTCGATAAGGACACGTTGTTGGTTTCGACCGACTGGGGCCCAGGCTCGATGACCGAAAGCGGTTATGCCTATATCGTCAAACGCTTAAAGCGCGGTCAAAAGATTGAAGACGCTGTTGAAGTCTATCGCGGCACGGAAAAAGATGTGGCTGTGGCTGCGTTCCGCATTGACGATGGCACGCGCTACCACCACTTCATCAACCGCGCGCCCACCTTCTTCACGACTGAGACCTTTTATCTGAATGCCGACAGCACGGTCTCCAAGCTGGACTTGCCCAGCAAGCATAGCCTGCAGGGTCTGCGCGCTGGTCAGGTCTATTTGACCCTGCAAGAGGACTGGACGCCACGCGGGGCTAAAAAGGCGATTGCCGCAGGCTCTCTGGTGAGTGCACCTTTGGCCGCATTGAAGGCCAAAACAGGCGCTATTGCGACGACGACCATCTACACGCCCGGCCCCCGTGAGGCCTTGCAAGATGTGTCCATGGCGAAAACTGGCCTTTACGTCACGCTCTCAACCAATGTGAAAAGTGCCGTTCGCTACTATACCCAGAATGCGAAGGGCGCTTGGTCATTTAAGCCGGTTGCCTTGCCAGCCAATGGCGTCGCTTCGGTCGTCGATGCCGGCATTCGCCAGGAAGAAGCCTTCTTCTCTTACAATGACTTCATCACGCCACCGTCGATCCTGTTTGCGGCCAAGCCAAGCGACAAACCTGCAACGGTTCAAGCCCAAGCCGCGCGCTTTGATGCGTCAAATCTTGAGGTCAATCAGTATGAAGCAACCTCCAAAGATGGCACCAAAATCCCCTATTTTGTGATTGCCAAGAAGGGCTTGGTCTTGGACGGCACTGCCCCCACCCTGCTCTACGGCTATGGCGGCTTTGAAGTCTCGCTTTTGCCAAATTACTCCGCGATGAATGGCAAGCTGTGGAACGAGCGCGGCGGCGTCTATGTTCTCGCCAATATCCGTGGCGGGGGTGAGTTTGGCCCCGCGTGGCATACGGCAGGCCTGAAGGGCAAGCGCCAAGTGATCTATGACGACTTCATTGGCGTTGCCGAAGACCTGATCGCGCGCAAAATCACCAGCCCGCGCCGATTGGGCATTCAGGGCGGCTCTAACGGTGGCCTTTTGATGGGCGTGATGATGACCCAGCGGCCAGAACTTTTCCAAGCCGTTGTCTGCCAAGTGCCGCTGCTGGACATGCTGCGCTATCACAAGCTTTTGGCGGGTGCCTCCTGGGTGGATGAGTATGGAGACCCTGATGTGGCGGCTGAACGGCCTTGGTTGGAACAATTCAGCCCCTATCAGAATTTGAAGAAGACAAGCCCCTTCCCAGAACCCTTCTTCCTGACCTCGACCAAGGACGACCGTGTCCATCCGGGCCATGCACGCAAATATGCGGCTAAGATGGAAAGTTTGGGCATGCCCTTCCTTTATTATGAGAATATCGATGGCGGTCACTCTGCAGCAGCAAACTTGGTCGAAAGTGCCAAGCAGCGGGCTTTGGTGGCAACCTATCTGATGCAAAAATTGGTCGACTAGGTCAAACAGCTTGGCCCATGCGGCCAAGCGACCTAATTGGCTACAAAGAGGGACGCAACCGAGCAGGAGACAGGCAATGAAGCCGATGAAAATCATGCTGGCGTGCGGGCTTTTGGCCCTCGCCGCCGCTTGCGAGACCGTTCCGTTTGAAGAGCGGGCAAAAGCCTATGAAGACCAGATGGCGCAACGCTTTGTCGGAAAATCGGCCGACGAATTGGTATTGGCTTTTGGCCCACCTCAATCGTCTTACAAGCTGACCGATGGCCGCGATGTGCTGCAATATGAGCAAAAGCGCACCAGCACCCAAGGCGGGGAAAGCTATACCAGCTTTCGCGAGGTCACCCGCTTCCGCACGGAGACGGACGCCGCAGGCAATGTGCGCACAGTGCAATACAATGAATCCGTGCCTGTAACGAATTCATCCCCGGTCTATACAGTCAATCAAAATTGCATCCGCCGTTTTGTGGTAGCGAGCGACAAAAAGGTTGAAAGCTTCCGCTGGGAAGGCAATGCCTGCTTTCGCTAAGCAGGTGTCGCCAAATGTAATCCCGCGCCAATCAGTCGAGCGAACTGGGTAATCAACGCGGCCAAATCATCGTAGCTGGTCGCCTGTGACTTCAACCCATGGAGCGCCGCCGTGATCGCGCGTGCTTGAAGGGCTTGAAGAGCGGGCGGCACCCTATTGGTCAGGCGCGCCTCTATCAAGGCCTGCATCCGACTGTCGATGGCTGCCACCACATCGCCAACGAGGGCGGAATTGGTGGCCATCAATTCTGCGCCATGGGGGGACGTGTGGATCGCCTGCCAACTCAGGCCATGCAAGGCAAGCCCAGCCGCAGCCAGCCCCTCCTCAAACGCCAGATCAGCTGGCCAAGAAGCTTCAGCCGCGTCACAACTTGCCTGCCCTAGAGCCACAGCTAAAGCCGCAAAGATCGCCGCTTTATTCTCATAAGATTGATACAAAGCAGGTCGCGAAATGCCTGCTTCGGTCGCAACATCCTCCATTGAGGCACGCTTAAAGCCATAGCGCGCAAAGACGGCTAGAGCTGCGTGTAAGATCTTGTCGCGGCGGGGGTCGCCATCCAAACGTATTGACATTTAGCGATAATATTGTCAGATCGTCATAATGTCAATTTGTACAATGAAGGAATAGAAGCGATGGCGAGCAAAGGATTGGTGCTGGTTACGGGCGGATCTGGCTATATTGGCGGCTTCATCATCGCCCAACTCTTGGAAGCAGGCTATCAAGTCCGCACTACGATCCGCAATCTTGGCCGAGAGCCAGAGGTTCGCGAAGCACTTAAAAAGCTTGCCCCCAATTTGGACCATTTGACCTTTTTCGCCGCTGACTTAACGCGCGATGATGGCTGGGCAGAAGCTGTTGAAGGCGTTGATTTCGTTCAGCATGTGGCCTCGCCTTTCCCAGCCGTGATGCCCAAGGACGAGAATGAATTGATTGGTCCGGCCCGTGAAGGGGCCCTGCGTGCACTCCGTTTTGCTCGCGATGCAGGGGTGAAGCGCGTCGTAATGACCTCGTCTATGGCAGCCATCTCCTATGGACAAAGCGGGCCGCGCTCCAAGCCCTATACCGAAGCTGATTGGACCGACGAAACCAGCCCCGACACAGGTGCTTATATCCGCTCCAAAACCATCGCTGAACGCGCTGCTTGGGACTTTATGAAGGCCGAAGGCGGTAAATTAGAGCTTAGCACCATCAATCCCAGCGCGGTTCTGGGGCCAATTCTTGGACCAGACTTCTCGACCTCCATTCTCTTGGTGCAAAAGTTACTAAATGGCGACTTCCCCGGCAGCCCACGCTTGGGCTTCTCGCTGGTGGATGTGCGCGATGTAGCAGATCTGCACATCCGCGCCATGACCCATGAAAAGGCCGCTGGTGAACGCTTTTTGGCGGCCTGCGATTTTTATTGGGTGGAAGATGTGGCGCGCGTCTTGCGCGAAGATATGGGAACGCAAGCCCGCAAAGCCCCTACTGGACGCCTGCCGAGCTGGCTGGTGCGGATCATCGCCAATTTCGATCCTGTTATTAGAGGGGTCGCCTTTGAGCTCGACAAAGTACGTATGGCCGACAATACCAAGGCCAAAACCTTGCTGGGCTGGGCACCGCGAGACGTCCGGACCTCGATCACAGACACAGCCCGCAGCCTGATCCGCGAGGGAATTGTTCGGGTCTAAAGCGAGCTCTGTTCTACAAGGTCAGGGCTAACGCATCTAATTGATCGGCGGCGGCATTCCAGCCGGCTTCAAAGCCCATGGCTTCGTGTTGCTTTTTGGACTCTTCACTCCAGTGTCGCGCACCCCACTCCATATGGGTGCCGCCATCTGGTGCGTCGCTCAAGATCACATAGCCGGTCATAAAAGGTGCGCCAGAGCCGGGCACCCAATCGCCAACATAAGCATCCGTGAAAGTTTGCTTATAGCCGTCAACCACCTCAACATATTGGCCGTGCATGGGATTTTCTTCCCCTGCCGGACCATTCATGACGATATAGCTGGCCCCGCCTGGACGCACGTCAAGCTCGGCAATGGAAACCGTCCACGGCTTTGGGCAATACCATTGCTTGAGGAGTGAGCCCTCCGACCAGCAGCGCCAAACGTAAGCACGCGGCGCTTTGAGATGCAGGATGATTTTGAGTGTGCGTTCGTCGGTCATTTAGGCGTCTCCTTCTTTCTTTGCACCCTTGAGAAGGGCAAAGACGGCCATGGAATGGCCATGACCCAGATCATGATGCTCTTTAAACCAAGCCACGATGGCACCTGCTTTGGTAGAGGGCGTGAGCGCACCACCTTCTGTCCATCCCTGCTTATCGGCTAAACGACGAAGGTCTGCAGGTGTTAGCCCCGTTTTTTTGTGGATGGTGTGCAGATAGGCTTGGAAAGACACGGTAGCTGGTTCCTAACGTCGGGCGTTGCGCTAAGTCGGCTTCACGGTTCCCAAAAAGCCAATGACAAGCAGCAGAGCATAGGTCAGCCACACCCACAAGCGAGCACGGTCCATCGCCCGACGCAGCGGGATTTCTGTCTCATCACTGGAGCCTTTTTCAATCACGGCTAGCAAGAGTGGACCGACAGGACGACCAGCAACGTCGATCATGATTGCCGCACCAAAGATGGCAGCAAAAACAAATGCTTTTTGGCTCAACCAGCTTTCAGTAAGAGGTCCCCAACCCAGTAACGAGGTGATGCCGATGGCTGCATAAAAGGCGGTGATGGCAAGCTTTAGCCAGAACTCAATCCGCTTCAGTTGCGGCACGATCGATTGTCCGGTCATCAAATGGATAGACCACGTCAGGCCCATCCAAACCGCACCAACAAGCCAAGCCAGCCAAAGCGCCCAATTTGGCAAGTCCCAATAGCCCGCCACAGCAACCATTGTCACAGATAATGGTACCATCACGACCCAAGCCGTGCGTGGCCCCATATCGACGACGCCTAACAGCCTTAGAATCTCCAGCCTTGTTGCAAGCGGCTTTGACCGATTGCGAAAGGCTGAGCCCAAAATCGCAACGCCAAGGTCGCCGCCCAGCCAGAAGACAAAGGCCAAAACATGGACATAAACAAGCACGTCATAGAGGCCCATGTTAACTCCTCAGGCGCGTGGGCAGAGAGAAAGACTTACTTCACACGCCGCTCTTTGATGCAAGTGCGTTTGACCAGTTTATCTTCTTCAAACCAATGCCATGTGCGGCCACGATCATTGCCGTCGTCAGACAATTGGATCATCTCATACAAATAGGTGCCGGGGCTGTCTTTGCGGGTCCAAGTCAACACAACGGTCTTGTCGTCAATTTCCCAAGCCCGGCCAAAGATGCGTTCGGTGTCCCACCAAATTTGTTTGTCTTTATAGGTCGCGGGGAAATGAATTTCTTCGCGACGGCCATCGGGCCAGGTGTAGGTATTGATCTGATAATAGGGATAGGTCGCATCATCCTGAAACTTGCATTGCAGATGCGAGGCATGGCGATCCAGCTCAACATTATTGGCGTCAACGTGGATGTATTCGCCGACCCATTCACCTTCGTGACGGGCCAAAAGCGGCATGCCGGTTCGGATTGTATCCATAATGCAGAATCCCTTTTGAAGCAGACCAAAGAGGTCTAAGCTGCACTAGTAAAAGATATATCCTATCTCTCTGACAAGGGCTTCCCGTGGAAAACCTCATCCTTCTGCAGCGCCACGCCAATCACTCTGCCACCCTCTGGATCAACAGGCCAGACAAACGCAACGCGCTGACGGTTGAGATGTGGGCTGCCTTGCCCGCTTGTGTCGCTGAAGCCGTCGCCGACCCTGAGATCAAACTGCTCTTCTTGCGCGGTGCTGGCGGTGTCTTTGCAGCCGGGGCGGACATTGCAGAAATGCCGCAGATTTATGCTACGCCCGAAGCAGCGCTCAAAAATGATGAGAAAATACAAAACGCAATGAAGGCGTTGGAGGATTGTCCAAAGCCTGTGATTGCCTTGATCGAAGGCCCGTGCCTTGGCGGTGGCTGTGGCTTGGCATTGGCTTGCGACTTACGTATCGGCGTGGTGGGAAGCCGCTATGGCGTGACGCCGGCGAAGCTCGGCCTCGTCTATGGCGCGGGTGACACGCGTCGCTTAATCCAAGCGGTCGGGCTTTCCAAAGCCAAAGACATCCTCTTCACCGGCCGCCTGCTCGACTGTGCAGAAGCCATGTCCAGCGGCCTCATCGACCGACTGGTTGCAACCGAAGAGCTCGATGAAATCGCTTCAGACTATGCAGCCAAAATCAGCGCGGCCTCGGTCTATTCAATCCGGGCCCAGAAGCAGATTTTGGCCATGTTACGCGGTGGGTGTGACGACGCAGAAGCCAGCCGTGCCCTATTTGGCGCAAGCTTTACGGGCGCGGATTTCAAAGAAGGGTTTGCAGCTTTTATGGAAAAACGACCTGCGCAATTTACTGTCCGTTGATTGGTTGCGTTCTAAGTCTCGCGCTCGAGGAACGGTCCTGTTTTGGCCCAGAAGTAAGAGGGATATCGAGTGGGCAGCTTTGCGATTATCGGTGCGGGGATTAGCGGACTTGCCTGCGGCAACGCGCTGGCAGCGGCTGGTCATCAAGTTTCGCTGTTCGATAAAGGCCGGGGCCCAGGTGGGCGCATGTCGACCCGCCGCGTCGACACCCCTTTTGGCCAAGCCAGTTTCGACCATGGCGCGCAGTTTTTTACCGAGCGGGACGCAGACTTTCAAAGGACGATTTCGGCACTGGAGACACAAGGCGCAGTCGGTCTTTGGCAGGGCGAATTTGTGCGCTTTGACAGCAAAGGCAAGCAGCACGCATTAGGCGACGAGCCCCGCTATGTCGGCACACCGGGTATGAATGGCGTTGTGCGTGGCCTTGCGGTCGGCCTGAATACCACCTGGGGGATGCGCGTCAGCGGCCTATCGGGTCGGAAAGGTGCTTGGCAGGTTCATGGTGAATCCGGCGAGAATCTTGGACTATTTGACCAAGTTGTCTGCGCGGTTCCCGCAGAACAGGTTAGTGGCTTATTGGCACCCCATACGCCAGCGATTGCGGTAAAGGCCAAAGCCGTGCGCTCGTTGCCGTGTTGGGCAGGCCTGTTTGCGTTTGAAAAACCTCTAAAAATTGACTGGGACATGGCGCGCTTTGACGCTCACCCTGTGTTGGATGTGATATCGGCAGGCGTAAACCAGCCCGGCCGCACCGGCCCTGCGTCCTATGTCGTTCATGGTCACGCCGATTGGTCCATCGCGCATTTGGAAGAAGGCGCAGACCAGATAGCGGCATTGCTTCTTAAAGAACTGGCAAAAATAGCAGGCCCCCTGCCAACCCCTCTTGTCCAATCGGCCCATCGTTGGCGGTATGCCCGGGTCGAGACCAGCCATGGACCGGGTTATCTTTATGATAAAGATCAAGGTATTGGCGCATGTGGGGACTGGCTGGCTGGTCCACGCGTTGAATCGGCGTGGGTTTCTGGCAACCACTTGGGTCAAGCTCTTTTAGGTTAGCTGACAAGTCGGAAAGGCCGCGCTACAGTCGATCTCGTACACGCTCACTACCACTAACCGTAAAGAGGAATCCCATATGTTCTTGTCTTTAGCCACCTGGCCCGAAATCGATCAGCGGCTGAAAGCAGGCAAGCGCGGGATCATCATACCCATTGGCAGCCATGAGCAGCATGGCCCAACCGGCCTCATCGGCACCGATGCTTTATGCCCAGATATCATCGCACGCGAAGCTGAAAGCCAAGGTGACCTTTTGATTGCCCCGCCTTTCTCGATTGGTATGGCCCAGCACCATATGGGTTTTCCGGGCTCCATGACGCTGCGACCCTCCACCATGATTGCGACCATCGTCGACTGGACGGCCAGCCTGACGCGCGCTGGTTTTGACCGCCTCTATTGGGTCAATGGCCATGGCGGCAATGTCGCGACCATCCAAGCTGCTTTTGCTGAAACCTACGCGCCTTATTCGCTGCGCGGTGAGGCTGCCCCCTTTGCCCATATGCTGAAGAACTGGTGGGAATTGCCCGGTATCGAACGGCTATGTCTCGATATCTATCCCGTCGGCCATGGCTCGCACGGGACAGCTTCAGAAGTCGCAGTCACCTATTGGGCCTATCCTGAACGGGCGGATCTGGCGAAGCTGGTGCTGGAACCAAAGATCGCACCCAATGGCCCGATCAGGGATGCAGCCGACTATCGCCATCGCTTTGCCGATGGCCGTATTGGCTCTGACCCGACCCAGTCTACGCCAGAGCAAGGCGGCAGGATTGTTGCCGCTGCAGCTAAAGCTTTGATTACCGACGCCAATAACTTCTTTGCTGAGACTGTCTGATGGCCCAAGCCAGCCATGAATTCGACGTCCTCATTTCTGGCGGTGGTCTTGTTGGCCTCACGCTAGCCTTGGCACTCGACCAAGGCGGGCTAAAATCCGCCGTGATCGACCGCCTGCCCGCGGCCGACCTGTTGGAAGAAAGCTTCGATGGGCGCGCCACGGCCATGGGGTTTGCAACCTACCGCATGATGCAGAGCTTAGGTGTTGCCCGTCACATTGGCGAAGTGCAGCCGATTGAGCAGATTTTGGTGTCGGACGGTCGGATTGGTAGTCCATCGCACCGAGGCGGCCCCTCGTCTCTCACGCTCCACTTCGACCATCGCGAAACGGGGACCGGCGATGAACCTCTCGGTTGGATGATTGAGAACCGCCGTATCCGCTTGGCACTCGACAAAGAGGTCGCCACCCGGTCTGGCATCACGCGCTTTGCACCCGATGAGATTGAAGATCTGCAAATGGGTGCGGGCCAAGTCTCAGCGCGCTTAAAGTCTGGCAAATTGCTGAAAGCACCCCTGATCGTCGGCGCAGACGGTCGAGGATCTTTTGTCCGCAAAAAAGCGGGCATTCGCACCTACGGCTGGTCGTATGATCAAACCGGGATCGTGACCACGGTTGCAATGGAAAACCCCCACGTTGGGGTGGCGCATGAATATTTCCTACCAACAGGCCCATTCGCTATTCTTCCACTAATGCATAATCGCGCCAATATCGTCTGGTCTGAGAAAACAAGCCGCGCCAAGGCGCTGATGGCCATGAGCCGTGCGGATTTAGAACAAGAATTGGCGCGCCGCTTTGGCGACTTCTTGGGTACCGTAAAGCTCGATGCGCCGGTTTGGTCCTATCCCTTGTCGATGGAGCTTGCGGCGACTTGGGCCAAGCCTCGCGTGGTGTTGGCAGGCGATGCAGCACATGGCATTCACCCCATTGCGGGCCAAGGCCTGAACCTTGGCCTCAAAGATGTTGCGGCCTTGGCCGAAGTGCTAGTGGAAGCCCGAGGGCTCGGTCAAGATTTAGGCGATTTGGCGGTGCTTGAGCGCTATGCGCAATGGCGGCGGACCGATACGATGACCTTGGCTATCTCATGTGATGCCTTTGTCAGACTATTCTCCAACGACATCGCACCCGTTCGCGCACTACGCACCCTTGGACTGGGGATTGTCGATGCGATTGGCCCGGCGCGGCGCTTTTTTGCTAGCCATGCAGGCGGGGCTGTGGGTGATTTACCAAAGCTTTTGCGCGGCGAAAGCTTAGGGGCGCATGCTTGACCGATTATGCGACGCCAAACTTGCCTGCCAAAGATATGGCGGCAACCTCTGCCTTTTATCAAAAGTTTGGCTTTAGCGAGGACTATGTTTCGCCGGGCTGGATGATCTTATCGCGCGGCGGCCTTCAGCTCGAATTCTTTCCCTATCCAGACTTGGACCCCACCACCTCGTCTTTTGGGAGCTGCTTGCGCGTCGATGATCTGCAGGGGCTCTACCAAGCTTGCGTCACGTCGGGAATTCCCCAAGCCCACATCGGGATGCCCCGCGTTCATCCACCGCAAAAGGAAGCGTCTGGCCTGACGATCGCCTATTTGATCGACCCAAACGGATCTTTGATCCGCATCATCCAGAACGACTAAAGCCGCTCGAGCACGGCTTGGGCAAACAGCTTCGCGCCATGCTTGCCGTCCTGACGGTCGAGCGTCAGATAGAGCCGAGGCTCAATCAGCTCTAACTCCATCAAAAGCCATTGGCCGTCTGCGCCGCGTACCAGATCGACGCGGGCATAGGTCAAAGGCATGCCATCGGCTTTCGCCAAGACTGCTTCTGCGGCCTCCAGAGCGCCCTCAGGTGCATCGATGCCTGTTTCGACCGCGCCGTGCTGGCCTTGCGTGCGATAATCACCCGCCTTCGGCCGCTTGATGAGGGCATGGGAAAACCGCCCCCCGAAATAGAGTAGCGACAGCTCGCCTTCTTCAGTCACGGCAGGCAAGAAGGGCTGGATAAGCGCTGCTGCAGGCGGCAGCACGTCCGCACTGGGCACCGGCTCACCGCGCTTCAAGCGCGCTTGCCGCCAAGCCCCAGCCCCGATGCGCGGCTTAATGATGATCTCCTCAGCGTTTAGCGTGTCAAAGCTCGCCAATATCACCTCCGGGTTGCAGCCCTCGACAGCCAAGGTCGGCGGCACCGGGGCACCGCGACGCGCCAACTCTGCCAAATAACCTTTGTCCATATTGGCGCGGATGACCTCGCTATCATTTAAAAAGCGCGCACTTGAGGCTTCAATTTCGTCAAGGCGTTTCAGGAAAGTCTCAGTCGCTTGGGGGTAATTCCAAGCCAAAAGCGGCAGAACCGCCGAAAAACGCGACCAATCTGTGCCGTCGTCCTGCCAGAAGACAGGCTCTATCGACACACCCGACGGCTCAAACGCCTCGCGCAGCAAAACGAGCTGATTGTGCGCATAATCAGGCTCGGCCCGATCAGGCCGGCTGGGATAATAATCATGGGTGACGAGCAGAGCGATTGGTTTCATGTCCAAGCCGCTAGCCGCATCGCGCGCAAACGTCTAGAGCAAGCCCGCACTAAATTTCCTGAGGCAAGGAGCCCATAGAGATGACGACCCAGTTTGATGTTTGCGGTGTTGGTAATGCGATTGTTGACGTAATTGCGCCCGCATCGGATGAATTCCTAGCCGAACATCAAATTGCCAAGGGCGCAATGACGCTGATTTTTGATGAGCCAGCCGTAGAGCGCCTCTATGCTTCAATGGCAGCAGGTCAAGAAAGCTCGGGCGGCTCTGCAGCCAATACGCTGGCAGGCATTGCCTCCTTGGGCGGCAAAGGGGCCTATATTGGCAAGGTTGCCGATGACACCTTGGGCCATGTGTTCCGTCACGATATGAATGCGGGTGGCGTTGCCTACGACACACCACCTCATGCCAATGGTCCTTCAACCGCGCGTTGCTTGATCAATGTGACGCCAGATGGCCAGCGCTCCATGAGCACTTTCTTGGGCTGCTCGCCCCTTTTGACACCAGAGGATTTGGACCCCGCCAAACTGGCTTCAGCCCAAATCGTCTTCTTGGAAGGCTATTTGTTTGACGCCGAAGAGGCCAAGGCCGCCTTTGTGAAGGCGTCTGAGATCGCTCACACCGCAGGCAATAAAGTAGCACTGACCTTGTCGGACTTGTTCTGCGTAGACCGTCACAAGGCGGCCTTCCGCCATTTGGTTGCCAACCATATCGATATCTTGTTCGCCAATGAGGCTGAGATCATCGCGCTCTATGATGCGCCAGACTTTGATGCTGCTTTGGCGGCAGCGCGCAAGGATTGCGATCTTGTCGCACTGACGCGCTCTGAAAAAGGCTCCGTCCTCGCGCGGGGCGACGAAGTAGTGACCGTTGCTGCCGATCCTGTTGCCCAAGTCGTCGATACCACGGGTGCGGGCGACCTTTATGCGGCGGGCGTTCTCTATGGCTTGGCGAGCGGTCGCGAACTTGAAGCATGTGGCAAGCTAGGCTCGCTTGCAGCTGGCGAAGTGATTTCTCATTATGGTGCGCGCCCGCTGGTGAGCCTTGCAGACTTGGCGGCTGCCCGCGGCCTTTAGTCGGGCAGGGATTGGCGCAAAACTTGCTTCAGCCAAACCATGATCAAGCATGCGGCCTACCTTGGAACACTTATGGCATTGGGCTTTGCCTCAACAGGGCAAGCCCAAAGTGTCACGACCTATCGCTCTGACGGCGTCACTGCGCCGCAAGTGAAAGCGGAGGTGTGCCGGGAAAAGTCTCGTAAGGTGCGTGTCACGCGATCCAGTGATGCTTTGCCGCCAGCTGGCAGTTTTGTTGACACGATTGAGCCCGTTGGTGGGGGCGTGCGTCTTGCCCCCGCTTCAACAGAAAGCCAGACAGTGCCGATAGCCATTCTTTATGATGTTCAGGCACCGCCACGTCAGAAACCCACACAGCGCAAATCCCGGCCAGAGCGCCAAAGGCGCAACTAACGCTCGCAGCGGGCAACCCTTTCCCTGCGCCTGCTGGACGGCTAGAAAGCCCGACCTGCGAAGGGATAAAACGCCACTATGCTGAAACTTGACGGGCTCACCAAGACCTATGCTGGCCAAAGGGGTGTGCGCTCTGTCAGCTTTGAGGTAGCCCCCGGCGAAGTGGTCGGGTTTATTGGTCCCAATGGCGCGGGCAAAACGACGACCCTACGAATGATCGCAGGCACGCTGGAGCCTGATCAAGGCGCAGTTCAGGTGCTAGGCCATGATGTGTGGTCAAACCGACAAGCTGCCCAAGCCCTGATGGGCTATTTGCCCGAACATGCGCCTTTGTATGACGACATGACCCCGCGCACCTATCTGGATTTCTTATTGTCCGCGCGAGGGGTGACGCGCAAACAGCGCCCAGAGTTCGTGTCTCAAGCGGCCATGAGGACGCAGATTGAGGATGTGCTGGATCGTCGGATTGAAGGGCTGTCGAAAGGCTATCGGCGGCGCGTCGCCCTGGCTGGTGCGCTCGCCCATGATCCACCCGTGCTGATCTTGGATGAACCTAGCGATGGCCTCGACCCCAATCAAAAGCGGGTGACACGAGCCCTAATCCGCGAGCTCTCCCCCGGGCGGATTATCTTGATCTCAACCCATCAATTAGACGAAGTCGTCCATGTGTGCAGCCGATTGATCCTGATCGCGGATGGTCAGGTCCGCGCGGATCAAAGCCCTACAGACTTTGCCGCCCAAGACCAGAACGGGCAAATCGACGAGGTCTTTTATCGCCTCACCGTGCGGCCCGACGAGGCAGCAACATGATGGCCTTTTGGAATAGCTTTCTGGCCGTGTATCAGCGAGAGCTACGCCAAGATGGCGGCAACCCTCTAGCCTATGTCTTTGTGGCAAGTTTTGTCTCAGCCGCAATTTTATTGGCGTTTCAAGTCGGTGGACTGTTCGAAGCCGGTCGCGCCGAGCTGGTTGCTTTCTTTCAATTCCATCCTTGGCTGTTTGTTGTCCTCATGCCGGCCCTTAGCATGCGGGCCTGGAGTGATGAGGCACGGACCGGGACTTTGGAGACCCTACTGGCGCTGCCGGTTCCGACTGCTGCGCTTGTACTGGCAAAATTCATGGCGGCTTGGACCTTGGCGTGCCTGATGCTTGGATTGACGACGCCACTGTGGCTGGGCGTTGCATTGCTTGGCCCTGTCGATCATGGCGCGACGTTGACCGCTTATCTGGGCTCGTGCCTATTGGCTGGGGCCTATCTAGCGATCGGTATGGCAGCTTCTGCGGCCAGTCGCAGTCAGGTTTTAAGCTTCGTGATTGCCCTTGGCGTGTGCTTTCTGGCCACGGCTGCAGGCCTGCCCTTGGTGAGCAGCACGCTCGCCGCCTTTTTGCCCCTGCCATTGACCGAGACGCTCGCGTCCTTGTCCATGTTAGACGCGTTTTCAGGCTTTGAGCGTGGCGTGATTGAAGCCCGCGCGATCGTGTATTTTCTGGCCGTTATGGCTCTGGGTCTGTGCTTGACCGGGCTTTGGGTTGATAACAAACGTGGGGGACTGCGGTGAAGCGTCCTCTGTTCACCCGCCTTGCGGCAGCACTCCTGTTTGTGTTGTTCGTCTGCAGCCAGTTAATCAGTCAAAACTGGCTAACTCAGGTGCGGCTCGATACGACACAAGACCAGCTCTACACGCTCTCAGCCGACACAAAAGTCGTGTTGCGCGACATGAAACAGCCAATCGAAGCACGGCTCTATCTCTCGCGCGACGCCTTAACGGAAGACCCTGTGATGCGTGGCTTTAGCCAGCGCATGGCAGACCTGCTTTCCGTCTATGCTGGCGAAGCCAACGGCCTGATCAAATTGACCCAAGTCGATCCTACACCCTTTTCCCCCCAAGAGGATGAGGCTTTGAAGGCGGGCCTGACGCCCATCCCGGGCCCGCGTCCAGACGACGCCGCAGCGTATCTTGGGCTGGTGTTAAAAAGCCCCTATGGCCGACAGATGGTAATACCGTTGTTGAATCCATCCGACGAAGCTAGCCTCGAGTATAGCCTGACCCGTGCGGTGACGAAGTTACAACAGGCAGAGCCCATTCGCGTCGCGATGATCACCAGCCTTCCTTGGTTCATCACGACGGACCCAGTGCGCGGCGGTTTACGGCCGATAGCGGACCTTGCCAGCCTATTGATGCAGGAGACCGAACTCTCCCTCTTAAGCCCAGGTTTTCAGGCCATTCCCACCGCTACCGATGTCGTGATTGTGGCCCAGCCAGAGCCACTTACCGAGGCACAACAATTTGTGCTCGACCAATATGTTCTGAAAGGTGGGAAGCTTTTGTTGCTGCTAGACCCTGCCTCAACGATTGCTCGCGATGGCGGCGGCGGGCCGCAGCAGGGCACGCAAGCCTTGGGTCGCTTACCTCAGAGTTGGGGCTTTAGTGTCCAAGGCGATGTGATCGCAGACCGCGCGTTTGCCTTGCCCGTACAGACCGGCCTTTCTGGGCGCGCCGCCATTGCCCCCCAGCCCCTCATCTTTCAAGTGCCCATCAGCGGCCTCAATCAGGACCAAGCTGTCACGCGTAGCCTTAGCCAAGGCGTGCATGTGGCAACGCCGGGCGAGGTTGTGTCGCTGGGCCAGACAGGCACCAGCTTTACCCCTCTCCTTACCTCTTCGCCCGATACCATGCGCCTAGAAGCCAAACGCGCGTTATCGGGCTTGAGCCCTCTGGAGCTGGAGCTTGATTGGCAAAGCTCGGGCCAGCGTCAGGTCGTGGCGGCCGAAGTACGGGGTTCTTGGACAACGGCTTTTCCAAATGGCGATCCCGTCAATTCCGGTGCGAGCGCGATCACGCAAAGCGAGAATCCTAGCCAAATCCTTGTCTTTGGCGACGTCGATTTTCTCGCCGATAGCTTGTATATTGATGGCAGTGGCGCTGAGGCCGACAATGCGCGCCTAATCTTCAATAGCATTGACTATCTTGCTGGCCGATCTGCGCTTTTGGACCTTCGCTCTCGCACGCCACGTCCGCGCAATTTGGTCGTGGTTGAAAAGCTGCGGCAGGCGGCACAGACGCGCGTCTTGGAAGAAGAGCAAGCCTTGGAAAGCCGGCTTGAACTTGCTGAAACGCGGTTGAGAGAAATCGAAGCTAAAGAAGCAGCGAAAGACCTGATTACCTCTGAGGTGACGAATAGAGAACTCGCCCAAGTCCGCGAAGAAGTCCGCGACACCCGCACCCGTTTGCGCACGGTGCAGCAGGGAGTCCGTGAGGATGTCGCACGCATCAAGACCCGTCTCATGGTGATCCCGGGCATTGTGATCCCGTTACTGATCTTGCTGGCGGGGCTGTTGATCCAAGTCTTCAGACGTCGCAGACAGATGCGGCCCGCAGCATGACTAAGCCCAGCTTGACACCCGGCGATCTGAAACGGCGCGATGTTTTAATCCGCTTGGCCAGCGTCTGTGCCGGTGGAGTGGGCCTTAGCTATGCCGCACAAACCTTAAAGCCTGGCGGCAGGCCGGGGGAGCAAAAGTCAGGTAAGGTGTTTCCGAACCTGGCCAAACAAGCATCCAACGTCACCCGGATTAGCCTGATCAGTCGAAGCAGCCAGTTTGAATTGGTGAAGGCCGAAGCGGGCTGGGTCCTGCCACAGTCTGACTTTCACCCCGTGGCGAACAATACCTTAAGCGGCTTGATCAAGGCACTAACAGACGTGCGCTATGTCCGCACCCTGCCGCCGCCGACCCAGCTCGACGCCCAAGTGAGCCAGATTGCGCCGCTTAAAGGCGGAGACGGCGTTTTGATAAGCTTGGAAACCAAGGATACGGCCCAAGTCGCCACTGTGACCCTAGCCCGACGCGGCGAGATGACACTGGCCCAACTAAAGGGCGATGAGGCACTTTATGAAATCAGCACGGTCGATTGGCCGCCTTTGGACAGCCCAAAAGCTTGGCTTGATCTCCCCAAGTTCGACATCGCGCCCGAGCGCATCGCCACGGTCGAACTGATCCGCCCTAAGCAAAACCGTCTTGATATCGTGCGTAGGCCGGATGGTGGCTTCGCCCCTGTTGGTGGAACGCCCAGCCCAATTGTCACGGATATCGCCCTGATCCTTAGTCGCTTAGAGCCACAGGCTGTTATGGCGGCAACCAAGCTTAGGGGCGCGCCAGCATTTAGCCATAGCACAAGCCTGAAGTCAGGCTTGATCATCACCTTGGACGGGTTTGAAAGTGCCGGCCGGTTTTGGGTCAAGGTACGCACCGATACCAGCAAGGCTGCAAGCCCTGAGGAAGGCGAGCGTTGGACCACGCAAACCAGCAGCTGGGCTTATGCAATCCCACCCAGTTTCTGGACCCAGCTCATGACCCCAACCCTCTCGCTCCTGCAGGCAAGTCCTTAGCCAAATGGTCGCCGCAACGTGCTGCTTCTGATGAAGGCCAACCGCTGGACCTGATGGCGTGTGCGTTCTAACTGAGGAACTATGATTTCTGGCTTCGCAAACCCACAACGCTTTTTGGGCCTCAGCAACTGGCTGTTGCCGATTACGATTGTGCTGGCGGTAATTGTTTCCGCCGTCGGCGTGATTTGGTCGATGGTCTATGCTCCGGCCGACTATCAGCAAGGCGAGACGGCACGGATTATGTATATCCATGTGCCATCGGCTTGGATTGCCGTGGGTGCTTATACCGGCATGGCGATTGGCAGCGTTTCCTTTCTGGTTTGGGGCCATGCTTTGGGCGATATTGCCGCGAAAGTGATGGCACCGATTGGTGCCGCCTTTACCGCTCTTTGCCTAGCGACTGGGTCCATCTGGGGCCGCCCGACTTGGGGAACCTGGTGGGAATGGGATGGCCGATTGACCTCTGTTTTGGTGCTCTTCTTTCTCTATTTGGGCTATATGGCGCTGCGCAGCGCGTTGGATGAAACCGGCAAAGCGTCAAAAGCGGCTGCCATCCTGTGCTTGGTCGGCACAATCAATATTCCCATCATCCGGTTTTCAGTTGAGTGGTGGAACACCTTGCATCAAAAGGCCTCTATCATTCGCGCCGGGGGCCCAAGCCTTGACCCCAGCTTGCTACATCCCCTTCTTGTGATGGGTGTCGCCTATCTCTTGATCTTCGCCGCCTTGACCTTGGCCGCGATGCGCGCTGAAATCTGGAAGCGCTCTGCAGATGCGATCCAGGCGAGGCTCCAAGCATGACGCCGCAGTTTGCCAACCTTTCTGAATTCCTAGCCATGGGCGGCTATGCCGGCTTTGTATTCGGGGCTTGGGGTTTGAGCTTAGCTGTTATCGCGGGGCTTATTGTTCGTGCCATTCTGGCAGGCAAACATCAGAAAGCCCGCCTCGAAGCATTGCGCCAAGAAAAGGACGCGAGCACAAACCCATGAGCGCAGAGCCCAAAACCAATCGCCTGATGGCGTTTCTGCCGCTCGCTTTGTTCCTAGCTTTAGCGGGACTTTTTGTTTGGGCCATGTTTGGCCAAAGAGTTGACCGTCACGCCAGCGCTCTGATCGGCAAGCCCGTACCCCCGATCGTGTTGCCAGATATGGCCGGCAATACCCTCGACCTGGCGAGCTACAAGGGGCGCGCCGTTATTTTAAACGTTTATGCTTCGTGGTGCGCGCCATGTCGGGTCGAACACCCGATGCTTCTGCAATTGGCCAAGGACAAGCGCTTTGTCGTGATCGGCCTCGCGTACCGCGACGATCCCAGCAAAACGCAAGCCTATCTTGAAGAATTGGGTGACCCTTACGCCCAGACCGGCATTGATCGACAAGGGGCTGCTGGGGTGCAATTGGGCTTAGGTGGCGTGCCGGAAACCTATGTCATCAGCGCCAAGGGCATTGTCTTGACTAGGCATCAGGGCGAAATCACGCCGAAGATAGCGGGCGAATTAGCGCAATTGGCGGCGCGTAATTCAACTCCCTAATCTAGGCTGCTTGGGGCAGGTTCACGTCGAAATTTGTTCGTAAATCATTAACGCGACGCAGATTAGCCCTGACGTCATGAAAGTTGATCCGCCTCTTTTTCCGCAATCTCTTGGTCAATCACCTGCTCCTGTCCGCACTTCAGCAGACACCACTGAGGCGCGCAAGGCGTTTGCAGCCCTATTGAGTGCCGCCAATCAACGTTCAAGCCTGCCACGCGCGCCATCAGCGGATACCCCGCCAGCCCAACCTAATTCGGCTACCAATTCAGCACCTTCCGTCAAAGCCGAAGAGTCAGCCACCCTAACTGGCTTGGCCCGCCCCGGCCGCGTGATCGACATCCGCGTCTAAAGGTAAAAATCGACTAAAATCCGATTCAATTCAGAATTAAATTAATCTCAAATCAAGCTCGAACTTAGCTCAATATCTCCCAATTCTGCGGACGGTTTCTTTGTAACCTATGGGTAATATCGCCCTCGGTTACAGCAACCAAGCGCCCGAATGGCGTTCAACTGCTTGATGAAGGATCATACAATGATTGGCATCAACTCCAGCTTAGGGCCGATACCGGCCTTACAGCTGCAGGTCGCAGCCCGCAGTGACCCGTCCAACAAGGATTGGGACGGCATGCGCGCTCGCGACGCTTCGTCAGACAATGGCCATGTGGCCATTGAGCTTGATCTGACTGTGCCTAGAAGCCTGCCTGACAAACCAGCCAAAGCGCACCACATGGACTTCCTATCTCAGATGGAAGCGATCCTAGAGGCCACATCAGAGCAGGAAACCACAAGTGACCTATCGACCGATTCTGCTCGCCTACAAGCGCTGCAGATCCGTCAACAATTGGAGTTACAGCCTCACGGGATCGCCAATCGCGCATCCCAACTTGCGCTTGCTCTGTTCCGCTAGCCTCGGCTGACTTCACACCCTCTTTGTATGCGTGCCTTCGATAGTTCCACCATGTCGACCCGCGTCGGCGTGTATGGGGGCGGCTGTCCGCACCCATGGACTGAGCGAAGCTTCCCATAAACAGGGCCATAGAGCCCATTTCAGCAACGCGTGACTTAAAGTCAAACCAATTGCTAAATGCAAGGAGATCACAATGATCAGTGTCAACACCAATATCGGTGCCATGGCTGCCGTTCAAAACCTCAAACAAACAGGCGTGCAGCTTCAACAAACTCAATCTGCCATCTCAACCGGCAAGAAAATTGCCAATGTTCGCGACAATGGAGCGGTTTGGGTCATTGCCAATAAGATGACCACCGATGTGGAAGCCTATAGCCGCGTGCGTGAGTCAAATGACCGGGCCAATGCCATTCTAGATACCGCCATAGCCGCCGGCGAAGGGGTGATGGAATTGCTCAATGAAATGAAGGCAAAAGCATTGGCGGGCACCCAATCGGGTCTGTCGGCTAGCTCACAAGCCGCTTTGGCAGCTGACTTCGCCCAATTGCGCGACCAAATCACAACCATCGTTGCCAATGCTTCCTTTGACGGGACCAATATGGTCAGGGCCACACCCGATAGCGCCATTGCCTTGGGGGATTCCTCTGGCGGCAATGGCATTACAATCGCGGGTGCGAACTTGAGTTTAGGCGGCGGTGTCGTGACCGTCACGGGAACCTCAGCGGTTGATTCAACGGTCAATGCCACGACGGCCCTTGGGCTCGTCAATGCATCAATCACCGCGGTGGGGACACAATTGGCCACCTGGGGTGCCGCTGCAAAGCGGCTACAAGTGCAAGGTACCTTCGTCAGCAAGCTGCAAGATGCCTTGAAAACCGGGATTGGTTCACTTGTTGACGCCGACTTGTCGGCTGAGAGCGCCAAACTCCAATCCTTGCAAGTAAAACAACAATTGGGGATCCAGGCCCTTTCCATCGCCAACTCGGGCACTTCTGCGGCTTTGTCGCTGTTTCGCTAAGGCGCAACCCTCAGACTGATTAGACCCGTCCAAAGGCCCGGATGATTGCCTGAGGCAGTCGTCCGGGTATCGGCATCAGCAAATATTTTGGTGCATTGCTGCCCGTCACGCTTCGGCGACTTTTGACCGAACGGGGACTGGCGGGCTTGGGGAAAAGCGGAAAAGCAGACCTTTAACGTCGAGCAGATTTTCCAAACACTAGGCGAGCAGCGCCGAAAAGCTCCTAAACGACTGGCTCACATGCGCATCACATGCTTGTCATCTGACTATTGTGCCCCTTGAACTCGCACCGACGCTCCTCCATTTGCAAATAACTGTCGGGCCCCTCTGACTGCGCAGGACAAATCCCGCGCGGTGATGTCGACTGAATTTGTCACACATGAGTTCTGCCCGGAGTAATTTCTATGCTTGAGACCATTCTATTCGCCGAGTTTCTCGGGAAAGCCGCTTGGATATGGTATGCCTTTATTGGCGCGGTGATCGCGCTTCTGGCGTTCGACCTCGGGATCGTAAACAAGCAAGACCATGAAATTGGGGTCGCTGAATCCCTGAAAATGAGCGGGTTTTATATCGCAATTGGTCTTGGTTTTTCCGGCGTCATCTGGATGCTGTACAATAACGCCTCGCCAACAGCCTCTATCGACCCTCAACTTCTAGCGGTCACAGGGGAAGAGCGCGCTTGGACGGCATTGCAGCTCTATCTGACAGGATTTGCCGTGGAGAAGACGCTTGCCATGGACAATGTCTTCGTCATTTCCATGGTCTTCACCTATTTGGCCATTCCCCGAAAATACCAGCATCGGGTGCTGTTCTGGGGCATTATCGGTGTGATTGTCTTGCGCGCCATCATGATTGGCGTTGGCGCAGCGCTGGTTAGCCAGTTCTCGTGGGTGCTCTATGTGTTTGCCGTCTTCCTGATCGGCACAGGCATCATGATGTTCATGAAGGGCGATAAAGAGCCCGACATGGCAGACAATAAGATTCTGCTTTGGCTGAAAAAGCGCATGAACGTCACGCCCGAATTGCACGGCAATAAGTTTCGCGTGCAGTTACCTGATCCGAAGACCGGAAAGCTGCGCTATTATGCAACGCCGCTTTTGTTGGCTTTGATGTTTGTCGAAATCGTCGACTTGGTGTTTGCAATTGACAGTGTGCCGGCGATTTTCGCGATCACATCGGACGCCTATATCGTCTACACATCCAACATCTTTGCGATTTTGGGCCTGCGCGCCTTGTTCTTCGCATTGGCGGCGATGGTGCACCGCTTCAAATATTTGAAGTACGCCCTAGCCCTGACGCTAGTCTTCATCGGCTCAAAAATCTTTATGGGCGACCTCTTCCCCGGTGGGAAATTCCCAGCCGAATGGTCGCTGGGGATTACCATGGGGCTGATCGCAGGCGGCGTCCTCTTCTCCTTGTGGAAGACCCGAAAGGTGACGGACGCGACCGCTAAAGGATAAGAGCGTCCTTTCCTGTCAGCGAAAGAATTTGTCGCGCTTCGTCGCGGTTCTCGGTCGGCCATGCGGGTCTGTGCTGGGAACCGCGACTTTGTTGCCGCCGTTTGGGCGACACCGATTTGAAGGACTAGTCCTTTGGAGGATCCTTCTTTTGGAAAAACAAGATCGCTGCAAAGCATAACAGGCCAAGTCCAAGCACCAACATGGTGCCGAACACAGTCGGAAACTCAAAGAAGCGCGAATTAATGGCAGATCCTGCCAAGGTCGCGCCCACTGTGGCGAGTGTAATCACGGTGACAGACGGATAACGCATAACAAACAAATGGGCATTGTTTGGGCATCCCGGCCAGACAATTCAATCTCAATTCTACTTGATGTCTGACACCACATTAAGCTGGCCTTACAGGGGCTTTCAAATCGTTGACAGTACAGAATTGGACTATCTTTTTTGACTGTAGCTGGCCGACTGCGGATGGTTTGGTTTGAGGGGCTTGGACGTTGAAAGGCGGTCAAAAGCGAATTTGGTTGTCGTCAGCCGCATTGGAGATCGTGCACTCACATAGCACTAGACGCTAAGCCGCCAGCACACCGCGATCATACCCGGCACTGACTTTTCAGCCAGCGCAGGCTAGCAAACCAAACGGCAAAGCGGCATAGTCGATAATGGCGGCCAAGGCGCAATCTGACTGAGAAGGGAAGTGAGCTAACCAGCTTTTTCCTTAACCATCTCAACAGCTTATGCAAGGAACGCCAGTCAATTCATACAGCGTGATGAACAATCCGTGCTAAATCTTAGGGGCTGGAGAGACTGACAATGCAGAACAATTGGCTGTCGCGGAGTGCATGCGGCTGGATCTCTTCCATGCTGGCCCTGATCTTGGCCCTGTTTCTGGCAACCCCAGCGGCAGCCCAGCCGACTAGCGCAGCATTGTTGCCGCCGCAGGTTGCCGCTCGGCAAGTGACACCGCCGCATGTTGTGCCAGGCACCACCTACAACCCTGCGATCCCCACCCCGACAGACGCACTTGGCTTTACCCTCGGTGAGCATCCGGTCCGGCACCATGACCTTCTGGCCTATCTAGGCACGCTGGACCGGCTGTCAGACCGGATCAGCGTCGAGGAAATCGGCCGCTCCCACGAGCGCCGACCGATCCTGCTGCTGAAGATCACCAGCCCGGCCAATCATGCGCGCCTTGAACAGCTGCGCACCGAGCATCTGGGGCGGCTGGAGGCCGGAGTCGAGGCACCTGCCGATGCGCCAGTGTTCGTCTGGGCCAATTTCGGTGTGCACGGTGCCGAGGCGTCGGCTCAGGATGCTGCGCTGGCCACGGTCTACCATTTTGCAGCAGCCACCGGCAGTGAGATGGATGCGATGCTCGACCGGGCCGTGATCCTGGTGGTCGCTGTCCTCAATCCAGACGGCCACGCGCTTCGGGTCTCGAGGGTTGACCGGTTTTCCGGCGAGGCTGGGGTTAGCGATCCTTCCCATTTCCAGCATAGCGGATGGGGCGAGGCGCGGGTGAACCATTATGGCTTTGATCTCAACCGCGACTGGCTTCTGCTGAGCCAGCCGGAGGCGCGCGCGTGGGTCGGGGCCTGGCAGCGCTGGGTCCCGCAGCTGTCACTGGACCATCACGAGATGGGCTCCAATAGCAGCTTTTATTTCCACCCTGGAGAGCCGCGGCGGGTGAATGCCCTGATCACACGGCGGCAGACCGAACTGGCAGACCGGATTGCAGGCTACCATTCCCGCGCGCTCGATCCTGATGGCGTACTCTATTATGCCGAGGAGGGGTTCGATAACTTCTATATCGGCAAGGGATCGACCTATCCGCAGGTTAATGGCGGTGTTGGCATCCTGTATGAAGCGGGCACTGCCGCTGGCGGTGCTGTCGAGGGCCGCAATGGCCTTCGCACCTATGCCGAAAACATCCGGCTGCAGTTCCGCGCCAATCTGGCCGCCGTCACTGGCGCGGTTGAGATCCGGCGCGACCTGACCGCATCGCAAACCGCCTACTTCCGGCAGGCGCGCGCCAGCGCCCGCGCATCCGGACCAGCGGCATACGTAGTTGCCGCCCCCGATGATCCAGCGCGGATGCAGCGGTTCCTGGGCCTTCTGGCCATCCATGGCGTGACGGCCCATGCACTGACCGAGACCATCGAGGCCGGTGGCCGACGGTTCGAAGCAGGGCGCGCCTATCTGGTGCCCACCGACCAACGGCAGGCCGCCATGGTGCGCGGCATCTTCGAGACGCCGAAGTCCTTCGAGGAGAGTGTCTTCTATGATGTGTCTGCTTGGACCATGCCGCTGGCCTACGACCTGGACTGGGCTGCCCTAGAGCCAGGGGCGTTCCGCCCCCGGCTTCTGGGAGAGCGGGCGCGAGGCGGGTTTGATCGTCAACCGGCACCCGCAAGGGTTCTGGCGGAAGGGCCCTATGGCTATGTCGTGCGGTGGAGCGACCGCGCTGCGCCGCGCGTGGCGGGCGAGCTGCTCCGCGCGGGCCTGATGGTGCGCACGGCTTCAGCGCCGTTTGAAGCGGCAACACCCTCCGGACCGGTTGCGTTCGGCCGCGGTGCTTTGTTCGTGCCGACCGCCGGACAGCAGATGGATGCAGCCGCCGTACACGCCCTAATGGGCAGGCTGGCGCGGGAAGGCGGCGCGATGATTGCGCCCGTTGTGTCAGGCCGTACGCCGAGCCCCGCTACAGACCTTGGCGGCAACAAGTCTTGGACCACGGTCACACGGCCTGAAATCCTGCTGTTGTTTACGGGCGACGCTCCGCGCACGGAGGCCGGAGAGGCTTGGTGGCTACTAGACCACGAGATGGGCCTGCCGGTTACGCTGCGCCGCGCTAGCGAGCTTAGCCGGACAGAGCTGTCACGATATACGCATGTCCTGATTCTGGGTGCGGCCTCGTCGGGCTGGACCCGGGCCGAAACCGAGGCGCTGACGCGCTGGACCCGGGGCGGCGGGGTGCTAATCGCCAGTGGCGCAGCTGCCCAGTGGGCCCAGCGGGCCTTCGCGGCCGAGGCCGGCGAGGCAGCCGCTGCCGGTGCCAGCCCGTCCGCGCGGCCTGCAGCAAGACCTGCGCTAGCGCCTGCAAGTGATGGCAATGAGGCCAGAACTCCTGACCAGCCAACAGCGCGGTCAGCCGAGCCACCGCACGACCGACGTGATTTTGATCGCATGGAAATTGGCGAGACCGAGCACATCGTCGCCGGTGCGCTGTTCCAGTCCGACTTGGATCCGAGCCATCCGCTGGCGTTCGGCCATACCGACCGGGACCTTGCAATCATGAAAGTCGGTACCGCCGTGCTCGAGTGGCCACGGGACGATGCGTATGCCGTTGTCGCCCGTTATCGCGACGCACCACTCCTAGCGGGCTATGCCTCGCGCACATCCATCGCTCGTGTAGCCGGGGCACCCGCCGTCACCGCCACACAGCGCGGAACGGGCACGCTGGTGCTGTTTGCCGACAACCCGACCTTCCGGGGCACATTCCCCGGCACAGAGCGCCTCTTACTCAACTCGATCTTCATGAACCGCCACATCCGAGCACCCCGCGCCCCGGACCTATCGGACGAAATTGACTGATCGGAGTGGCAGTGATCCTAACCTGGGGGGCGGCTCACGTCGTCATGCATATCTCAGGGTATGGTCAGCATTCATGTCGTGGACTTGTCAGAGCTTCAAGGGTGGAGCCCAAAACGCACGCTTGGGAACTCGAACACGGAAGACATACTTTCCAAGCCGTGGTTTCTGATGGTGCAGCGCAAGAGACTGCGATCGAGGGCTGAGCGACATAACAAAGGTCACCCAACGCGATCTTTCAGTGAGTAGAGTCACGTCCTCGCAAGACACCGTTAGATACAAATTCCTTGATCTACCCCAACTGTCCGCTCTGGAGCACGCAGCAAATGTGACTGAGTGACCTAGTATGGCGCATTTGAGACTGGCGGCATTTCGGCTGAACTTGGCCGAAAGGGGAAGGTCTGCTTTGGGGGCGTAGATGGGTGAAAGCGGACGTTCAAAATGCTCTGCTACCCATCGTTAGACCAGCACGGCTTAGAGTTTGTGCCTTTGTTGAAGGGCACCCATTGTTCGGGCTTAACAATGACCTGATTTGAAATTGTTTAGTGCCTTCCTATTGTCTACCCTTCGCGCAAAGCAGCACGCCTTGGACCAGATTTGTGACGAGTTTGATAGGTGATGCCCAATCGTAGCTACTGATGGTAATGAGACTATGGGCAATTCCGTTTAGACCGCAGATCAGTGTTTGCGCATCTCCTACTATGTCCGTTGTGGGTCGATCCGTCGCAGCGGCAAGTGCCACGAGAAAAACTCCATAGCGATCTGCGACCGGTGAAGCTTCAACAAACACACTGACGTCGCTTTGTTCGACACCTGCTGACATAAACACCAAGCGATAGCTTGCGCGATTATCGAGCCAATACTGAACATAGGCCACGCACATCGCCTTAATCGCGTCTGTGGGGTCTTGGTTTGAAGTCTTGGCTGCGACTATTTTGGCAAAAACATCAATAAAAACATCGTCCCAGAGCGCTCGCAATACATCGATTTTGCCTTCATAATAGGTGTAGATACTCATAGGTGTGCAGCCAACTTCTTTCGCAATACGCCGTAGAGACACCGCTTCATAGCCTTCGGCCTCAAACAATTGGCGAGCCGCTTCAGCAATCCTTGCGCGCTTTCCCTCGACTTGTTCATTTGAGAGCGGAGGCCGTCCACGCGGGTTTGGTTTTGTTGTTTTCACTTCTGCCATCGTCGTTTCCTAGGGCTGAAAGTCACAAAAGGGAACGACTTGACTCATTATCTCAAATTAATTATACGCGTATAATAAATTAAAGGAATGTAACAATGCTCCTCGCCTTTGTAGCTCTTCTGATGGGTGTCCATG
The DNA here is from genome assembly GCA_027532555.1 of Aquidulcibacter sp. Classification (GTDB taxonomy): domain Bacteria; phylum Pseudomonadota; class Alphaproteobacteria; order Caulobacterales; family Aquidulcibacteraceae; genus Aquidulcibacter; species Aquidulcibacter rimovensis. The sequence goes on from JAPZTJ010000007.1 coordinate 51,371, forward strand.
GCGCGACATCCGTGCCTCGCTCTTTGGACTCCGACGTACGGTGGATTGAAGGGACTTGGATTGCGACAAACCGTAGCGGTCAGATTGATGGCCACATTGCGTTCCAGAAGTGCTCTGATGGCACGCCGTGTGGGGTCTTGGTTTGGATTGATCCAAAAAAGAATTCACAAAGATTGGACCTTCGCAATCCAAATCCGCGTCTGCGAAGCCGCCCACTCATAGGGGCGGTTATTCTATCAGGTTTCACTAGGCATGGTGAAGTTTGGCGTGGGGGACGAATATACAATCCAGAAGACGGTATGTCTTTTAACTGTTCGATAGCACGGGGTGGTGACGGGGAATTGCTCGTAACGGGGTGTCTTGGCCCCTTATGCCAAACCAAGACTTGGAGGCGATATGTCAATGATTGAAGTTCTCACAATTGCAACCGCGACAATTCTGGGGTTGTTTGCGGGTGGGATGCTAACTGAGGCCCTTTTGCTAGTTCCGTATTTTCGTTCGTTACCAGCAGAGGAATTTTACCGCCAGCATCACGATTTTGGGCCGCGCCTCTATCGTTTTTACTCGCCCTTAACAATCGCTGCCACGCTGCTGCCGCTAACAACAGCCATTGTTGTTGCGATTTTTGATCCGCGGAACTATGGACCCTCAGCGCTGGTCGCCTTGCTAAGCTTATCGATACTATGCACGTATTTTCTGTATTTTCGAGCAGCAAACCTCTCGTTCGCACAACAGCGGTTAACAGCGATCGAGTTAAAGCGAGAACTCGGACGATGGTCAGCTGTTCACAACTTTAGAACCACTTTAGCCATTGCATCTGCTGTAGTCTCTATCTTCGCAGCCATCAAAGTTGCTTCCAACTCATAGCACGCCTGCAGGTCGTCGCGAGGTAATGACCAGAGATTGCCAGAGATCGTGCGCGTCGCTTATGCAAGCTAGATTTTCAGCAATCTCGGCCTTACATCCGAGCAGTTGGGTGTCCGCTTTCGAGCAACGCTCAACCCAGCCCAAGTGGCCACCCATGGCGCAATGCAGCCATGAAACTAACAACCGATATGGGCGAAACAAGTCACCAAGACCGACCCTCCTGCAATTCATTACCGTTGGTAACGTAAGATTCATAACCGGCTGGTAACATCGATCCTGTCACAATGACATGGCGGCAAAAAGTCGTCCGAAGTGCAAAAAGCAAAGGGATCAAAATGATCAGCGTCAATACGAATATCGGGGCAATGGCTGCAATTCAGAACTTAGCCTCAACCAATCGCGACCTTCAAATCACACAGAATGCAATCTCGACAGGCAAGAAAGTAGCTTCAGCCAAAGACAACGGGGCGATCTGGAGCATTGCCAATAAAATGACTGCCGACGTTATGGCCTATGGCCGAGTTCGGGAGTCCAATGAACGAGCGAGCGCAATCCTCGACACCGCCATTGCAGCCAGTGAGAGCATCATGGAGTTGCTCAATGAAATGAAGGGCAAAGCTCTCGCTGCAACTCAGCCGGGCTTATCTGCCGCATCCCAAGCGGCCCTCGCCGCCGACTTTGCGCAAATGCGCGATCAAATTACCAATGTGATTGCAAACGCCTCATTCGACGGTGCGAACATGGTTGGCGCGACGCCGGCCTCCGCCATCTCTCTAGGCGACGCCGCTGGCGGCAATAACATCACAATTGCCGGGGCAAACCTGTCCCTAGCCGGCACCGTCGTCACGGTGACTGCAACATCTGCCGTAGACACAGCGGTAAACGCGGCCACCGCGCTGGGCTTGGTCAATACCTCGATTAACAACCTAGGCACGCAAATGGCGACTTGGGGTGCTGGTTCGAAGCGATTGGACGTGCATCGTGAATTTGTTTCTAAGCTTTCAGATGCCCTCAACACAGGGATTGGCGCCATTACCGACGCTGACCTGAGCAAGGAAAGTGCGAAGCTGCAATCCCTGCAAGTCAAACAACAGCTGGGCATCCAGGCACTCTCAATCGCCAATAGTTCCGCCCAGTCCGCGCTTTCACTCTTCCGCTAAGAGAAGAGACTTAACACGAAGAATCCTATTCCAAAAAACTTGGCCCGGACGATACCGCCCGGGCCAATTTCTCGTTGATTTTTTGCTATGATTTAGCGAATGCCGGGTACGTGCAGAGCAGCCTCTGCTTCAGCTTTTGCTTTCATGGCACCGCCTGCGTGACGGCCCAATTCAAGGCGGGCAATCGTACGGTTATGCACTTCATCCGGGCCATCTGCTAAACGCAAGGTACGCTGATGGGCATAAGCCGAAGCCAAGCCAAAGTCTTGGCTGACCCCACCGCCACCATGGGCTTGGATGGCATCATCAATGATTTGCAGGGCCATGTTTGGCGCTTGCACCTTGATCATTGCGATCTCAGCACGTGCAACCTTATTGCCCACCGTATCCATCATATAGGCTGCCTTTAGGCACAGCAGGCGGGTCATCTCAATATCGATGCGGGCGCGCGCGATGCGTTGCTCCCAGATCGAATGCTCGGCCACTGTCTTGCCAAACGCGACGCGTGTGGTCAGGCGCTGACACATCTTTTCTAGCGCCATTTCAGCGACGCCAATGGTGCGCATGCAATGGTGGATGCGGCCCGGGCCCAAGCGGCCTTGCGCGATCTCAAAGCCAGCGCCTTCGCGCAAGATCAGGTTTTCCACTGGCACGCGCACATTTTCCATCTTCACTTCGAAATGGCCATGTGGCGCATCGTCATAGCCAAATACGTGCAGCGGACGGACCAAGGTCACGCCTTTAGCATCCAAAGGCATCAGGATTTGGCTCTGCTGGGTGTAGGATTTGGCGCCAGGATCGGTCTTGCCCATCACGATGGCGACTTTGCAGCGTGGGTCACCCACGCCCGAGCTCCACCACTTCGTACCATTGATGACATATTCATCGCCCTCGCGCACGATGGAGGTCTGGATGTTGGTCGCGTCGGACGAAGCAACGGCAGGCTCGGTCATCAAGAAGGCCGAACGGATTTGCCCGTTCATCAAAGGCCGCAGCCACTTTTCCTTTTGCTCCAACGTGCCATAGCGCATCAGCACTTCCATATTGCCGGTGTCAGGTGCCGAGCAATTGAACACTTCAGAGGCAAAGCCAACGCGGCCCAAAATTTCAGCAATCGCCGAATAGGTGACGTTCGACAGGCCGGGGCCTTCAAATTCAAACGTATCATCGACATGGGCTGCGCCATGGCTTGGCGGCATAAACATGTTCCAAAGGCCAGCAGCCTTTGCTTTAACTTTGAGGTCTTCGACGACTTGGATGACCTTCCAACGCTCACCCTCAGCATCCTGTTGCTGATAAACCGGAATGGCAGGAATGATATGCTCCGCCATAAAGGCTTCAACGCGGTCGATCCAATGCTTGGTTACGTCTGAATGTTCGAAAATCATGTCGTGCTCCCTGTTTCGTGTTCTTGTACCTTAGAAGCAACCTAGCCCCGTGCTGGCGGGAGGGCAATCGAAAGCATGAGACTTGAAGCGGATAAAACTGCGGCATAAACAGCACCGCATGAAACTTGCCCCCGTTACCGCACACCTACACGATGTTTCCTTGGCCCCGCTGACCGAAGCGGACAGAAAAGAAATGCAGCCCGCCGCTGCAGACCCTGCTCTTTTTCGCTATTGGCCGCGCGACATGGCCGCAGACAAATGGGATCAGAACTTTGACTGGATGTTGCAGGAGCAAGCGGCTGGCCGTTGGCTTTTTCACACGGTCCGGGCGAGCAGCGGGCAGATTCTGGGCCAAACCTGCTACCTTGCGATTCGACCGGAGCATAAGGGCGTGGAGATCGGCGGGACTTGGTATGTCACCAGTGCCCATGGCACTCAAGTTAATCCAGCCTGCAAGCTCGCCTTGTTGGACAATGCCTTTGCATGCGGCGCAGAGCGCGTGGAACTGAAGACGGATGCGCGAAACGCACGCTCTCGCGCCGCGATCCATAAACTAGGTGCCTCCTTTGAAGGTATTTTTCGGCGACATCTCTTGCTGCCGGATGGCCATTGGCGCGACACGGCTTGGTTCTCCATTCTTCGGGACGAGTGGCCAACGGTCAAAGCAGGGCTGGAAGCTCGACTGGCGCGCTGATTTTTACCCGAGCGCTTGGACTAGGGCTTTCAGACGCTCGACCAAGCCCATTTCGTCCTCGGTAAAGTCATTTTCGACCCACCAACGCTCCAGCTCACGCAGTATATGGCCGATTGCAGGGCCAGGACGTGCGCCAGCTGCCAGCACTTGCTCACCCGTCACCGGAAAGCGCGGGGCGACAAAGCCGCTCGAGAGCGCGATCATCGCGCGCCATTGGCTGGTGCGACGGGGCTCTGGATCCCCCGCCCAAGCCAGCCTGACGCGGTCGAGATAAAGCGGTGTCCCCATCCAATACAGCGCGCGGCGGACTTCGCGGGCAGAAAGATAGGACTGGATTTCCGTTTGATCACCGGCCCACGCCAACAGACGATCACCCTCCGCACCCGACAGTTTGAGGCGGCTGACCAAGCCTGCAACCCGGGTTGGATCTCGAGGCAACAGCGCCATCAAGCGCTGCAGGGGCTCTGGGTCGAGGAAGAGGCTGTTCTCAATCTCGACCAAATGCTGCAAAGCTTCTAGACCCTCGGCCTCAGGCAGAATGGCGGACAAAACCCCTGTTTTGGCCATGGCCGTTAAAGCGACGCGCGGATCGGGCGCCGCGAGGAGGCGCTTCAGCTCCATCCAAACGCGTTCAACCGATAGTCTAGCGATACCGCCATTGTGGGCTGCACACGCCGCCAAAGCCGCGGGGTCAAGCTCACCCTTGCCGTAAAAGGCGTGGAAGCGAAAGAAGCGCATTATCCGCAAATAATCTTCCGTGACGCGCGTCTCGGGATCCCCCACAAAGCGGACGCGGCCAGCCTTGGCATCATCAACGCCTGTGCCGACGGGATCAAAGACGCGGCCTTGCGCGTCACAATAAAGCGCATTCATGGTCAGGTCGCGTCGCTGGGCGTCGGCCAACCAATTGTCAGTAAAAACGACCTCAGCGTAGCGCCCATCGGTAGCGATATCAGTACGCAAGGTTGTCACTTCCACCGGCTTGCCCGCTGGAATCGCCGTCACCGTCCCGTGTGCCAGGCCTGTGGCCACCACTTTGATCCCGGCCGCTTTTAGGGCTGCGATCACGGCTTCAGGCGCTAATTGGGTCGCAATATCAATGTCATGCGCCAGTTTACCCAAAACAGCATCCCGCACGCACCCGCCAACCAAGCGGGCACAATCGGCCTGAACGCCATTGAGGGCCGTGAGAACAGCTTGCGCATCGGGATTACGCACCAAGGGATGGGTGGCGAGGCTGATTTCAGTCATGCTGCGCAGATAGGGCTGAATGTGGCACCTGTCATCCCAATGACTGTAAGGCGCGAGTCACGCGTCAAGCGAAGTCACCAGTCTGCTGCCACAATTCGATCTTGGTGCCATCGGGATCGACCAGCCAAGCAAACTTGCCATAAGGCTCTTCCTGCACATCGCCTAGCATCTCGCCACCAGCGGCCAAAATCCTGACGACGAATGCATCAAGGTCATCGACCCGAAAGTTCAACATGACTTCCCGGGTCGATGGCGCAAAATAGGTGGTGTCCGCCGCAAACGGACTCCAGACCTGATCGCCAGCCTGACCCGCCAATGAAAAAGTGACGCCATAATCATCAAGCGCCAAACCTAACACATCGCGATACCAAGCCTTCAAACGGTCCGGGTCAGGGCTTTTGATAAAAACCCCGCCCAGACCCAAAATGCGACCGCGATCTGTCATGCCACGCTCCTATTCAAACAGTGCTTTAAGCTCCCGCTTCAGGATTTTGCCATTCGCATTACGCAACAAAGGCTCATACATAATGCGCACATGGGCGGGAACTTTGAAGCTGGCAAGCGAAGCACCAACCCAGCGCTTTAGTTCTTCCGCTGTCAGGGTCGAGCCCGGTGGCACCGTCACCACCGCACCCACTTCTTCGCCCAAAACCTTATCTGGCACGCCGACAATCGCAGCATCGGAGATATCGGGGTGCTTGTAGAGGATATCCTCAATCTCGGAACAATAGACGTTCTCGCCACCACGAATGATCATGTCCTTGGCGCGATCGACGATGAAGATGAAGCCTTCCTCATCCATTTTGACCAGATCGCCCGACTTGAACCAGCCACCGCCAAAAGCGGCTTCGGTGGCTTCAGGCTTATTCCAATAGCCGACGATTACGTTCGGGCCGCGGATCCAAAGCTCACCGACTTCGCCGAGTGGCACGTCTTGGCCATAACCATCGACCACCCGCACATCATTGATCGGGTGAGCGGGACCGCAAGACAGCGGCCGCAACTCATAATCTTCCGAGCCGATATTGGTGACGGCAGCCGAGGTCTCGGTCAGGCCATAACCTTGACCGGGAGACACTTTCGGGAAGGTCTCGACAATCTTGCGGACCAATTCTGCCGAGGATGGCGCACCACCGTAAGAGACGCTCTCCACTGTAGAGGTATCAAACTCTTTCAACTGGGGATGCTCAATCACTTGCCAGGCAATGGCAGGCACACCGCCGAAGCTGTTGATCTTTTCCTTTTCGATCAACTCAATGCCTTTGAGTGCATCCCAGCGGTGCATCATCACAATCTTGACGCCTTGCGCCACTGAAGGCACCAAAACGGCGTGACAGCCCGTGACGTGGAAAAAGGGGATAGCCAGCAGTGTCGCCTTCTTGGGCAAGGTCGGGTCTGGTGCTGGCGGGGTCTCACCCCGACGCAGGAATTGGCGGGCGGTATTGACCATCATATTCATCAGATTGGTGATGACGTTGCGGTGCGTGCCAAAGGCACCTTTAGGCGCGCCGGTTGTGCCGGAAGTGTAAAACAGGGTGCAGAGGTCTTCTGGATCAAGCTCGACATTCGGCACTGCTGTCTCCGGCAGGTCCGCCCAAGAGACGGATTCACCGATCAAATCTTCCAACGCGATCGAGCCAGCTGGTTTATCGTCTCCGCCGCGCGCGACAATGAGTGCCTTCAAATTTGGAATATTGGGAAGCTTTTCCGCGATACGATCTGCGCGCTCCACATCCACAATCGCGAGGACAGAACCTGAGTCGCGCAGGCCATATTCGAGCTCATCGGCCGTCCACCATGCATTGAGCGGGCAAATCATTGCGCCAATGATGACGCTCGCCCAGAAAACCACAGGCCATTCGGGCAGATTGCGCATCACAAGGGCAACCCGGTCGCCCTTTTGAACGCCGTAGGTGTCTTTCAGAATATGGGCGAGCTTCGCAGCCGCATTGGCGTGGGCGCGATAGGTAATCCGCTCATGGCCATAAACCAGAAACTCAAGTTCGCCATGCGAGCGACCAATATCGAAGATGTCGCGCAAATTCTGTGGGCCGACCTTATAAACGCGAAGCTCCTGACCTCGAATGGTCTTGGTTTCGATCTCAAGAGGGCCGCCAGGACCTGTTAGAATGGCGTGAGTTTGTGCAACCGACATGGCTGGAAATGGCATTGATGTTTCCTCTCCCTGATGGGATTATGTGCCGCCTCTTTGGGCGTTTGATGCAGGTATTCAACGAGAGAAGCTGCAAAGCAAGGGAAAATCATGCGACTTCTGGGATGATTGCAGCCAAATAATCCAAGACCCGCTATACCCGCTGCAGACAAGGTCAAAAGCCGATGACAATTGGCCCAATCGTCCCCACATAAGGGTGAAGAAAGCGCCGTGAGCTTCGGCCCGTACAGGAGCAGGATATGCTACAGAAACGCCCTAAAAATCGCCTGATCGGACTCGCGCTGGCGCTTAGCCTCCCGCTTTTCGCCGCTGCCTGTGGCGCAAAGGATGATCAGGTCGGTGGGTTCACCAACGACTTGACGGGCAATGAGATTAAAGTAACCGCGCTGCGCGATCCACAATTGCCGCAAATCACCTGCTATTTCGGATCCTTCGACCGCAGCCTGATCGATCGTTTGGGCAATGGCAATTGGTTTGAGAACCCTTCCAACACCGCCATTGATTGCCATCAGACGAGCCCCATCGATGCGACCACTTTGGCGACTCTACCAAAGAATGCCGAAGTCTTCTCCAAAGGCTCCAGCCTGTTTTTCAAAAGCATTGCGTTGCGCCGGATCGTGGACGTCCCAAACCAATCCATTGTCTATGTCTCCTATAGTCGTGAATTGGTGGCCGCCTCGGCAAAACTAGGCATGAGTGTTGTCCCAGTCACCTTTCAAGCGCCGCCGGCACCACCGGCACCTGCTGCTGCGCCTGCACCTGCATCTGCACCTGCCCCTAACGCCAAGCCCTAAAGCGAAGGGGCCTTGCCATCGGGCGCTGTCGCGTGCACCTCAGTCAGACCATGTCTAAGGCCGATTCAACCCCCCTGCCCGATCTAGCCGACCTGCCGGGTGAAGCCACACCCGCGAAAGGACTGCTCTTGGGGGTGGAGGTAATCCGCGATCATTTGCGGCGCCTGCCCGGAAAGCCAGGCGTCTACCGCATGATCGGTGCGGAAGGCGAAGTGCTCTATGTCGGCAAAGCAAAGAATCTAAAGAACCGGGTCACATCCTATGCCCGCGGTCTTGGCCATTCTAACCGCATTGCCCGCATGATCGACTTGACCCGCGCGATGGAATTCGTGGTTACGGCAACCGAGACAGAAGCGCTTCTCCTGGAAGCTAATTTGATCAAGCGTTTGCGTCCACGCTTCAACATTTTAATGCGTGACGATAAGTCCTTTCCCTATATCTCGATCCGTCGCGATCATGCCGCACCCCAGATTGCCAAGCATCGCGGTGCCCGTGCCAAAAATGTTGATTACTTTGGCCCCTTTGCCAGCGCTTGGGCCGTCAATGCCAGCCTCACAACGTTGCAAAAGGCGTTTCTGCTGCGCTCTTGCACCGACAGCGTCTATGATGGGCGGTCCCGGCCTTGCATGCTGCACCAGATTAAACGCTGTTCGGCCCCCTGCGTTGGCCTGATCAGCGATGAAGATTACGGTGACTTGGTCGATGAGGCGACGGCATTTCTGCGCGGCAAGTCGGTCGACCTGCAAAAGCGCCTCGCCGATGATATGCATGAAGCTGCCGAGACCTTGGACTTTGAGCGCGCGGCCCGCTTACGCGACCGGATCAAGGCGCTTGCCAGTATTCGGGCCGTTCAGGGGATAAACCCGCAAAGCTTCCAAGAAGCCGACGTGTTTGGGGTGGCTTTGAATGGCGGGATGAGTTGTATCCAAGTCTTCTTCTTCCGCGCCGGGCAGAATTGGGGCAATCGCGCTTATTTTCCTAAGCACGAGAAAGACGCCACCGAGGCAGAAATCTTGGATGCCTTTATGGCGCAATTCTATGACGATAAGCCCGCGCCAAGTCTGATCCTGACCAGCCATACCCTACCTGAAGAAGCTTTGTTGGCCGAGGCCTTGAGCTTGCGGATGGATGCCAAGGTTGAAATACGTTGCCCCCAACGCGGAGAAAAGCGCGATACGGTCGCCCATGCTACGTCCAATGCCCGCGAAGCTTTAGCGCGCAAAATGGCCGAAAGCAGCACCCAGACTAAATTGCTTGACGGGGTCGCCGACATATTCGGTCTAGCGGCCAGCCCACAGCGGATCGAGGTCTATGACAACTCGCACATCCAAGGCAGTCATGCAGTCGGTGCCATGATCGTGGCCGGACCTGATGGATTTGAGAAAAGCCAATACCGGAAGTGGACCATCAAGGACGCCAAGGGCGGCGACGACTTTGCCATGATGCGCGAGGTCTTCACCCGCCGCTTTGCGCGCCTGATCCAGCCTGAGCCGGAAGATTTGCCACCGAGCGTTGATATGGACGGTAATCTGATCGACGAGGGCAGTCGCAAGAACCGCCAACAAGACTCCGCTTGGCCGGACATTGTTTTGATCGATGGCGGCGAGCAGCAATTGGCCGTCGTTGTCAGTGTCGCAAAAGAATTGGGGCTCGAAGAAGACATCACCTTGATTTCCATTGCCAAAGGGGTCGACCGTGATGCGGGCCGCGAGTTTTTTCATACGCCGGGTCGAGCGCCATTCCGCCTAGAGCCCAAAGACCCGGTCCTCTATTATCTTCAACGCCTGCGCGATGAGGCACACCGCTTTGCCATTGGCGCGCACCGACAAAAACGCTCGATCGCCATTTCGAAAAACCCGCTTGACGAGATTTCAGGCGTCGGCCCGATGCGCAAGAAGGCTATTTTGGCGCGCTTTGGTTCTGCACGCGGCGTGGCACGAGCAAGCCTGACTGAACTGATGGAAGTGCCCGGCGTCAACGAAGAGCTGGCTGCGCGAATCCAAGCCTATTTTCAAAGGACATAATGATGAAGTGGCTCCCCAATGCCGTCTCGATCAGCAGATTGGCTCTTGCGCCTCTGATTGGCTACTTAATCTGCATCGGGTTGGCCAAGGGTGTGGCTAATCGCGAACTTGAATGGGCGTTTGGCCTGTTTGTGTTCTCCGCCTTGACCGATTGGCTGGACGGCTTTCTGGCGCGCAAACTCGATGCGAAGAGTGAGCTGGGCGGTAAATTGGACCTTTGGGGCGATAAGATTTTGGTTGGCATCACCTTGTTGGCCTTATGGGCTGGGTGGATCATGCAGAATAACCCGCAAGACGATTTTTTTGCAGGGGCTTTGGGAGATCCAATAGGGGTGGCGGCCGGGCTTTTCTTCCTGCTCGCTATTCCTGTGCGCGACAGCTTGGTCACACGCCTTCGCGCGCAGGCCAGCTTAAAGGGAATCTCCTTATCCCCCACGTTTGCGGCCAAATCCAAAACAGCGGTGATTATGGGAGGGATGGGCGTGTTGCTAGCAGGCCTTGCGACTGGTCTATCCGAATTGGGCTATGCTGGATTTGCCATTCTCGTCTTGGGTGCTTTGATGTCGATTTGGACCGGCCTGTCCTATTTCAGGGCCGCACGCGGGGCCGGCAGCACAGAGGCCTAAGCCGTCAACATCCGCTGAAGCGCCCAGTTTGGCGCGCGTGCACCCGATAGCGCAATATCGAGGCCGATCACAGCTTCAACGTCTTCATCGCGTCCCAGTGGCAGCCGCATCCAAAAACGCACGGCATGGCCATGCACACCTACTTCAGCAGGTGCCACGCCACAGGAAGGTTTCCGCTCACTGACAACACGTTGGATGGTCTCAGCAGAGCCTGGAAGCTCTGGCTGAACTAAGCACAGGCGCGGATCATCGCCGAATACATCGCGAAGCGCGCTACCGGCGACGCGCACACGCGGCCCTTCCAAGGCCTTGGTCTCGATTAACGAGATAAACGGCAAAAGTGGTCCAAATGCACGGGGCTGAAAGCTCTCACGTGTCGGCATTGCCGAGCAGCCAGCTGCGCTGTTCCAGACGTCGAATAAACGACGCTGTTCTTCTAGCAGCAATTGAGCTCGGAACATTGACACCAATATTAACCCCCTGTTGAGATTAGTATCAGTGATTTGCACCGAATCGCGCAAGAGTCTTTATGTATAGCAAGAGATTATTTTCATCTTTTCACTGCGAATACTTGTTTCGCTAACGAAACGATCTCTTAATAGTTAACGGCGACCGCGTCCCAAGCCAATTTTCTTGGCTAATTCAGAGCGCGCTGCAGCATAATTTGGCGCGACCATCGGATAATCTGCGGGCAGACCCCACTTTGTGCGATATTCATCTGGCGACATGTCATAAGAGGAACGTAAGTGGCGCTTTAGCGACTTGAACTTCTTACCATCCTCCAGACAGACGATATGGTCGGGGAAAACAGATTTCTTGGCAGGCACGGCAGGAACCAATTCCTTGGACTCAACAACCGGTGCACCTCCATGTGTATTCTTCAATGACGCATAGACCGTCGAGATCAGGCCAGGCAATTCCGAAGAGGGAAGTTCATTGCCAGCCACATAGGCCGCAACGATCTCAACCGTCATCTCAATTAAACTGGCATCCGTGTTTTCAGACATTACTTAGTTCCTCAGAAATTAGAGACCCACGGCCCTAAAGACTAATCTTAAATAGGCATAGAGCAGTGTGGGCACATTTAGCTTAAACGCAAGACCACAATGTTATCTTTACCATTTGATTTCTCGACTGAGAAAACGACTACCGGGGAATTCTTTCACTTTGCCGATGTAAATGCAAGCACTTAAACCATTAATTTGGCGCGGATACCCTCGGTAGAACACAATTGTGATAATTTATAGCCAAGATATTTGTGGGCTATTTTAGAAAACCTCATTCAAAGGCTCCTAATTAAATGCTCTATACTAAAAGTACTATTTGGTTACGCCTAACAAATTGTTATGACAATTCATCTATTTTTAAAAATCCCCACATAGTTGAAAAAAGTCGGCCTCGGATTTTACTTGGGAAAAGCGATATATTCGTGATATCATTGGGTATTCACAACTAGGGTAACCTTCGAGAAATATTGGCTCCACACGAATTAACTGGCGACACGATGCTGCTCCACCATTTTAGACTTGATATGCAACTTTTAGTTGAAGCACTCACAAGGTGACAGAGCAACAACACGTGTTCCACAGGGATCCAAGCGCACCACCGCACGCCTACTCTATCAGCTTCTGATTGAGTGTATCCAAACGCGCTCTATAGGCTCTTACCAAAGACAAGGTTTGATGAGCGGGCTGCCACCGAATAGAGCAGCTCCTCGTCACCCTCTTCGAGCTTGGCTGCCAAAGTTGGTGACATGGCAGATGTCAGAGCCCAATTCCAATAACGCAGAACGGTTTGGGCTTTATTGGTAGAGATGGTGTCATAGACCAGAACAGAACGGCCCCAAGGATCATTCAAATCATCGTCATCGGCTAGCGGACGGCGCAATCCACGCCATAATTGACGAAAATGCTTGCGTTTGAGGGCTGCTGCCTTGCACAGGACTGCAATTGACTCACCTCCGCCATCGGAAAGGATCTGCGCCCCACACATGGGCTTAATTCCGGAAAGGAAGGAGATCTCAACAAAAAGCTCACGCGATGGTAGTTGATGGTCGAGGGCCTCGATAGCCCCTTCTAAACTGCCGTAAGGGCTGCGCGCGGCCGCGTCACGATTGCGCTGGCGGCGTTCGATGAATTGAAGGGTCTTGCGCACCAAGGGATCGCGCCACCCCTCGCTAGCCGCGCGGGCAAAGATGTCTTGAGCTGCCTCTAAGAGCGTAATGCGCTCAACCGCGAAACGTTGCAAAATGCGTCGGCGCTCTTCAGCTTCCGCCCACCAGAACATGGTCAGCCCTTGCGACGGCTTTAGTTCAGGGCGCTTGACCAAATATGGCACAAGGCTCGGCTCTTGCTTGGACATAGCTGTTGCTTGCTCAACTGCAGGATGAGCAAAAGTGCTGCCCTCATTACGAAGGAGTGCCTGAATAACCTCAACTTCGCCCATATTGACCAAGACATCAGTCACCGCTTCGGAAACGACTTTGCGCTTTGCAATCATCACGCGGTGTGTCGTCGTCGCGGAGGGTGACAGAGCCGTAGCGATCAGGTCGGAGTCATTGAAGCCTTCGCAGACTTCCAGCAAAGGAATCGCGACTTGCAGCGCATCCTTGGCCAAATAACGCAACAAGATGGCCGGTGTGTCCACGAGCAGGGCCATGCGCTCTGCACAGCGCACGCGCGTGCTGACATCGCTATCACGCAGAACTTCGATCAGCAGATCCGCTGCGATATGGCGTTCTTGCGGTGTAATCCGCGACCCAGGCAGCCCGACGACATCCTGAAGACGCCGCGTCAGCATAGCGCGGGTCTTGGTTTGCACCCCCTCTTCGATTTCGAAGTTATCTATCTCGAACTCAGATAGGGTTCCGTCGGCCATGCTGTCCTCACATTGCAACGCAACGTGGCCGAGGAACATTAAAATCCTGTTTACACCCTGTGTTCAAAGTATTGCCAATCTTCACTTAAATGGAACATCATCCCACCAAGGAAAAAAGTCAGGCATATCTGTAGAAACTTTATTGGCATAAGCCGGTGGTCGCTTTTCAAGGAAGCTCATCACACCTTCGCGGGCATCAATTGTTTGCCCACGCGAGTAAACACCGCGACTGTCGATCTTGTGGGCCTGCATAGGATGGTCGGCGCCTAACATACGCCACATCATCTGACGGGTGAGAGCGACTGAAACGGGTGCTGTGTTATCAACAATTTCGCGCGCAATCGCGTGCGCCGCTGGCAAAAGGTCTTCTGGCGCATGCAGGGACTTCACCAATCCAGCTGCAAGGGCCTCCTCTGCCCCGAACACTCGACCCGATAGGCACCAATCTAGGGCTTGGGATATGCCAACAAGGCGCGGCAGAAACCAGCTAGAGCAAGCTTCTGGCACAATACCGCGGCGGGCAAACACAAAACCAAAGCGCGCTGAGGTCGAGGCAATGCGAATATCCATGGGCAATTGCATGGTCGCCCCAATACCAACCCCAGCCCCGTTGATCGCGCCAATCACCGGCTTTAGGCTTTCAAACATGCGCAAAGTCATGCGGCCACCGCTGTCACGAATTCGCTCCAGATCAACCAGACCGGCTTTATCCGGGCGGTCTGAGCGATTGTCATAGTCAAACGTCTTGGCGCCAGCAGAAAGGTCCGCCCCGGCGCAGAAGGCCCGTCCCGCCCCCGTGACAATCACCGCCCCTACATCGTCGTTGGCGTCGGTCAAATCGAAGGCTGCGACCATGTCGAGCATCATTTGACCGGTAAAAGCATTCATCTTGTCCGGGCGGTTAAGGGTGATCACAGCAATCTTGTCTGCAATCTCTAAAGTTATCGTCTCAAAGCTGGTGGCGGCTGACATGTGAATCTCCCTGACTGGCCGCCTTCTCATCGGGGCGACGCATAATGCCAGATTGACCCAGTTTATGGTGCCTGTGCAAGGCCCAATTCTCGGCCTACACACCCATTAATGCGGCTCGCTAATGTGACTCGGGCCGCTTGCGCCCGGGATCTGCGCGATCATCGAAGCCGTGTCGCGAGGAATAAAAGCTCAACCACATCAAACCAAAGCCCAGCGCCAGCGACAAAACGGTCCCCAGCCCCATTGCGATCCAGCCATGCATGGAAATCACGGGGAAGCGCCCGACCAAGAAGACAGAGACGAATCCTGCCAAGCTAGCAATCAGCAGCAAAACCAAAAACACAATAATCAGCCAAGCACCGCCAGACAGGCGCTCTGGCGGTGGCTTTGGAGCTAAAGGCGGCAAATCGTCGGCCAAGGACCTAATTCGCCTTTGAAGCGGGGGCACATCGGATGACAACTACATCATCATCTGTCTGCATAACTTGGGACTCGGGCGACTTCACACACCACGTCCGCGTCGAGTCTTGAAAATACTCGCCATTTGGAGTTTTGGTGATCTGCCGCAGCGCGGATAGCAAGGCAACGCGATCTTCGGTTTCGCCATTAACCTTCGCAGCCTCATTAAAGACGCCGCGACGGCGAATATTGATCTCGTTTATCCGACGCTGAAGGTCGGCTTGTGCCGCCGTAGGTGTTCGGACAAAGCCCAGATAACCGTCGGCTTGCTCACCAATGATGCCAGCAGCCAATGCTCTATCAACCGGTCCATTGTTGTCGATAGCCGCGGCAGAAGTCGCGATCAGCGCGCCTGCGACCAACATGGCAGTAAAAATGTTGCGTTTCATGTCCATCACTCTCCTAAAGCGCGACCTGTCTTGCGCCGCGCCTGCATCAGGGGCTTAGAATATGCCGGGATTGGCTTGTGCTGCCTTGTCGAGCTCACGCTCCAGTTTCACCCGCACATTTTGCTCAATCTTCATATTGATGTTCAGATTGATCTCGATCGGCTTGTCGGGCACTTGCAGACGGATCGTTGGTGTGCAGCCAGCAATACCAGCCAGCCCAACAACGCTTATTGCAAGAAGACTGTGACGCATGGGATCTTCCTTATCAGCACGGGCCTATCCCGTAAGACAGTCATAGCATGACTATCCCCATGTGAACCCCCCATGAATTTCCCAATACACAGCGGTTCATTTCTCAAAACAAGAAAGCGCCCCAGAATGACCCGGGGCGCCTACGCTTGAAATGCTTACGACTAAGATTTTAGTTTGCGATGCGCGTTGTCCCAGAGCCCGACTGGGCAATCGAGGTCGAACCGATGGCTTCACGACGCATAGAGTCGATGCGGGCACGGAATGCGTTAAAGCGCGCCAACTGCTCTCCTTGCAAAGCCTGACCCGTTGGGACGTCCACACCCATTGGGTTGATGGCTTGACCGTTACGGCGAACTTCAAAATGCAAATGCGGGCCAGTCGAACGACCCGTGTTACCGACATAGGCAATCACATCGCCTTGCTTCACCCGGTCACCGGGGCGCAAGCCAGCTGCAAAGCGCGAGATATGACCATAACGGGTCGACCATGTTCCGTCATGGGAAATATCAACCACATTGCCATAGCCACCCATGACGCTGGCTCGTGTTACGACGCCATCACCGGCTGCCAAAATTGGCGTGCCAATCGGTGCGCCAAAGTCCACGCCTTCATGAACTCGGGTATAGCCCAAAACGGGATGAACACGTCTGCCATAGCCAGAAGTCAGACGGGCACCATTGATTGGCGTCCGCATCAAGAACTTACGAGCCGAGCGGCCAGCGGCGTCAAACCAGTCAGACGATACAGAGCCAGGAGGCTGAAACCGATATAATTGGATGGTGCGACCACCGGCAGTCGTCATGCGGGCGAACACAGGCTCGCCCTCGCGTACCACTTGCCCACGCAAATCCGAAACCCGGTCGTACATCAGTTCAAACTCGATGCCTGGAGCAACTTCGCGCTCGAAGTCGACGTCATAAGCAAAGGCTTGAGCAATCGAATCAGCGGCACGATCAGGCGCGCCCAATTCACGCACCGCATTAACCAAGCCATTTTGCCCGATCACACCGGCAATACGCAAAGTCTTGCGCTGCATATTGGTCGTCATCTCACGAGCACGGAACTGATTGTCGATGCCACGCGTTACGGTGATAGAACGCTCAGCACCACTCGCGAGATTGAACCCGGCCAGCCGATTGCCACCGGCGCTTGGCTGCATGAACACGGTTACCTTGTCATCGCGGCGGACGTCGCGCGGATCGAGGCTACGCGCTAAGGAACGCACGGCGTTGGCGACATCATCGCGCATCGCACCGGCACGGATCAGGGCTTGTTCAAGCGTTTCACCGCCCCGGATTGAAATCGTTTGGCGGTCAGATTGGCCAGTGCCTGCGGCAAAGGCCATATGCTCAAGATTTGCGTTCTGAGCGTAAGCAGTATGAACATTTCCAGCGGAGGCGATAAAGCCGATCGCACATCCCAAGCTTAGCTTGAGTGCGAGATTGAAGGCAGCGCGACGATTTGTCGTGTGTCTCAAAAGCTAACCCCTTCAGCCGTTACGAGTACGAAGGTACCCTTCACAGATTAAGTTCGGGTGTGATTCCCGCCCCGTTTAACCATACTTTCACAGTTTTTTTTCTTATTGTGTTGCTTGGAATACACAAGTTTCAGCACAGAGCAACCCCTGCTCTCAGTATGTGTAAAGTTTCGCCCCTGCATTTGCCTCTTTTTGAACACTTTTGATCGCAGTTTGGTACAGGTTGAAGTGCCTATGATTAGGGGGTCGAGAAACCGGCCGGAGCAGGGTATAGAGCTTGTATGAATGACCGAGTCCCGCCTCATGATGACCTCAAGTCTGAGACTGCGACTCCAAGTGTGAACAAAGTTAACCATCTGAGTCGTAAAACTTATCTGCGTGGAACCTCGCGCTTTTGGGGCCTTGGAATCCTCGGTCTCGCTACCGCTGCAAGTTTGGGCTGGATCTGGCGAACCGATCTGGCGGAATCAGGTGTTCAGTCGCTTCTGCGTCAGCGTGGAATCGAAGGTGGGATTTCATTCACAAAATTGTCAGTTAATCAGGCGATGGTCCGGGATCTGCGGTTAGGCCCTGCTGCAGACCCAACTTTACTTCTGCCGATGGCGACATTGAGCTGGCACTTCGATGTCCGAAGCGGCCGTTTGGTCATTGATCGCCTCGAAGCGCAGGGCGCCAGACTCCACATTGGTATGACCGAGGCTGGCGAGCCTGACTTTGGAGCCCTTAAGCCCTTCTTGATCCCGTCAGACAAACCAAGCCAAGTTCGCTTAGCCGATGTGGTGCTGCGCGATACCCTATTAAGCTTTGACAGCCCTATGGGCAGGGGCGAGGCGCGCATTCAAGCGACAGGGGGCGACCAACAAGGCTGGCGGGTTCAGATGCTGGTCAATCCGCCGAAAGAAGTTTCCGCTGTGCCCGGCGATCGCCCACTAGCCTTTGGGCTTGCGCTTAAACCGGGGCAAAAGAACAAGGACGGCCAGCAGAGCCCAACCGAGATTGGCTTGGCGGTTCAGCCCGATGGTCAAAGCTATCGCTGGGGTGACCTGCAAGTCGATCGCCTCGCTGGGGTAGCACAAGCGCTTGTGGTTCTCGATGGGAAAGGTGGCACGCGGGTGGAAACGCGCGCGATTGCGCTTAACGCTCAAAAAGCGCGCCTGCAAACTGCTGAGCTACAATCCCCTTTGTTACGAGGTGGTACCGGCCAATGGCAGCATCAGGTCGCGGGAAGTCGTCCTTGGTCCGAGACGGGATTTGGCGCGCTGATCGGTCGGCTTGAAGCCAAGTCCGTTCAAACTTCCCAAGGCACACTTCAAAATCTTGGCTTAGATTTTTCGACCGCCCGCACGCAAACAGGCCTAACTCGCTTCGATATGAAGGGCCGCGGCGTAAAAATTCTCACTGCCCCGGCCTTGGGTTGGCAGGCGAGCAGCGCAGAGCTTTCAGGCTTTGCACAAGCGGTTCTGAAAGACCTGCGGCAGGCTCCCGAGGCAGTTTGGGAAGGCCAAACCCAGTTGGCTTGGACCAACTTAGTCTCGCCATCGACTACATTGGCTGATCCTGTGTCCGGCAAAGCCGGGCTAGGCTTTGTCTATGGTCCAAAGAAAGCAGAAATGCGACTGACTGAACCGGTCGAGCTGGCCCTGCGCTCCGGGCCCAAGCTAAGCTTTGTCCCAGATCCCAAAAGGCCACCCTTAGTCCGCTTCGACTTAGCCAAGTCGGATGCAGCACCCTTAGGGGCTTTTGGCGCTGGCGATTTTGTCATTCAAGCGCCCAACTCTGGCAGGGGCCAAGGGAGATTGGAAGACTTCAGCTGGAACCCTTCTGGTTGGACCTTAGCCACGCGCAACTTCAGCCTCACAAATATTCCTATGCCGGGCAGCAGGTCGGGGCTTTTGATTTCAGGCAAAGTGAACGAGGTATCTTTAGCAGCCAAGGCAGGCGAGGTTCCCGTCGGTGCTGGACGTGGCACCTTAGAAATTAACGCCCAAGCAGGTGCAGCAGGCCTCGGCCTTGGAACTGGACGGGCAAAGCTTATCGGTCAGGTCCGTGGCGATGGGCGAACCTTGTTGGTGTCCGTTGCGGGGCCGGTTGAAGGCTTTGGCAAAGGCGGTCCGGGCGCGCGACAAGGCCGCTTGGCGCTTGATGCCAAAGCTACCCGCGCGAACGCGATCTGGAATATTGATCTCAATGGCCAAGTGGGCGTGGAAGGGTTTCGTTCACCCCACTTAAATGTGCTTGACCTGACCGGGCGGCTAAAGGGCCGAGCGCGCGTGGGCACTTTGCCAAACGTCACGCGCCCAAGGCAAGGCGTGGACGGGCTAAGTTTGGCGGGCTTTAGCAAATGGGATGCTAATCTGACCTTTGATGGATCTGTAGACCGCCTGAACGCAGATGGATTTGGCATCCGCGCAGGCGTTCTAAAAATGCCTATCGTCGCACGGGGAGACGGCCGATCTGTTGAGGCGAGCGGGCAGGCTTCGCTTGTAGCTTCAACTTTAGCGCTTGATGAAACGCATATCGATGACGTGCAGGCTGAATTGCCGTTCCGGTTTAGCGTTACTGAAGGCCAAGCACCTGCTTGGCAGGCCAATGCATCAATTAGTGCCACCGCTGCTTCCCTGACCTCTGGCGACAGCTTTGTTGAGGGATTGCGTGTCAGCGGGCCGGTACAAGCTATACCTGCCGACGAAGGGTCGGGGATATTGGTCCGGGGCGACACCTGTCTGTCAATTTCTGCTGAGCAAGGCCGCTTTCCTGGCGACGCCACCGTCGGACCTGTCAAAGCAAGCTTTTGCCCAGATCGTCTCGAACGCTTTGCCAGCTTAACCGGCAATGGCTTCATCCTTTTCGCCGATGCTAGATTTGAGCCCTTAGAATTACGCTTGGGGGCGCTAGAAGATGGTAGGTCGCTGCGGGTGGGTGCCATCCGTGGCGACTTTAGACCTTCAGCCACAGGCGGCTGGCAATTGGATCTCACTTCGAAAGAAGTCGGCTACACGTTCAAGCTGCCCGATGGCGGGTTTGCAGAGCTTAATGCTCAAGACTCGTCGTTGCGCCTAACCCCAGACAGCGGGGGCATGACGTTACGTGGGCAATTAGCCGGATTGCGTGCCAAGGGCCTTCCAGTCCAGATTTCAGGAACTGCGACAGCCGACCTGCAAGCACGGCGCACCGGCCTTGTTGGCAACCTTGCATTTGAAAACCTCCTCGTGCGGGATGTGCCGACCTATTTCCCGGCATTAGATGACAAAGGCCAGCAGGTTGAGCGCCCTGCCCGCTTTGGCATGTTGTCGCTTACCGGAGAAGGCACCATCAATGGCAGTCAAATCGACATACAAAGTGACATCAGTTTGGCTGAGTCCGGCGGCTTCTTGGCGCGTGCGATCTTAAACCATAATGCCGAAACTGGCCTTGGCCGCTTGGACGCATTGGCGGAGTCGATCTCTTTTGGCCAAATGCCCAAGGATTCCTCTGGCATGTTTAAACAGTGGAATCGTCCACTGGATGCCGATGACATTATTCCCGCACTGCAAGGGGTGATCTTGGATGTAGTTGGCGATGTCTCAGGATCAGCTTCCATTGCTTGGGGACCAAATCAGGCGACTGTTTCAGACGCCAAATTGTCGACGGCCAATCTCGACTTCTTAACCTTGCTTGGCCAAGTCACAAATCTGACCGGTGACTTTTCTCTCGACGATTTGTTGGCAGTGCGCTCTGCCGGCCAGCAAGGCTTTACTGTCGCGCAGTTTGATCCGGGTCTCCCAATCGAGGATGTCAATGTGGTCTTCGCTTTGCCTGGCGATAACACTTTGCAGCTAATCGATGCCAGTTGGCCATTTGCCGACGGCAAATTATCAGTCCGTCCCGCAAGCTGGACCTTCCGCGACGGCGACCAATCCTTTGCTGTTGATGTTGAAGATGTCGACCTCGCCAGATTTTTGGGGCTAACAAAAATCCCGAACCTGCAGATTGACGGCAGAGTGTCCGGCGTTTTCCCGATTGAAGCGCGCAATGGCAGCGTTGAAATTGTCGGTGGCAGATTGCAGGCGCGCGAAGGCGGCGGCAAAATTCGCTATACCGGCCCGATCCCAGGCTCTGACCCCAAAACGCCACCCAAAAAGCTGCCTTGGTATCAAAGATTGTTTGCGCCTAAACAACCCACCCCCGCAGAAATCGCGGCGCAAGCCCTCGCGGGCATTGAGTATGAGATAGATGTGATCACGGTTGACGGTCGCATTACGGGCGACCTGACCTTGGGTGTTGTTCTCGTCGGGGCCAATCCACAAGTCCTGTCTGGCGTGCCGATTAAGCTCAATGTGAAAGCCACCCTACCCGTCGGCCAAATGACGGATATGGCCACCCGCTTCTTCGAAAGCGCCACAAACGCGGATATGCTCAAGGAATTGGACAAGCTTGACCGGTCGCGTAACGGCCCGGGCTTCATTCCCACTCTGGAAGAAGACATAGCAGCCCAAGCCCAAAAATCTGGGCCTTAGACTGGATAAGAGATCCTGCCCAATTCAGGCTTGACCTTCCCATAAGGCTTGGCCAAGACGTTAGCGAAGCAAGAACAATCGGGGGGAGCAGCGCTAATGACCTTACCAATAGCATTTCAGGGGCGCTTGCGCCTGCCCATCGTGGCCGCGCCCATGTTTTTGGTGTCCGGACCGGAATTGGTTACAGCCTGCTGCAAAGCCGGCATCTTGGGAACCTTTCCCGCCCTCAACCAGCGTACCAGTGAAGGCTATGCTGAGTGGCTTGATCTCATCCAGTCCGCTTTGACGCCGCAAGATGCGCCATTTGGCGTGAATTTGATCGTACACAAGACCAATCCACGCTTGGCTGCCGATGTCAAAATCTCTAGCGACAAGAAAATCCCACTCGCAATTACCTCGCTCGGTGCCGTTAAAGATGTGGTTCAAGCCATCCATGACGGCGGCGGTTTGGTCTTCCACGATGTCACCAATATGAAGCATGCCGAAAAAGCAATGGAGGCCGGGGTCGACGGCCTAATCCCCGTTTGCGCCGGTGCTGGCGGTCATGCGGGCACATTGTCGCCCTTCGCGCTGGTCACCGAATTGCGTGCCGCCTTTCCAGATACATGCATTGCCCTGTCTGGGGTGATGTCGACCGGACGGCATGTTGCGACCGCGCGCATGCTGGGTGCAGACTTGGCCTATATGGGTACACGCTTCATCGCGACCAACGAAAGCCGCGGGCAAGATGACTATAAGCAGATGATCGAGAACAGCGACGCTGCGGACATTGTCTATACGCCAAAGATTAGCGGCATTCCGGCCAACTTCCTCATTCCGTCGCTGCTCCAAAATGGTCTAGACCCGGTGACGATGGAGCCCAAGACCGATGTCGATATGGGCGAAGAACTCAATGCCGGCAAAGCGTGGTCGACCATCTGGTCAGCAGGGCAAGGCGTCGGGTCGATCCACGACACCTTGCCAGTCAAGGATCTGATCGACCGCCTTGAAACCGAATATCGGGCCGCACTTGCCGAAGCAAAAGGATTTTAAGCCATGGCTAGTTTTGCAGACAAAGTCGCGATCATCACAGGTTCTGCCACTGGGCTTGGTGCATCCACCGCGTTGAAGCTGTCGGCTTCGGGTGCGAGGATCATTCTCAACTACTCGAAGAGCCAAGCCGAATGTGACGCCACCGCGCAAGCTTGTTTAGCCGCTGGTGCGCGTGACGTGCGGGTCGTGCAAGGCAATGTCGCGCGTGACGAAGATTGCCGCAAGATTGCTGCCGCGGCCGAGGACTGGGGCCAAGTCGATATTTTGGTCAATAATGCCGGCACAACCAAGCACGCACCCAATCATGCCGATATGGATGCTTTGGCAGCTGACGACTTCCTCCATCTCTATGAAGTGAACACGGTCGGCCCGTTTATGATGGTGCGGGCCGCAAAGCCCTTGTTGCACGCGGCCTATGCCAAAACCCAAAGTGCCAGCTCCGTTGTCATGATCTCGTCCATCGCAGGCGTGATCGGAATTGGATCTTCGGTGGCCTATGCCGCGACCAAGGGTGCCCTCAATACGATGACTAAATCTTTGGCACGCGGTTTAGCCCCAGCGATTCGGGTCAATGCTGTCTGTCCAGGCTTTATTGATACGCGCTGGTTCACCGACGCTTTTGGTGAAGACACCACCGCGAAAATCCGAGAAAACGTAAAGAAACAAGTGCCTCTACAAGTTGCGTCCGGTCCAGATGATATTGCAGACACGGTTGCTTTCTTCTGCTCCTCCGCTTCGCGCCACATCACGGGCGAGACCCTTCTTGTCGACGCGGGACTGCATCTCGGCGCGAGCATCCGTGCACCAACATAAGTTGCCGCACGCATATTAGTCATTTTTTGATGTTTTATGCTTAAAGAAGTTGCACTACGCGGCTGATCGCGTCCGCCATGTGTCTAGTGCGATTGCAAACGAGGTGTTGCGCTGATGTCATAGCGGCGAAGCTCAAATTTCGCCACACAGGTGAATGGACATTGCAAGGGGCCGCACCTTCCGCGGCTTCCACAGGGGACTAACATGAAACTTAAAGCATTCTTTTTGGCTACCGCCTTGGTTTGTGGCGCTCCCGCCGTCGCTTCCGCGCAAGAAACCACCACTTCGGTGAACGTAGGTGTAGCTTCCAGCTACCAATTCCGCGGTGTGAACCAAAACATTGACGACACCGGCCAAGTCTTCGGCGGCGTGGACCTGTCGGCTGGTTCCTTTTATGTCGGCACCTGGTTGTCGAACGTAGATTTCGGCAGCAAAGCCAATCTGGAAGTCGACCTCTATGCTGGCTACAAGCCACAAGTTGGCCCTGTCACTTTGGACATCGGCGTTCTGGCCTACACCTACCCACAAGAGAGCAGCCTCTTGGTGTATGAAGGCAAGGTCGCTGGTACCGTCGCAACTGAGTCTGGCGTGTCGCTGACCGGTTCGGTCTTCTACTCGCCAGAATATGGCAAAGATGGTCCTTCCTACTGGTATTATGAAGCTGCTGTGTCGGCTCCAATCCCAGGCGCAAAAGTTGGCCCATTTGCACTTTCCGCAAATGCCTCGGTCGGCACGATGGATCTCGAAGAGAATTTGCTCTTGGAATCCTATACCAACTGGAAAGTCGGTTTGACAGCTGCAACTGAGAGCGGCTGGGCAGTGGACTTGTTCTACACCGACACCGATGTGGACGGTCTGAAGCCATTCGAAGGCAAGGGCGTCGTTCAGTTGAAGCGCACCTTCTAAGAACCACTCCTAAAGTCACAAAGAGAGGCCGTAAGCGCAAGCTTACGGCCTTTTTGTTTGCGCTACTTTCGGGCCGTCTCGTCTTTATCACTGGCCAATTCCGGTGTGATACGAATGGCCAGAATTTGGTTGCGATGCTTGCGTAGAATCTGGAAGCGATAGCCGTGGAAGGCAAAGCGCTGTCCGGGGTCTGGAATGGCTTGGGCTTCATGGATAACTAGGCCTGCGATGGTCACAGCCTCTTCATCCGGCAGAACCCAGTCCATCGCGCGGTTGAGGTCACGGATAGGAACAGCTCCATCAACATTGACCGACCCATCGGGTTGGGGTCGTACGCCTTGAATGGCGATGTCATGTTCATCGACAATATCGCCGACGATCTCTTCTAAGATGTCCTCCAACGTGACCAAACCTTGCAGCGCGCCATATTCATCGACCACACAAGCCACATGGCTGCGGCGCTTGAGGAATTCCTCCAATTGTTCTTTCAAGGTCGTGGTGTCAGGCACAAACCAAGGCGGCCGGATAATCGCTTTGAGGTCAATCGCATCTAAATCACCTTGCGCGTCTGCAATGGCTTGCAGCAGGTCTTTTGCATGCAAAATTCCGACGATGTTTTCTTGATCCCCTTCATAGAGGGGTAGGCGTGAATGTTGGGTCTGCAACACCTGCATCACGATTTCGCGTGACGGCAATTCCACGTCGATCGTCTTCATGTTCTTGCGATGGATCATAACGTCTGAGACGTCCAATTCCTCAAGATCCAAGACGCCAGCAACCCGGTCACGATCTGACTTTTCTACGCTGCCTTCATGCTTGCCAAGCTCAATCGCGCCACGAATTTCTTCCATCGTGGCATCTTCATCGGTGACACGGTCCAGCTTTACGCCAAATATCTGCAACGTTGCGCGCACGATCCAACGTACGGCCGTCACAATCGGACTAAGCAGCGTGACAGACCATTGAACGGGAAGCGAAACCCACCGCGCGGTCGCTTCAGGATAGGAGAAGGCAAAAGTCTTGGGCATGACTTCTGCGAAAATCAAAACAATAGCCGTCACCAAAGCGGTGGCGATGGCAATCGTGGTCGGAGCTTGGCCAAACAATTGGACCAAAAGTGCTGTCGTCAGGGCTCCTGCCAAAGTATTTAGGAAGTTATTGCCGAGAAGCAGCGACCCAATCAAACGGTCTGGGTTCTGAATCAGGCGATTAACCCGAGCAGCCCCTCGGTCGCCTTCTTTTTCAAGCTGGAACATGCGCGCCCGGGACGACGAGGTAATCGACGTTTCCGCGGCAGAATAAAATGCAGACATAGCTATCAAAACAGCAACCAAAATCGCGGTTACGATGACCGTGGGGTCGACCGTCATTTTTGGACATCCTCTTTCAAAAAGGCACGTACGGCTTGGGCATCAACGCCCTTTTGTACAAAGGCCGCGCCAATGCCGCGCGTCAAAATCAGGGTCAGCGCCCCATTTTCATTCTTTTTATCGTGGCTCATGGCTTCAAACAGCGCTTCAGCTTGCCACGGCCCACCGGGTAAACGGCTTGGCAAATGTGCAAGCCCGGCTGCTGCGATGGCCTGTTCAGCCAAGACTACATCCTCTTGCGGGCACAGACCTTGGGCATGGGAGAAGCGAAACGCCATCGCCATCCCACAAGCAACGGCTTCCCCGTGACGCAGCACACTCTCATCAAACCCGACAATGGCTTCAAATGCGTGGCCAAACGTATGGCCCAGGTTCAACAGCGCCCGCACACCGGCCTCACGCTCATCTTCTGCCACAATGCGGGCTTTCGTTTGCACCGATTGACCAATCGCATAAGCCAATTGGGTCACATCGCCTGCCAGTGCTGTGGCGGCATGGGCCAAACACCAGTCAAAAAAGGCGCGGTCGCCCAAGAGGCCAATCTTTAAAATCTCAGCCCAGCCCGCCCGCAGATCGCGGTCTGGCAAGGTTGCAAGGGTCGCAAGGTCTGCCAAGACATAACGTGGCTGCCAGAACACCCCAATCAAATTCTTGCCGGCGCTGGCATTGATCGCGGTTTTGCCGCCAACCGAGGAATCCACTTGCGCCAGCAAGGTGGTCGGCACTTGCACAAAATCAATACCACGCTTGGTGATGCCTGCTGCAAAGCCTGTTAAATCACCCGTAACCCCGCCACCAAAGGCAATGATCAGGTCAGAGCGCTCCAGATTGAGCTTCAAAAGCTCCTCAGTCACCCGCTCGAGGCTCGCAAAGCTTTTGCTGCCCTCTCCCGGGGCAATCTCAATCAAATCCCAGTGGATTTCGGCCTCAGTAAGGCTTTTGGAAAAAATAGCGCCGTGCAGGGCCCAAGCTGTGGAGTCCGCGATGATTGCCACACGAGGCCGCTTCATCAAGGGGCGGATCAGCGCGCCCGCTTCAGCCAATAAACCTTGGCCGATATCAACAGTATAGGACCTTTGATCCAAGGCCACTTGAATGGTTTGCTTCACGCCACGCTCTCCAAATCCCCATGCGCGCGCAGGGCAGCGATGACTGCATCGACCGTAATATGATGAGGCCCCTCACGAGACTCCACAACTATGTCAGCCTCAGCATAGATGGGATAGCGAACTTCCATCAATTTTTCCATGATTTCACGGGGATCACCCGCTCTTAGAAGCGGACGATCATCGCGGCGCGATACGCGCTTGACCAAAGTGTCCAAATCCGCGCGCAACCAGATTGTGGTCGCCCGCTGGCGTAACATCACCCGCGTGATTGGGTTCATAAAAGCGCCACCACCTGTCGCAAGTATATGAGGGGGTTCTTCCAGAATCCGAGAAATCACCCGCCGTTCGCCTGCCCGAAACTCGTCCTCGCCCCGCTCAGCAAAGATATCAGCAATCGGACGTCCAGCTGCAATCACAATCTCATCATCGGCGTCTTTAAAGGGCACATTCAACTGGGCCGCGAGTCGACGCCCAACCGACGACTTACCCGCCCCCATGAGGCCAACCAGCGCCACGGTCCGTTTGAGCGGAACAGGAAAAGGTGGCTGCGCTTGGAACATGGCCCAAACGTAACGCCCCACGGGCTTTGGCGCAACAACAAGCCGCAAGTGAAACGGTGCATTCTGATGTGTTTTTGATACTTCGAAACCAAACGGCTTACAGGTTTGATTGCTTTATTCCTCTCCCAATCATGGCTAAACAAGCAAAAGCGACAAAAGCGAAATGAAAGTACCCAATGTCTGACGCCTCAGCCCCAAAAAAAGCGCTTGGATTTCTGCCAGAAGAAGCCGTGCCGGGCACGCTGCTGGTCTTGGCGGCTTTGGCTGCGATGCTGGTGGTCAACTCGCCACTAGCGGGGCTCTATCACGCCATCCTAGACACCCAAGTGACTATCGGACCTACGGATGGCGGGATCGAGATGAAATTCTCCTATTGGATCAAGAATGGTCTGATGGCGATTTTCTTCTTTTTCGTCGGTCTTGAGCTGAAGCGAGAGTTGTTAGAAGGGCAATTATCCAATCCCGCCGCAGCCATTTTGCCGATTGTCAGCGCCGCAGGCGGCATGGCTGTCCCCGCGCTCATCTTTTTGTTCTTCGCCGCCCCTGCGGGCTTCGGTCACGGCTGGGCCATTCCGGCAGCCACCGACATTGCCTTTGCCTTGGGCGTATTGTCGCTTTTGGGCAATCGCGTGCCCCCTGCCCTGAAAGCGTTTCTGCTGGCGGTTGCCGTGGTGGATGATTTGGGCGCGATCGTGATTGTAGCCTTTTTCTATACTGAAACTCTCCATCTAAATTATCTGGTGCAAGCCGGTATTGTCTTGGCGGTGCTGATCGCCATGAACCGATTTAAAGTCCGCGCCATCGGCCTTTATGTCCTGATCGGTGTCGTCCTCTGGGTCTTCATGCACCAAAGCGGTGTGAGCGGCACGATTGCAGGCGTTCTGGTTGCCGCGTGCGTTCCGATGCGCGACCGGCATGACAAGTCGCCACTCCACGAGGCTGAGCATGATTTCAGACCTTGGGTGCTCTTTGGTATCATGCCAGTGTTTGCTTTTGCCAATGCGGGTGTCGATCTCGCAGGGGCGGAGAAATACCTCACCCACCCTGTGACTTTGGGTGCCGCGCTTGGCCTTGTGCTCGGCAAGCCGATTGGCATCGCGCTCAGCGGTTTTGCCGCCGCCAAGCTGATGCGTGCCAAGCTTCCAGGTACCTTTCCTCAAATGGTAGGCGTTGCGTGCGTCGCAGGTATTGGCTTTACCATGAGCCTCTTCATTGGGGCCTTGGCCTTTAAGGACCCAAGCCTCGCTACTCCAACGCGACTTGGTGTTTATACAGGCTCGGTGATCTCGGCTATTCTGGGCCTCTTGATCCTGTTCCGCTTTCTGCCTTCAGCAGGCAAAGTGGCACATACAGAGGATGAGGATGAGACCGCGCCCTTCATCAAAGCTGAACCCATATTTGAAGCCCGCGACCGCGCCGACTGAGCCCTTAAGCCGGTGCATCGGCTTTCAGCGCCAAGGCATGGACAGGCCCTGCCAATTCTTCGGCGAGGACCTGATAGATGGCCCGCTGGCGTGCAACCCGGTTTAGACCTGCGAACGCAGCACTGACAATGGTGACCGAAAAGTGGGTCTCGCCAATACCCGTCGCTGCACCGCCTTGTTTCGCGGCATGAACAGCGGCCCCGGCATGGCCGGCGTGGCTGGCACTTTCGTCTATGACTTCAAGGACTAACGGCGCGAAGGCCTCAATCAGTTTTTTTCGCATCTGTATTTGCACGGGTCCCATCGGTCATTCGTCCTTGTCTGTGGCGGCGGTCAAACGCATATTACGCTCCTCATGACAGATTCATTCTCCTACCGCCCTAAATTTGTGGACATTCGGGTGCGAAAGCCCCCGGTTGTCAAAGTAAATCCCGATGTCCAACTGTGCGAGCACGATGGATGTGGGGCAGAAGCGACCAATCGTGCACCCAAAAGCCGCGACAATCCGGGTGAGATTTGGCATTTCTGCGAGAAGCATGCCGCACTCTACAACAAAAACTGGAACTTCTTCGAAGGCATGACAGACGACGATGCCCGCGCGCATCGCGAAGCTGCTTCCCATGGTGGCCGGCCTACATGGACGTTTCGGGCGAGCGCGAATTCCCCCGATGCCCATGTCTATAAAAAGGCGGCAGCGGGCGAAGATCCAAAAGACCCGCTGGCAAGCCGTCGTGGCACAGCAGGTAGAACTGCCCCAGAAGGCCAAGATACGCGCCCCACTGCCCCCGTCCTCAAGGCACTCGACACATTGGGCTTAGACGCCCATGCCGATCGCGCCAAAGTTCGCAGCACCTATGCTGCCCTTGTCCGCCAGTATCACCCAGATTCGAACGGGGGGGATAGAAGTGCCGAGACCCGCCTAAATGCCGTGGTGAAGGCTTATAAGGTCCTGAAGACCGCGCGCCGGGCTTAGGTCTGGCTTCTAAATCTCTGCGGAAATCCCTCGCAAAAATGTCACAGCGCACCATGTCAGCAGTTCGAACAGAAATGCATGCTTGACGCCGCGCGTCTGATCCTCAAACAAGACCCTAAGAGGACCCGATAACGACCATGACTGATACATTGATTGCCGCTCTGCCTGACACGACTGTTTCGGTCGAAAATGTCTTTGGTTTCGCTTCAGGGCTGCAAGTGCCAGCTTTCAGCCAGTCCAATGAATATGTTCCCGAACTTGATCCGACTTATAAGTTCGACCCACAAACCACGCGCGCCATTCTCGCAGGCTTTGCGCATAATCGTCGGGTCATGATCCAAGGCTATCACGGCACAGGCAAGTCGACCCATATTGAGCAAGTCGCTGCCCGACTGAATTGGCCATTGGTGCGCGTCAACCTTGATAGCCACGTCAGCCGGATCGATCTGGTCGGCAAAGACGCCATTGTGCTCAAAGACGGCAAGCAGATTACGGAATTCCGCGAAGGCATTCTGCCTTGGGCGCTGCAACGCAATGTCGCCTTGGTGTTTGACGAATATGACGCCGGCCGCCCCGATGTGATGTTCGTGATCCAGCGCGTGCTGGAAGCTTCCGGTCGCTTGACGCTATTGGACCAAAACAAAGTCATCAAGCCGCACCCGGCATTCCGCTTGTTTGCCACCACCAACACAATTGGTCTGGGCGACACTACGGGCCTCTATCACGGCACCCAGCAGATCAACCAAGGCCAGATGGACCGTTGGTCAATCGTCACCACGCTGAACTATCTCGACCATGACGTTGAGACCGATATTGTGGCGGCTAAGCTAGGTGAAACCGATCCAGCCAAGCGCGCTGAATTGGGCAAGATGGTGCGCGTGGCCGATATGACCCGCAATGCCTTTATGAATGGCGACATCTCCACCGTGATGAGCCCGCGGACAGTGATCACATGGGCGCAGAACGCGGATATCTTTGAAGATGTCGGGCTGGCCTTCCGCCTCACCTTCTTGAACAAATGTGATGAGCTAGAGCGGCCAACTGTGGCCGAATTCTACCAGCGTTGTTTTGGCACCGACTTGCCAGAAGCAGCCCACCGCGTTCGGGTAGCCTAACCAGAACAGAAAAAGCGCTGGTGGCCGCTTTAGGCGGCCACAGGTGTGCCTTTTAGGTTTGCTGGAACGCCATCGCGTTCACTGGCTGGAATTTCAAGATAAAAGGTTGGTGGTGCGATGTTCAGGCGCTTGCGCGCTGCGTCCAAGGGCTCTGCCAACAAACGCTCATAATGCTGGACCGGCAGCCAAGCAGCCTTGCGGCCATTCTGATAGGCCTGCCACACCGCCTTGAATACGGGTCGCCCTGGCAAGAGGCGTTGAAGCTCGCGCGCGGCAGCAAAGCCAATTAGGGCAAAGCCCAAAGAACGGGTCTGCGGGAACGAGAATGACACCACACAGGCCTCGCCCAAGGCATCAGTCTGATAGCCGCTAAGGACATGCCATAAATCGTGCACATCACGCATCCGCCGACCATACCAAGCAAAGGGATGCAGCGAGTCGATTTCATTGCCCGTTGACCGGCTTTCTTCGGCCAGACCTTCGGCAGAGATCTTCCGGCCTTGCACAAAAGCCAAATAGGCGCGGCCAACACTGCCTTCAGGTAGCTTTGCCAAAGTTTCATGGTCGTCGAGGATCGGCTGCAGCTCGACCCGGTCATACGCGATGCGACCACCTTCTTGCGAGCGAAGCAGGCGCGCATAGCCATTGGGGATCGAACGGCCAGACAGCGCGCGCATGATTTCAAAAACGGCTTTGGTGTCTTCTTTATTGTTCAGCAAGCGGCTTATGCCACGCGCTGCTGCACCAAAATCGTAGCCGATACGGGAGAGGAGAGTTTCAGTCATGTGAGGTCTCTACCAAATTGTCGAAGCTTCGTAAAGTGACGCCTACGTCATTTTTATAAAATTATAGTGAAACGCCCTCACTCTTCATCAGATCCGGCTTCAGGTTTGATCACGATGCCGCGTTTGGCCAAGGCTTCTCGGATCAATACTTCCATTTGAACATTGGCCGAGCGAAACTCCGCAGCCGCCAGCCGTTCTACCGCGCTCAAAACCTGTGGGCTCATGCGCACGAGAAAAGGCTTGCGGGGCTTGGCGGCCATAGCTTAGATCCGACCTTAATAGAGGGAGCCGGTGTTGACGACAGGCTGCGCTTCGCGATCTGCGCACAGCACGACCAGGAGGTTGGAGACCATCTGGGCCTTGCGTTCCTCATCCAAGGTCACAACGCCACGAGCCGATAATTGCTCCAGCGCGCTTTCTACCATGCCGACGGCGCCCATCACGATCAATTGGCGCGCCGCGAGGATGGCTTGCGCCTGCTGACGCTTCAACATGGCCCCCGCAATTTCGGTGGCATAGGCCAAGTGCGAGATGCGGGCTTCATCAACCGCCATCCCACCAACAGCTAAGCGCTGGTTCAGGCGCTGACCTAACAAAGTTGCCACATCTTCGGCATGGCCGCGCAGGGTCAGTTCACCCTCTGCCGCATGGTCATAGGAATAGTGGGCGGCGATGTCGCGCAGCGCGGTGTCAATCTCGATCCGGCTAAAGCGTTCATAATCATCAACATCGAACAAGGCCTGCGCGGAATCCTGTACGCGCCAGACGACATTGGCGGCGATTTCAATCGGATTGCCGTCCTTGTCATTCACCTTAAGCTTGTCCGACGTTACGTTGCGGACCCGCATCGAGATTTTCTTGCGCGTCAACCATGGCCAAACCCAGCGCAAACCCGTCGCGCGGTCGGTACCCCGATAAGCACCAAACAGCAAAATTGCCACCGCTTCATTGGGCTGGATCGAATAGAAACCGCAAATGCCAAAAATACTCAAGGCAAACAAAATCGTCGCCACGGGGAAATTGGCGCTCTCACCACCAGACACAAACATATAGATAGACACAATTATCGCCAGCAAAAAGGCGAGAAACATTGGCAAACCTGGCATCGACAGCGTCGGACGCTCGACAGTGCGGTTGATTTCAGTCCGAGACATTTTAGGCTCCTTCAATCACTATCAATATGATATCATTTTGTGATCATATTGCAAGCGAAAAGCGGACCGTCACTCGACTATCGTCGATTGCGCATCTAAGTCCAAGGCTTCCTACCGCAATATCCCCTCATTCAAAGCGCCATTATGCGCCATAACGTAACCAGTCGGATATCTCATGCGCACGTCCGCTAAGGTCACGGATCTGCACTGAGGCTGCGGCTGGGAAGACAGGGTTGGTGTGGTAGAAGTTTATCTGGAAGCCATGTGGTGACCCTTAGGGCCCACCAGAATCGGGCCAGATGGGAAGCAGCTTTTCAGCGTCTCCACTTCATTGGAAAGTGACTTGAAGCGCTAAACCAACAAAAAATCCCGGCTGGACGAACCAACCGGGATCTTTTGATCTTCAAAGAAGAAGGTCGCTTACGCGGCGCGGGTTGCCAAGGTGCCAGTCAGTTTCTTGATGGCTTCTTCGCGGTTCACACTTTCGATCGCAGCCACTTCGCGAGCCATACGGTCAAGGGCAGATTCGTACAATTGCCGCTCTGAATAGGATTGCTCTGGCTGGTCGGTTGCACGATGGAGGTCGCGGACGACTTCGGCGATCGAGATCAAATCGCCGGAATTGATCTTAGCTTCATATTCTTGGGCCCGACGGCTCCACATCGCGCGTTTAATGCGCGCGCGACCGGTCAAGGTCTTCAAAGCGTCGTCCATAATGGCCGGGCCAGATAGCGCCCGCAGGCCGCCTGTTTTCACTTTCGATGTCGGAACGCGCAAAGTCATTTTGTCTTGATCAAACGCAATGACGAAAACTTCCAGGCTCATACCTGCTACTGTTTGGGATTCGATCCCGGTGATCCGACCAACGCCATGCGCTGGATAAACCACATAGTCACCTGTTTGGAATGTTGTCTTCTTAACGTCGCTCATCGCGAACTCACCCTCGCACCATGCCAACCCGTCAGAGACAAAAATTCACTTGCACCGCCACGCGCTTTCCTAAAAAAGATCGTTACGATGTTGTGTCGGTTTGCTTCGTAAGGCTGGGGTCCACCAGAGAATGCTGTGCAGGACTGCACCAGCACCACGTTTATATCATAAATAATTCAGAAAGTGAAGCGCGCAGGATGCGACAGCCCCGGACGTTACCTCGCCACTAATTTGGCGAGGCAGGCTGCGCGCCACCAATCAGGGCCTGACGTTCGGGTCCGGTCAGCAAACGCCATTTGCCTTCTGGCAAGTCACCTAACGTCAAGGAGCCGATCCGGATCCGGCATAAATCGACAACATAAAGACCCACCGCCTCACACATGCGGCGGATTTGCCGGTTCCGGCCTTCGGTCAGAATGAAGCGCAAGCGATAGCGGCCAATGACTTCCACCACGGCGGGCTTCAACTGGCGACCATCCAGAACAAGCCCATAGCGGAGCTTTTGTAGCGCCCAATCGGTGATGATGCCTTCAATCGCCACCAGATATTCTTTCTCAAGGCCAGACTGGGGCCCAATCAAGGCTTTGGCCAACACACCATCTTCGGACAAAACCAGCAGCCCACGTGAGTCCATATCCAATCGACCGACGGGCGCTAAGCTCATCTCTTCGTCAGGGATGATGTCGGAGGAACCGATCAGATTATCTGCGGTCAGCAAACGGATTGCTGGCACTTGGCCAGGCTCTGGGTGGGCAGAGACGATGCCGGGCGGTTTGTTGATGACGATGGAGAAGCGATTGTCCAGTTGTGACTTGCCGGCTTCAGCAATGGTCAAGGTCTGGCCGGGTTGGATTTTACGGCCCATGTCTGAAACGGTTTCGCCTTCTATCGAGACAAGGCCTGCATCGATCAAGGCTTCAGCTTCGCGGCGCGAGCAGACCCCGGTTTGGCCCATCCATTTGTTGACGCGCATCGGCTCTGCGCCGTCATAGGTCTTGGACCAATTCATCAAACGAACTCCAAAGGCCTCGCGACCTTCCTGACAGCGGGCGCACAGGCCCGCCGCTTAATTGCCTTCGCCAGGATTGGGCGAGAAGTATTTCTCAAACTTGCCATCTTCTTTGGCAAAGTCATCACGATCCGCTGGGGGCTCGCCCTTCACGGTGATGTTGGGCCAGATTTTGGCATAGTCAGAATTGATCTTCAGCCACTTGCCGTCGGGCTCATCTTCGGTATCGGGCTTAATGGCATCGACGGGGCACTCTGGCTCGCATACACCGCAGTCGATACATTCATCAGGATGGATAACCAAGAAGTTCTCGCCTTCGTAGAAGCAATCTACAGGGCAAACTTCGATACAATCCATGTATTTGCACTTCACGCAGGCGTCGGTCACGATGTAGGTCATGGTCCTAGCTGGATCTCCTTAGTAGTTTTTCGGCGCCGATGTGACCTTGCTGACCAGAAAGGTCAACCTCGTCCCGGCCGATTGCGGTATTATAGAGCAGAACAGCCTCAGATGCTGGCCCTCGCCTCACACCTAGAGCAAGAATTTCTACATGGTAGGGGTGGCCTGCAATGGCAAAGGCCAAAGCATCCCCCGGCGCGATTGTATAGCCGGGTTTGTCGATCTTGCGGACAGCCAAACCGCCCCGCGCAAGGCGAACCCCTTTGCGAGAGACAAATTCGCTCGCTAAGCTGCGGGTCTTAAAAAAGCGGGCGCGCCAGAGCCAGACATCCAGCCGAGCGCGATCAGCCTCCTCGCTCATTCAGATTGCGGCTCCACGGCGGGAGCAGGCTTGCCGCCTGCCTTCTTGGGCTTGTTGCCACGATGCTTCTTGGACGACGGGCCACCTTTGGCTTGCTTGACGGGCTCTGCCGTCAACTTCAAAGCCGCCAAAACAGCAAACGGATTGTTGGGATCAATCGCGGCCCCTCCCCCAGAATTCAGACGCGGTGGCGCGGCGGCAAAGCTGCGCCCTTCTGGGTTGCGATGCGGCGGACGACCAGCCTCAGGCCGCTTAAACCCACCTTCGCGTGGCGGACGATTGCCATCGCGGCGCTGACCTTGAGCAGGCCGAGCCGCATCATCACGTGGCGGACGGGCTTCGCGGGCTGGGGCCTCGCCGGTCGCTTGACCTTGCGGGCGCGGGTTAGGAGCCCGATTTGGAGCGCCGCGTCTAAACGGTCGTTGATCGGTGCGGGCTGGCTTAGCGCGCTTGCGACGCCACAGGGTGACGGTTTCCATCATCGGAGCTTCTGTGACTGCGGCTTCAACTGCTTCAGGCTCAGGGGTGGCTTCGAGGACTGACTCTGCCACCGCCTCAGGCTCTGCTTCCGGCGTAGGCACGCTGTCAGGCGCGCCGCCTTCGTTGACTTCAGCATCAATCGCCGTTTCAGTTACGGGATTCGCAGGCTCTGTTGTAAGCTCTGGCAAAGCCTCTGGTGCAGCCTCTGGCGCAGGTGCTTCTGGGGCTTTCACTGGACGTGTTGTCTCAAACTTCTCCCAGCCCAGCGCTTCAACAACCGCTTCAGCATCCTCGTTGGAAGCACCCAGTAACGACACAATCACCGCCGGGAATACGCAAGGTCCCTTGGCCGCTTCGGCGGCTTCAAACAAAGCATCCGCAATCCGGTCGACGATATCGAGACGCACGGCGCGTTGGCCAAAGGCGCGGAAGCCGGCAGCCGCCAAGGGCTTGGCTTCAACAGGGCTCGTCAAGGTAAAGCTCGTCACCCCCAAAGGCGGCAAGAAAGGCGCATTGGTTGTGGGGTCGCCACCCGCGGCAAAGAAGGCAAACAAGGCATGCAGACGCGCCGGGCGCGGCTTTAGAAGCGCTGGCGCATAAACATTTGCGCGGCCAAAACGTAGGCCCACGGCACGCAGGGCTTTGCGATCATCTTGCGACAATTGTTTGATGTCGGCATCGAGCTCGGTCCGGTCCATCACGCCACCAGCTTCGGCGACGCGATAAGCGACACCACGGGCCAAGCCCTTCAAGCTCTCGCCGTCAGCGGCTTCCGCCAAGGCCTTCAATGGCACCAAGTCTCGCGCAACAATCTCCAGCAACCAATTGTCGAGCCGTTCTTGGGCGCGCTTCAACACGTCTTCTGGACCCAGTTCACCGCCTATCATCACCGCGCGCGGCTTTAACAAGGGCTGGCGGCCCATCAATTTGGCAATCTCATCGCCGCGCCAAATCACGACACCAAGATCAGACAACACAAAGTCGTTGATACCCCCTGTGGCTATCGCTTCTAGACGGCGCGTTAACTCGGGTCGCAGGGCTTGGAACGCGGCATTTTTCACGGCGCGTTCTTCAAGTCCTGTGGCTTCGGGATCTGCCTGAAAACGCAAACCGACGAGGCGGCCAATCGCGTGGCCTTCCACAGTCACTTCGCCGGTTTCTTTCACGTCAACTTCCATGGCATTTTCCCGTTTAAGGCCCTTCAAAAGGGCGGAGGTACGCTTATCAATGAAGCGCTGCATCAAGCGCTCGTGCAGTGTATCAGATAGACGGTCCTCTATCACCCGTGTTTGGCCTTGCCAGTGCCTATTTTCATCAACCCAGTCAGAACGGTTGGCGACATAGGTCCAAGTGCGGATTGCCGCCAATCTTTGTTGCAATTGTTCGATATCGCCATCGGTTCGATCCAACTCGTTCACACGACGTGCGAACCAGTCCGATGGTACCAACCCTTTAGGCTTAAGCAGGTGTTCGGCCAATCCCTCAATTAAATGAACATGCTCATCCTGCGGCGCTTTGCGAAAATCAGGCAGCTGGCACGCATCCCACAGGCGGCGCACCCCGACCGAAGACCTCGTGAGCGGCTGGACCCACTCCATAACGGCCAAACGGCGAAACGCCTCTTCATCTATCGCCCCGCGAGAGCGCTTAAGGGAAGGATGCGGTGATGGCGCTTCGAGCGAGGCGATGAGGGCTTGGCACGAGCGGTAATCAAGGTCAGACGTCCGCCATTCTAGCGCATCGACGGGCTCAAACTGATGACCTTCGATCCGCTCGACGGTTTCGGTATCAAGGTCAGGACAGTCAGCGGTCTCACCAAATGTCCCGTCAGTCCGAAAACGACCCGCACGCCCGGCGATTTGGGCAATCTCGTCTGCACGCAGGGGTCTGTGCCGCCGCCCATCAAATTTTGACAGGCTCGCAAAGGCAACATGGTCGACGTCCATGTTCAAACCCATACCAATTGCGTCAGTTGCGACCAGAAAATCGACTTCACCGGATTGATAAAGCGCGACCTGCGCATTGCGGGTGCGCGGGCTAAGCGCGCCCATGACGACCGCTGCGCCACCCTTATGGCGACGGATCAGTTCGGCAATGGCATAAACTTCCTCTTGGCTGAACGCGACGATGGCACTGCGCCGCGCCAGCTTGGTGATCTTCTTGATGCCGGTATAAGTCAAAGTGGACAAACGCTCGCGCCGCTCGATCTCAATGCCCGGGATCATGGCGCGGATCATCGGCCGCATGGTGTCCGAGCCCAGGAACATCGTCTCGGCTTGACCGCGCGCACGCAACAACCGGTCCGTGAAGATATGCCCACGATCTGGGTCTGCACATAATTGAATTTCGTCGATGGCAATAAAGGAGAAAGGCCGATCAAGCGGCATGGCCTCCACGGTTGCCACAAAATAGCGGGCTGAGGCGGGAACAATCCGTTCCTCCCCCGTCACCAAAGCAACATGGCCGACGCCTTTTTGCTTGACGATCCGATCATAAACCTCGCGCGCCAACAGCCGCAGTGGCAATCCGATCATACCCGTGGGATGGCCTAGCATACGCTCCACCGCCAAGTGGGTCTTGCCCGTATTGGTTGGCCCCAAAACGGCCCACACCCGGCTATCGCGATCAATCAATCCAACCATAGCCCCAGACCTAGAGTTTTATTGTGTCAGGGGAAACCCTCAACTGCGGTTGCAGGGTAAAGCAGCATGAATAGCCCCGCGCGGAAAACCACCGGGGGTGCACCTTGTTGCCCGAAGGCAGAGGGGCCGGGGCGCGTGGTGTGCGCCAGATGAGGTGGGCCAGATTAACGGACTGGCCCGGAATACGACGCAAACCATGCGCCCCGGCTGAAATAAGTCTGTGTGCCCAAGGGAGGATCATGAGCCCTCCTCGGTGGTGACATTGCCCCCGCCTGTACATGAAGACCTTTTAACGAGTGGGTTTAGAACCCACTCAAGGAGATCCCGCGAGTTTTGATTCAAGCCTATTGAAAGACCTGACCTCCGGCTTCACACGGCAGTCGGTCTTGAGCACACCGGGCATAAGGACAGCTAATCCTTATGAAAACACGA
>JAPZTJ010000055.1 GCA_027532555.1 Aquidulcibacter sp.
TCTTCAAAAGGTCTTCATGTACAGGCGGGGGAAATGAAACCACAGAGGAGGGCTCATGATCTTCCCTTGGCACACAGACTTACACAGCCGGGGCGCACGGCATGCGTCGTATTCCGGGCCAGTCCGTTAATCTGGCCCACCCCCTATTTGGCGCGCACCACGCGCCCCGGCCCCTCTGCTTCTTAAGGAGGCAACAAGGTGCACCCCCGGTGGTTTTCCGCGCGGGGCTATAGGTGTTGGGGGTGAAGGGGTAGCCCTCGCAGAGGCCACCATCACCCCCTAATCAACCGCGTGTAAGGCCTTACCAATCGTGTCGACCAGCCGGTCAATATGGCTCTCTTCGATGATCAGCGGCGGCGACAGGGCGATGATGTCCCCCGTGACGCGGATCAGAGCCCCAGCTTCATAGGCCTTGATGAAGACATCATAGCCGCGCGCACCCACCACGCCGTCGCGGGGGCTGAGCTCAATCCCGCCGATCAGGCCCAAATTCCGGATATCAATAACATGGGGTGCGCCTTTGAGTTCATGCAAGCGCTTCTGCCAATAGGGTCCGATCTCGGCCGCGCGCGTCATCAGGCCTTCGCGCTCCATGATATCCATTGTCGCAAGCCCGGCCGCACAAGCGGCTGGATGGCCCGAGCAGGTATAGCCGTGGAACAGCTCAATCATGTTCTCCGGCCCCGTCATATAGGCATCATGGACTTCACGGCGGGCAAACACGGCCCCCATGGGCAAAGCCCCATTATTGATGCCCTTGGCGGTACAGATCAGGTCAGGCTTTACACCCAAAGCCTGAGTGGCAAACGCTTTTCCCAAACGGCCATAGCCGGTGATAACTTCGTCAAAGATCAAGAGACAGCCAATGCGATCGCAAGCTGCGCGCAATTCTTCGAGATAACCCACTGGCGGGATCAAAACCCCGGTGGAACCAGCAACGGGCTCAACGATCACAGCGGCAATGGTTTCAGGGCCGTGCAGCGCAGCAATCCGGTCCAATTCCTTGGCCAGATGCGCGCCCTGGGGCGGTTGGCCTTGCGCGAAGACATTCTCAGCCAGGCCATGGGTATGGGGCAGATGGTCAACACCCGGCAGGCCCGGACCAAAGACGCGGCGATTGGTGACAATGCCACCGACCGAAATGCCGCCAAAATTCGTCCCATGATAGCCGCGCTCACGCCCGATCAGGCGCGTGCGGCGATGATCGCCACGGGCATAATGATAGCCCAAAGCAATCTTCAGCGCCGTCTCGACACTCTCAGAACCAGAATTGGTGAAAAAGACGCGGTCAAACCCATCCGGCGCGATGCTGGCCAAACGCTCAGCAAATTCAAAGGCGACCGGATGGCCCATTTGGAAAGTCGGCGCATAGTCCAACGTTGCCATCTGGCGGGCCACCGCATCGACAATTTCCTGCCGTCCATGGCCCGCATTGACCGTCCACAGACCTGCAGTGCCGTCGAGGATCTCGCGGTCATCATGGCTTCGATAAAACATGCCAGAGGCCGAAACCAGCAATCGTGGTCCAGCCTTAAAGCGGCGGTTGGCCGTAAACGGCATCCAAAAAGCATCGGTGGCGGGGGCGTTGGAGGGCGCAGGATTTGTCATAACAAAATGCTAAACCGCGCGCGCGGATCAATCAAGCCTAAAGCGAGCGGTTATGGGAGGTCCTATCCCCTACCGCTTGCCCTGCTCTGCCCGTTCCACCAGCTTCTCTATGCGCGCGACCAATTGGGGCAGCTTGCGCGCGGTTGTGAGTGCGTTGGAAACGTCGGCAAACATTTGACGGGTGATGCCTTCAGGGCCCAATTCCGTGTGCATGAAGCGCTCAACCACCGGGCGGGAGGCTTCCCAAATGTCGTGATCGGGGTCGATGTTGCGGGCAACACCTTCCACTTGCACCATGGTC
This sequence comes from Aquidulcibacter sp., assembly GCA_027532555.1. GTDB lineage: Bacteria > Pseudomonadota > Alphaproteobacteria > Caulobacterales > Aquidulcibacteraceae > Aquidulcibacter > Aquidulcibacter rimovensis. The sequence continues at coordinate 1,910 of JAPZTJ010000055.1, forward strand.
TTCTGCAACAGCACCAATTCGGGGCGCATATGCATGCCAAATTGCTCCGTCACGTCAAAGAGCTGCGTCAAAACCCGGCCCATCGAGACTTCGCGAGCTGGCCTGCCCCAAATCGGCTCGCCTACCGAACGGAGCGCATGGGCAAACTCGCCCTCATCATGATCAGCAGAGACATAGCCCGCTTCAATATGGACAGCGGCGGCTCGGCGATAATCGCGACGCAAGAAGGCAAAAAGGATTTCAGCGAGATAGCGGCGCTCGGCCATGCCGATCCGGCCCATAATGCCAAAGTCGACCGCCCAGAGCGCGCCATCCGTACCCAGAATAAGGTTGCCCTCATGCATATCGGCATGAAAGACGCCATGGTCCAAAGCGGCAGCCAGAAAGCCACAGGTGACGGCATTGGCAAGCTTGCCCCTGTCCGCACCATCAAGCGCACCGGGCTTGGTCAAAGGTGTGCCCTCAACCCAAGAGGTGGTCAGGACGCGTCGCGCTGTGCGCTCCCAATCGATGCTGGGCACTTTCAAATAGCCATCCGCGGCGACGATCTCGCCAAAAGCATCGCCGGCACCTGCCTCGCGTCGCAAGTCGAGCTCCTTTTCCAACGCGGTGCGAATGGTGGCGACGAAGGCGACAGGCTCAAGGCGCCGAGATTTGGGGACGAGGGCTTGGACAAGCTTCGCAGCCAAGGCCATGGCTTTGCCTTCAGCCGCGATTTCCTTCTCAATGCCCGGGCGCAACAACTTGACCGCCACTTTGCGACCGTCTGCCAAAGTCATCTGATGGACTTGGGCGACGGAGGCTGCAGCGATTACAGAACCTAAGTCTGGAAACAGGGGCGCGCGCTTCTCACCGAATGCAGCATCCAGGCTTTCTAAGGCGATTGTTTGCGAAAAAGGCTCCAGCCGATCTTTGAGGCGCGAGAGGCCTTCGGCGGCTTTGTCGCCGACGATGTCGGGTCGGGTCGCTAGAAGCTGGCCAAACTTGATCCAAGCTGGGCCCAGCTTCTCTAAAGCCGTTGCCATGCGCGTGCCGGGGTCGCCACTGATGTGGCGAGACCCCAGTCGAAGCACCCGCCCGACAATGCGGGCAGGCAAAGGCAGCAGGTCATAATATTCTCGCGGCAGGATCGCATCATAGCGCCCTAAGGTCCAACCGGCCCGCATCAACCGCATGAGCGCGTCAATCAAACCTTCCAGCCCCCGTGCAAGGCGGTAATACCACCGGAGAAATTGGTATATTCAACACGATTAAAACCAGCGTCGCGGATCATGGCCGCAAAGGTCTCTTGGTCTGGAAAGCGACGGATACTTTCGACCAGATACTGGTAAGGCTCTGCATCCCCCGTTACGGCCTTGCCAATCGGCGGGATCGCCTTGAATGACCAAGCGTCATAAAAGGCTTCTAACGCACCAGTGGTAGGCTTGGAAAACTCCAGACAATAGAACCGCCCGCCGGGCTTTAAGACACGGTAGGCTTCGCGGAGAGCCTTGGGGATGTCAGTCACATTGCGGATACCGTAGGAGATGACATAGCCGTCCGCCGAATTGTCGGGGAAAGGCAAGGCTTCTGCGTCCCCTACAGCCCAGCCTAGTCCGTCCAAGCCACGCTCACGCCCGGCGGCGATCATCTCCGCATTGATGTCGACCACGATGATCTCAGACGGCGGACCGCCAGATCGCGTACGTGCTGCATCGGCCAATGCCTTGAAGCGGCGCGCCAAATCGCCTGTGCCACCAGCAAGGTCCAAAATGCGTTCGCCCGGGCGCGGGTTCAATCGCGCAGCCACGGCATCCTTCCAAGCCCGGTGCATCCCGGCACTCATCAGATCATTCATCAAATCATAGCGGCTTGCGACAGCGTCAAACACACCGCGGACGCGTGAGGCCTTCTCATGTGCCGGCACATCTTGAAAACCGAAGGAAGCAGTCTTGGAGTCAGTCATTCTACCGACATAGCGCCTTGCACTCTTGTCCGCCATATCTACTAGTGCGTCATTATGCCTGAATTACCCGAAGTCGAAACCGTTAGACGGGGCTTAGAGCCCACTTTGAAGGGCCAGACCCTTGTCCGCGTGGAGGCCCGCCGCCCAGACCTGCGCTTTGCCTTTCCAGTCGGATTTGTTGAGCGCCTTGAAGGGGCGAAAGTGGAAAGCCTCGACCGGCGCGCGAAATACCTCATCGCTTATCTCAGCACCGACGAAGCCCTGATTATGCATTTGGGCATGTCGGGCCGCTTTTCCATTGTCGATGAACGCGGCGTGCTGGCCTTTGATGATTATGCCTATGACACCGGGGCAGACCCCAAGCATGATCATGTCGTGCTGCATGTCGGGACGGGTGCCAAGGTCATTTATAATGACCCTCGTCGCTTTGGCTTTATGGATATCGTACCTACTGCCAGCCTTGAGCAATCCAAGCATTTTGCCAAGATGGGCCCCGAGCCCTTGGGCAATCACTTCTCGGCCGATCATTTGGCCGAAGCACTCGCCACAAAGAAAACACCGATCAAGTCAGCCTTGTTGGATCAAGGCAATGTTGCGGGCTTGGGCAATATTTATGTCTGTGAAGCCTTGTTCCGGGCCCATATCAGCCCAATGCGCCTTTCCAATTCGCTGACTGCGTCAGAAATTGCTGCCCTAACTGAGGCCATCCGCGCGGTTCTGATCGAAGCCATCGAGGCAGGTGGTTCCACGCTTCGGGATTTTGCTGCTGCCGATGGCTCACTGGGTGGTTTTCAAGAAAGGTTCGACGTATATGGCCGCGAAGGGCTGCCCTGCCCGCGCAGCTCGGCTGAGGGTGCACCGCATGAGCCTGTTCATCGGACTGTGCAATCGGGGCGCTCAAGCTTTTATTGCCCAACCTGTCAGACCTGACACTGCCCCGCATTATAATCTAATGATCCGTAACAGGAGTTACTCATGGCCTATGAAACCATCCTTTTGAACGTCGTCGACGGGGTTGCGACCATCACCCTCAATCGCCCAGAAGCCCTCAATGCCTTCAATCAGCAATTGATGAATGAGCTGACCGTGTGCCTAGATGTGGTTGAAGCCCGCGATGATGTCGGCGCGATCTTGATCACCGGCTCTGCCAAGGCTTTTGCCGCAGGCGCAGATATCAAAGAGATGGCGACCAAAACTTTTGCCGATGTCTACGGTCAAGACTTTATCACCGCCAATTGGGAGCGCGTAACCCGTTGCCGAAAACCAACTATTGCAGCTGTTGCAGGCTTTGCTTTGGGGGGTGGGTGTGAGCTTGCCATGATGTGCGACATGATCCTGGCTGCAGACACGGCCAAGTTTGGCCAGCCAGAGATTAAGCTTGGCGTAATTCCAGGCGCAGGCGGGACCCAGCGGTTTGCCCGCGCTGCTGGTAAAGCTAAGGCGATGGACATGATTTTAACCGGGCGTATGATGGATGCGGTCGAGGCCGAACGTTGTGGGATAGTTGCACGAATTGTGCCTGCAGACACACTCTTAGACGAGGCCCAGAAAGTGGCTAAATCCATTGCTGGTTATGGTAAGCTGGCTGTTATGGCCGCCAAGGAAGCCGTTGACCGCGCCTTCGAGACCCCCTTGAGTGAAGGGGTGCGCTTTGAACGCCGGATCTTCCACGGTTTGTTTGGTACTGAGGACCAAAAGGAAGGCATGGCAGCCTTTAGTGAAAAGCGCCAAGCGCAATTTACAGGCCGCTGATGAAACATAGGCATTATTGCTTGACCTTTCGCCCCTGTTTCGGCATACACCGCCCCCTCTTGGGTAGCCACGTGGCTGCCTCTTTCACACGTTAAATCGGATTAAACGATGGCCAATACGCCTTCGGCCAAAAAAATGGCCCGCAAGATCGTGCGCCGCACGCTGGTAAACACCGCCCGTCGCTCGCGCATGCGCACATTTATCCGCAAAGTCGAAGAAGCAATCGCTTCGGGTGACGGCGCAGCAGCTACCGCAGCCCTCCGCGTTGCGGAACCAGAAATCATGCGCGCAGTGTCGAAGGGCGTTGTCCATCAGAACACCGCTTCTCGCAAGGTTTCGCGTCTGGCCCAGCGCGTAAAGGCGGTTGCACGTCCAGCTTAATTTGCTGGCTGCGCATCTGTCGCGAACGGACTGAAGAGTGAGATTGTCCGAGTACCCGCTTTTTTGGGTTGTTTGGATTTCGGTATCTTACAATGATCGTTTGTAGCAAATGCCTTTCTGTTGGGCAGCCAGAAATGGCGCGGTACACGGAACATTCTAAATCAGTTAATCTGCAGCCGCATACGCCCGTATGCGGCTGTTTGTCTTTATAGGCTTTATTTGGTTTTGGATGCACTGCATTTCAACAAATATCTGTTTAAATTAAGTTTTTTTTATGAGTTTGTTGGTTCTGAAATTTTATCCACAGGGTTGTGATGTCTCACGATCTTGTTAGCTTTTGCATAAGCCCCGCTGATTATTGAGAATCTTCACCTGTCAAGCGAATCAGGTGTCGCAGCAGCAGAAAAAACAGATGTCAAACGCATGAAATTGCTGTTGCGTACTCGCGCTGTGTAGGCTTTAGTTTGATCACGACGTTGGTCCTCTTGCTTCTAGCGGGGATGGCGTTTTGCCAAGTCTTGGATCTTTTCCAGCGAATAACGCCGAATGGTGAGCGCGGAAGTGTGTCTGGAACACTGGGTACAAATTGGGTGGTCCTTTTGGGACAAATTATTGGCGGGGTGGTTTGAGTAATGGTCTATGGGGTGCATACAAGCGTTTCGGCGACATCGGGTTTTGCCAACCTGCCTTCAGATCTCGAGCTGTCTTCAGCTCGCGGGTTGTGGGCAACGGCCCTGCCTCGTTTACGCGGAGAGCTGGGCCCTGACGCATTCCGGGCTTGGATTGAACCCTTGCGCCTAATCGCGATTGACACGGCGTCTGTTACATTTGCAGCCCCCAATTGCTATGCCGTAGCCCGCCTGACCACAGATTATCTGCACCGCCTGCAAGCGCGCTGGTCGTCACTGGATCCAGCTGGTCGCCGCGTGCGCTTGGTTGTAGCAGACGCCGAGGCGCTTGCATCTGACGATGTGATGGCTGACGAAGGCCTTGAACTCGCCCAAGAGCTTGCCGTTGCAGAAGCGGCGCAAGAACCCGTCGAATTGTCTGGCTCCGCCAAAACTTTCTCTAATTACGAAGTGGGCGAAGCTAATCGTGTGGCCGTCGCGATTGCCCGGGGCCTTGCCGAAGTGCCAGGCACTGGCGATCTCGTATTCTTTCATGGCTTGCACGGGGTTGGGAAAACCCACCTTCTTGAAGCCATCACGGCGCGCTTGCGCGAAACCGCGCCAAAAAAGCGCGTTTTGCTATTGACCGCACAGCGCTTCCTGAACGAATTTCAATCAGCCCTTCGCGACCGCGACACGGGGCCATTTAAGGCGGCCCTGCGCGGGGCAGATGTTTTATTGATCGATGACCTGCAACTCATTTGCGGCAAGTCCGCCACACAGGATGAGTTCTTCCAGACCTTAGACGATCTGATTTCGCGCGGACGCACAGTTGTCTGTACAGCTGACGTTGCCATTGACGGCTTGCAAGGCCTCAACAGCCGGATGCGCTGCGTGCTGCAAGGCGGTTTTATCGCTAAAATCAATGAACCTGATTTCGAGTTGCGTCGGGCTATTGCCAAGCGGAAAACAAGCGAGCTCAATGCACGTCGAGGCGGGTTTGTATTGCCCGACGAAGGGATTGATCTGATTGCGGCGCGCATCACGGGGACAGGGCGTGCAGTTGAAGGGGCTATCAAGCAGGTGTTTGCGGCTTCAGCTTTGATTGGCCGGGAGGCAAGTATGGAAGTTATTGTAGAAGCGTTATCGGGTAATTGGAGCCCTCCTGAAAAGTCAGTGCCGGTTGAGACGATTAAACGTCGGGTCGCCGCTTTCTATGATATGACTTTGGAAGATTTGGTTTCTCAACGACGTCATCGCGCCGTGGCTCGGCCACGCCAAGTGGCGATGTATTTTTGCAAGCGCCTGACCCGTCGCTCTTTCCCAGACATTGGCCAAAGATTTGGTGGGCGCGATCACACCACGGTTATGCATGCGGTGAAGCGGATTGAAGAATTGGCCGCCCAAGATGTCACCTTTGCAGCTGAATTGCAGGAAATTGGCCGGAAGATCACCGAATAGAGCCTAAAGTCATTGCGCAAAGCGATAAAAGTCGGGCAAAATGATTCTTCAACTTGGCCAGAATCAAAACGGTTCTGCCCATCCGTTACGTTTGTAGCCCGCGGATGGAATGTCGAGTGCCATTGACTGAAGATTTTCTCGGGGAGCGGGTTCGGGTATGCGTCTAACGATCGAACGTGGAGCGCTTTTGAAAGCTCTGGGCCATGTGCAAAGTGTCGTTGAGCGGCGCAATACAATCCCTATTTTGTCGAATGTTCTGATCGAAGCCCGCGATGGCAGCGTTACGTTTGCGGCGACCGACCTTGATATTGAGATTATTGACGGCGCTGAGGCCGATGTAGAGCGTCAGGGTGCCATCACAGTTCCTGCTCATTTATTGTATGAAATCGTCCGCAAACTGCCGGATGGTTCCCAAGTTCGGCTGGACTTGTCGCCGGACGACCCACGCGTGACCATTACAGCAGGCCGTGGCCGCTACAATCTACCGGTGTTGGCAGCTGGCGATTTCCCCGCCATGTCCAGCGGCAACTTCGACTCTCGCTTCACCTTAGAGCGTGCGGCACTCGCCCGTTTGATTGACCGCACACGCTTTGCGATCTCGACCGAAGAGACGCGCTATTATTTGAACGGCGTTTACTTGCATTCTGCGACTGGGGATTCAGGTCCAGCCTTGCGTGCTGTTGCCACCGATGGCCACCGCCTCGCTCTGGCCGACTATCCACAGCCCGAAGGCGCGACGGCTGTTCGCGGCGTCATTATCCCACGCAAAACCGTTCAAGAATTGCGTCGACTATTAGATGATGCGGCTGAAGATGTTGAAATCGCGGTCTCGGATGCCAAGATCCAGTTCTCATTCGGCCGGACAACGCTGACCTCTAAACTGATCGACGGAACATTCCCTGACTATACCCGCGTTATCCCAAAGGGGAATTCGCGGATTATGACAGTTCGTAATGATGAATTCTCGCGCGCTGTTGACCGGGTTGCGACCATGGCGGCAGAGCGTTCGCGCTCCATCAAGCTGACCATTGGCGATGCGAAAGTCATTTTGGCGGTCAATAGCCCCGAAACCGGGGCCGCGACCGAAGAAGTGGAAGCCGACTATAGCGCTGAGACAATTGAGATTGGCTTCAATGCGAAATATCTCCTTGATATCGCAGGCCAAATTGGCACAGGCGAAGCGCGTTTTGAGTTTGCCGACGCCGCATCGCCTACCCTTGTGCGCGACGGTAATGATCCCAATGCGCTCTTTGTGCTGATGCCGCTGCGCGTGTGACGTCTGATCTTATCGCGACCCCGCGCGCCTTTGTGCAGCGGCTTAATCTAACCCAATTTAGAAACCATCCACGGCTTGATCTTGAGACAGGCGATGGTCCTGTGTGTTTGTTTGGCCCCAATGGTGCCGGCAAAACCAATATTCTGGAAGCTCTCTCGCTTTTGGGGCCGGGGCGCGGCTTGCGTGGGGCAGACCTCGACGAAATGGCCCGCCAAGGCCCTGACGGTGGTCCCTTTGCTGTTACAGGCCTGATCCAATTAGGTGATGAGGCGCGGCGGATCGGTGTGGGACTTGAGCGTACGTCTACGGGCCAAAGACGTGTCGCCCGCATTGATGGCAAGGATGCTGGCCCCAAGGATCTGGCAGAGACGGTACGGTTGCTCTGGCTCACCCCGGCCTATGACCGCCTTTTTGCAGGCCCGGCCGGCGAGCGGCGCAAGTTCCTCGACCGTTTGGTGTTTGCAATTGCTCCAGAGCATGCTCAGCAGGCCAGTCAGTTTGAGAAGGCCCTTCGTGAACGCACGCGCCTGTTAGAGGAGCCAAAGCCTGATGCCCGCTGGCTGAGCGTCGTGGAAGCTGAAGCGGCCGCTGCCGGTGTTGCGCTGGGTCTTGCGCGACTTGAAGCGGTTGATGCCTTGCAAAGTGAAATTGCCCAGCGGCCGGATGGAGCCTTTCCCAAAGCGACCCTAGCCCTTGAAGGTTTATTCGAAATCGGCCTGCGCGAAGCGAGTCATGCGGCACAGGCAGAAGCTGATTATACGCGCCTGTTGCATGATTGCCGGGCCCGTGATTCGGCGGCTGGACGGGCGCTAGATGGCCCACATCGTTCGGATTTAACTGCGATCCATGCCCCCTCTGGCATGCCTGCTCAAAAATGCTCGACAGGTGAGCAGAAAGCCCTTGTAGTTACACTGATTTTAGCTCAAGCGCGGCGGATCGCTTCTGGCCTGCCAACGGCAAAAAGTGCGGGCTTTTCTGGGCCGAATCCGCTAGTCTTATTGGACGAAGCCGCAGCCCATTTTGACCCTGCTCGACGCGCCGCACTCTGTGAGGAATTACTGGCGCTTCCAGGTCAATCTTGGCTAACGGGCACGGATCAAAATCTGTTTGAGGAGTTTGGTTCGCGCGCAACCCAGTTTGAAGTCTCACCGGGATCAGTCCGGTTGATGCAGTGAAAGAAGTGTGACGCCAGATGAGCGATCTTCCCAGCCATAACGAGCCAGAAGCCAAGCCAGACCTCCAAGAAGTCGAAGATAACCGCGTCTTTGATGCCGAAGGCTTTGACGAGAATGGCCGTGATGCCAATGGGCAGGCCTCTTATGGGGCGGATTCCATCAAGGTCCTCAAAGGGCTGGATGCCGTGCGTAAGCGCCCTGGCATGTATATTGGCGACACAGACGACGGTTCTGGGCTACACCACATGGTCTATGAAGTCGTCGATAATGCGATTGATGAAGCCCTCGCAGGCCACGCAACCATCTGTAATGTGACGCTTTATCCCGACGGCTCCGCCGAAGTGGAAGATGATGGACGCGGTATCCCGACCGACATTCACAGCGAAGAAGGCGTTTCTGCCGCTGAAGTTATCATGACCCAATTGCACGCGGGCGGTAAGTTCGACCAGAATTCCTACAAAGTGTCTGGCGGCTTGCATGGCGTGGGCGTTTCGGTCGTAAATGCTTTGTCGGACCTGTTAGAACTGACTATTTTCCGCAATGGCGTTGAACACACCATGAGCTTTGCCCTTGGTGAAGCCAAAGCGCCTTTGCGACTGGTTGGCCCTGTTGAGGCCGGGAAAAAGGGCACACGCGTTCGCTTCTGGCCTTCTCCCACCATCTTCACCATGGTGGAGTTTGACCGCAAGACGTTGGAGCACCGCCTCCGCGAATTGGCCTTCCTGAATTCCGGCGTCACCGTACGTTTCCGCGACTTGCGCGGGCCAGAGCCCTATGAAGAGATCATGCGCTATGACGGCGGTGTGGAAGCCTTCGTCCAGCATATTGACCGCAATCGCGTCAGCGTCACCGAAAAGCCCATCTTCGTGAAGGGTGAGAAGGATGGCATCGTGGTTGAGGCCGCGTTGCAATGGAACGACAGCTATCACGAGAATATGCTGTGCTTTACCAATAACATCCCTCAACGTGATGGTGGCACCCACTTGGCGGGCTTCCGCGGTGCTTTGACCCGTGTGATCAATGCCTATGGTGAAAAGTCAGGTATTTCCAAGCGCGAGAAGGTCGACATCACGGGCGATGACGCCCGCGAAGGCTTAACTTGCGTCCTGTCCATCAAGGTCCCAGACCCGAAATTCTCCAGCCAAACCAAGGACAAGCTTGTCTCGTCCGAAGTCCGCCCGGCCGTTGAAAACACCGTTGGTGAAACCTTGGCTGAATGGTTTGAGGAGAACCCAAGCCTCGCCAAAGTTGTGATGGCCAAAATCGTCGAAGCCGCCGCTGCCCGTGAAGCAGCGAAGAAGGCACGCGAATTGACCCGCCGGAAGAGCGCACTCGACATTGCTTCCCTGCCCGGCAAACTCGCCGATTGCCAAGAGCGTGACCCCGCGAAGTCCGAAATCTTCATCGTCGAGGGTGACTCTGCAGGCGGTTCAGCCAAACAAGGTCGCGACCGCGGTTTCCAAGCCGTGCTCCCCCTGCGCGGTAAGATTTTGAACGTCGAGCGCGCGCGCTTTGATAAGATGTTGTCGAGCCAAGAAATTGGCACCTTGATCACCGCACTGGGGACAGGGATTGGTCGGGATGACTTTAATCCAGACAAATTGCGCTACCACAAAATCGTCATCATGACGGACGCAGACGTCGATGGCGCACACATCCGGACCCTGCTTTTGACCTTCTTCTTCCGCCAAATGCCCGAACTGATTGAGCGTGGGCATTTGTTCATCGCCCAACCTCCTTTGTACAAGGCCTCAAAAGGCCGATCAGAGCGTTATTTGAAAGACGATGCAGCACTAGAAGCCTATCTCATCGAAGAAGGCACAACTGACGCCATTCTCACATTGTCCAGTGGCGAAGGCCGCCTTGGGGCCGATTTGGTGGCAACCGTGAAAGATGCCGAAGGATTTGAAGGCTCCGTCCGTCGTCTGGCCACCCGCTTCCCCGCGTTTGCGATTGAACAAGCGGCGCTTGCAGGTGCGCTTGTAATCGGGGCTGGACAAGAGTCGGCGCAACGTTTGGCGGCGCGGCTGAACGAGTTGGCCGATGAAGGCGAAGCTACTTGGACTGTCACAATTGATGCCACCGGCCTTGTGATGACGCGCGAAGTGCGCGGCGTCGCCGAGACGATCAAGCTGGATCAAAACGTCCTGGGCTCATCGGACGCCCGCCGCTTGGCAGAGCGCGCCGCAGCCATGGCGGGTGCTTATGACGGCTTGGCCAAGATCAAACGCCGCGAAGTCGAAACGCAAATCCATGGGCCTTTGGCCTTGTTGGAGGCAGTCCGCGCGGCCGGCCGTAAAGGCATCACCATCCAACGCTATAAAGGCTTGGGCGAAATGAATGCCGACCAATTGTGGGAAACCACTTTGGACAAAGAGGCCCGCTCGCTTCTGCGCGTCTTTGTCGACCATGCTGACACAGCCGACGGCATGTTCACCCGCCTGATGGGCGACATCGTGGAACCCCGCCGCGAGTTCATTCAGGAATTCGCGCTGGAAGCCGAAGTGGACGTATAGGTCGGGCTTCCCTTTCCTTAAGCGAATGAAGTAAGTTACTTTTTTCACCTTTAAGGGCTCTCCTTTCGTCTGGACCTGTTTTGGTGGAAACCATGTTTCACCAAAACAGATCGTCTAGGATTAGCGCGACATCTGTGTGGTCAAGTGCGCAGCTCCGCTGCGTCGCGGGGCGATCCGTTTTCGCAGAAAACGGACACTTGACGACCCAGAGGTCGCACGAACAATTAAAACAGCGGTTGGGTGACCAGAATGGGCACCAGAGCGCTTCTAAGTGTTCTCTTCATTTTCAGACCTGTCATCCCCGCCGAAGCGATAGCGCAGAGCGGGGACCCCCAAGGACTTTGCGGCATGAGGTCTGGGACTCGGCTTACGTCGTCCGGGATGACAGAGTGAGGACTGAAGGGATATTTCGTCCCCCTATTCCTTGGCGATCCGGCCACCCACCATCACAAATTCAATTCTGCGCATCAGGGAAATGTCGGTCAATGGATCGCCTGTCACAGCGACTAGGTCTGCGGCTTTTCCTGGTGCCAAAGTGCCGATCTGGTCGGATAAGCCAAGGTGCGCGGCGCCACCTACCGTCGCACTCCGCAGCGCTTCGACTGGGGTGAAGCCTGCTTGCACCATCAGCTCAAACTCGCGCGCATTATCGCCATGACGGGACACACCGCTGTCGGTACCAAACACCACGCAGACGCCTGCTTCACGTGCGCGGCTCAACATATTGATCATGAGTGGTCCGACCGTCAAAGCCTTGGCCGCTTGCGCACCCGTCAAGGTGCCACCGGCTTTGGCCATCTCTGTCACTGTTGTACCGGCCAAAATAGTTGGCACGATGCACGCATTTTTGGCCTTATAGAGGGCGAAGGTTTCTGCATCGGCATAGCTCGAATGCTCAATACTATCAAAGCCCGCCCGCAGAGCCGCTTCAATGCCGCCCTTGCCATGGGCATGTGCAGTAGCGGTCTTGCCCAAGAGGTGCGCTGTATCGGCAATGGCTTTGAGCTCATCATCAAAGAATTGCTGGCTGAGGCCGCTGGCCGTATTGCTCAAGACGCCCCCAGTGGCCGTAACTTTGATGATATTTGCGCCCGCTTTGACCTGTTCACGAACTGCCCTGCGACAATCGTCGACACCATTGCATACGCTCTCTGGGCCAATCACATGCATGATATCTTCCCGGAAACCATGCACATCAGCATGCCCGCCCGTGGGGCTGATGGCGGCACCTGCAGCCAAGATACGTGGACCCAGCAATCGTCCAGCGGCAAATTGATCGCGCAAAGCGAAAATGGTGTGATGCCCATCGGCACCCAAATCCACCACGGTCGTGAAGCCAGCCTTTAAGGCTTTTTGCGCATTGACCAGGCCATCCAAGGCCAGATCGCTCTCTTCCTTAGTTACTTCATTCAAAAGGCTCGAAGACGATAACTCAGATAGCAGATGGACGTGACTGTCGATCAGGCCAGGCATCACCGTTTTGGCCTTAAGGTCGACGAGCTTGGCACCGGCCAATGGGGCGACATAGCCGTCGCGAATGGCCTCAATCTTGCCATCGCGCACAATCAGCGTCTTTGCCGTTGTAGGAGCTGTACCGGGCTCAGCAATCAGCCGACCCACATGGATATAAGTAGCCGGTGACGCCGCTGATGGGGTCTGCGCCTGAGCAGACCCCACGGCCACACAAGCCAAAACAGTCGATAAAAGTAGTGAACGCATAATGCCCCCCAGAATGTGATTTTCACCCACCATGCGACTGCCCGATGCGATTGGCAAGCAAAAGCGTGAGCCCAAGTTTCCAGCTTATCCATCTGTCAGACCAAGAGCCATCGCGACGCTAAGGTCGCACCAGCGCGCGGGATTGCCTTAGCGGGAAAGTAGATCTCCCGCCCTCCAAAGTCCTTCCCTTAGACCGCAATTAAACCCTTTGCGCTTACGCCACCTTCCCATTCGACCAATCCCATTCTAGACTGCTGCCCATAAACAAATGCTCTGGGGAGGGCTTGCGATGTTACTACCAATTTTGGCGCTGATTGCTTGGACTATGGTCATGTGGGTGTGGATGTATGCCACCCGACTACCAGCTATGCAAAAACACAAGATTGACCCGCAAGGGGCTGCAATTCCGGGTAGTTTGGACGCTTTACCGCTAAAAGTGGCGCAAATCGCACATAATTATAACCATTTGCACGAGCAACCGACCCTGTTTTACGCGTTGGCTTTGGCTGCGCATGTGGGAAATTGGGCCGATGGGCTTTCAATTCAGCTCGCTTGGGGCTATGTGGCCCTTCGTGTACTGCATTCGCTGGTGCAAGCGACCGTTAATTTGGTGGCTGCGCGCTTCGCGGTGTTTGCCTTGGCTTCACTCGTTTTAATGGTACTTTGTGCGAAAACGATCCTGGAAGCACTCGGCAGCTAAGTCAGGTGTGAGGGGCTTTTGCCCCCCCGATCTGCCCGAGTTTAAGTGCACGTCCCACATCAGAGCCACAATGGCTCTTTCATCGCTTTCCGCCGTCTGGGCGTTGCAAGTGACCGTGTCTAGTTTCGCGAGGTCACACCGGGCGAAGGTAAGCCCTATTTGGCGCGCCTGACTTGAAGCAACTCAAGGTCAGGTCCGTCCCAGACGCGTGCGCGCACCCCAAGATACGGGGGCGATACTGCACGCTTTGACGTGTGAAAGACGACTAAACCATGACTACTTTTGCCGATTTCGGCTTTGCTGAGCCTATCTTGAACGCCATCGCAGGCGAAGGCTATGAGCATCCTACCCCCATCCAAATGCAGGCCATTCCACCGGCCATGCAATCGCTCGACATTTTGGGCCTCGCCCAAACCGGCACCGGCAAGACCGCAGCCTTCGCGCTGCCCTTGCTGCACCATTTGAGCGAACGCCGCATTCATGCTGGCGCACGCGCTTGCCGCGCGCTGATCCTGTGCCCAACCCGCGAATTGGCTGGCCAGATTGCCGACAGCTTGCGCACCTATGGCAAGTTCGTCGGCCTGTCCGGCGCTTTGGTCTATGGTGGGGCAAACATCCGCAAGCAGATCCGCTCGATGGAGCGTGGTGTCGACATCCTGATCGCCACCCCCGGCCGCTTGATTGACCTGATGAAGCAGCGCGCCATCCGCCTTGATATGGTGGAGCATCTGATCTTGGACGAAGCCGACCAAATGCTGGACATGGGCTTTATCAAGCCAATCCGTCTGATCGTCGGTGAAATCCCGAAGGCGCGTCAAACGAGCCTGTTTTCGGCCACCATGCCGAAGGAAATCGCCCACCTCGCTGAAGAATTGCTGACCGACCCAAAGCGTATTCAAGTCGCGCCTTTGTCGTCGGCTGCAGAGCGCGTCGACCAGCGTTTGATCCTGTCCAGCCAAGTGAACAAGCAGCAATTGCTTGAATCCATTTGTCATGAGCCCGAAGTTAAGCGCGCCATGATCTTTGTCCGCACCAAGCATGGCGCTGAAAAGGTGCTCGATAAGCTAGAGCAACAAGGCATGTCGGTTGATGCCGTCCATGGCAATAAGAGCCAGAATGCGCGTGAGCATGCGCTGGAGCGCTTCCGCAAAGGCCACACCCGTCTGTTGGTATGTACCGATGTGGCTGCACGCGGGATTGACGTTGATGGCGTGACCCATGTGTTCAACTTTGACCTGCCAGACGTACCTGAAGCCTATGTCCACCGGATTGGCCGGACGGCGCGTGCTGGCGCTGAAGGGATCTCGATCTCCTTCTGTGCACCTCATGAGCGGGACAATTTGCGCCAGATTGAGCGCTTGATCAAAAAGTCCATCACTAAGATGGACCCAGCCAATTTGATGAAGGCACCTCGTCCTGCGGCCCCTAAGCCAGCTGAAGTTCAGTATGATGAAGATGGCGAAGCCATCTTTGTGGAAACCGTTGGCGAAGCCTCCAACACGCTGAGCGCGCCAACCAATGCGCATGGCGATGTGATCGGCGTGCTGCGCCGCACAGGTCCAAAGGAAATGTTGTACGAACCCCGCAACGATCCCCGTCGCGATGGCAAGTTTGGTGCGCGCGATGGTGGCCGCGAAGGTGGTCGCGGTGGCCGTCCAGGGCCTCGTGGTGGTCAATATTCCAACCGCGACCGCAGCGATGACGGTGACCGTCGTCCTCGCGCTGGCAATTTCGCGACAGGTTCTGTCTTCAATGAAGGCCGTCCACAACAGCGCGAAGAAAACCGCTTTGGTGCCCGTGCACCTGAAGCCGCTGAACGTCCAGCCTATGTACGCCCCGTAGCCGATACAGGCCGTGAAGAGCGTCCGCGCTTTGACAAGCCGTTCCATTCAAAGCCACGCGAAGAGCGCAGCTTCCAAGATCGTCCGCGTAACGATCGGCCTCGTGATGATCGTTCCTATGCTGACCGTCCTCGTGATGACCGTCCTCGTGATGACCGTCCTCGGGGCGATCGTCCACAAGGGGATCGTCCACGCACCTATGAAGCGCGCAGCGAAGCGTTTGGCCATCGTAATGGCCAAGGCCAGCGCGATTACACCCCACGCAAGGGCCCTGCCCCACGCGGGGAAGCCCGCATTGAAGGTCGTACCGATGATCGCAAGTCGGGCAAGCCAGCTGCAGGTAAGAAGACCTTCGGTGGCAAGCCGGTCAGTCTCGGGCGCTCGGGCGCACGGGGTGGCGCTAATGTCGGTCGCGGTGGTGACAGCACCTTCGTGCCACGTCGCGGCCGTTCATAAGATACCCGCTTACACCCGCTCAGGCCCTCTTGGTTTGAGCGGGTGAAGCAAATTAGGCTTGATCGCCTTCGCGCGCCCAAAAGCGCGCCAAGGCACCCTCGATCGCTTCTGCACGCGGCCTAGCCACTTCGGCGATATCGCGACCATGGGTGAAGAGGAAGAATTCATCCGCCTCAACGCCGCGCAAGATACGCTCTGCCGCGATAGAGGCAGGAAGACCCGCTTGGTTCTCGCGCCCAAACGCTTCATCCAACTGACGTGGCCCGCCGAATTTTTCATGGCGATTGCGAAACCCATTCCAGATTTCTGAGACCACCAACCCCGGGCACAGCACGGACACAGCCAAAGGCGTGTCGACATAATCGCGCGCCATCGCCTCAGCGAGGCCCACCAAGGCATGTTTTGACGCTGTATACGGCGTTGCTTGGCCACCGCGCACCGGCAGACCCAAACCATGCTCTGAGGCCGTTATCACCAGACGTGACGGGATAACCTGCTCAAGCAGACGGGGCGCAAAGGCGCGCACGCCATCAATTGTTCCCATCACATTGACCTCAAAGGTCCAAGTGATATTCGCGCGAGAGGCCTTGTGGATCGCCCCGCCAGCGCCAATACCCGCATTCAAGAACACCAAGGTCACCCGGCCAAATCGCTCAAACGCAAAGTCTGCAAGCGCTTGGTTAGATGCTGGGTCAGCCACATCGACAAAACAGCCAAGTGCTGCCCCGCCCTGATCGCGGATCGCTTGGGCGGCAGCTTCGGCCTTCGGCCCTTCAATGTCGGCCAGCACAACTGCCGCGCCCTTTGCAGCAAGCACTTGGCCTAAAGCTAAGCCAATACCAGAGGCCCCACCCGTGATAACCGCAACATCTGCTGGCCCTATGTTTTGTGACATGGCTTTACCTCCGTGAACGCGTGCTGCATCAGCTACTCACCCTCATCGTTGCCCGACTGGACTTGTTTGGCAAACCTTGCTGCAAGTTAATTCGACAATTTGACAGGCACTGTCACAAGCGACAGGCTGACTCAAATGAGTTTCAAAGATCAATGCGGGGGCAAAACAATGAATAGACGTGGGTTTCTCTTTTCCAGTGCAGGCGGCATGGGTGTCGCGATCGCCATGCAGGCAGGCCTATCGGACTCTGTTTGGGCGGCGACCAATAAGCCAAAAATCGGAACATTCGGCTTTGATATGGCCGGTCGAGATTTGAGCGTTAAGCCGGGTGACGATTTCTGGAAATATGGCGGCGGCACATTTATGAAGAACAACCCCATTCCAAACGACCGGGTCCGTTGGGGTGCTTTTGATCAATTAGCCGCGAAAGCCGAAGCTGACGTTCGCGCGATCATCGACGAACTCGCCGCCAAAAAGAGTGCGCCTGGTTCTATCGAACAAAAGATTGGCGATTTCTATCGCTCCATGATGGATACCGATGCCATTGAAGCCGCAGGCCTTGCCCCTATCCAGCCTGAGATTGATCTGATCAATTCAGCGAAGACCCATGAAGATATTGCGGCCCTTTTTGGTAAGATCGACCTCCCCACACCATCCCCTATCGGTTGGGGCATTGGACCAGATGCCGGCAATCCAGACCGCTATCTTGTCTCAATCGGCCAAGGCGGCTTGGGCATGCCAGAGCGGGATTATTATTTGAAAGACGACGCGCGCTTCAAAACGCTGCGCGAGAAATATCCGGTTCATATCGCCAAGATGCTGGGCCTGGCTGGGCAAAAGGATGGCGAGGCCAAAGCAGCCGCAATCATGGCCTTGGAAACCGAAATTGCCAAACTCCATTGGAATATCACTGATCGCCGGGACCGCACCAAAACCTATAATTTGAAGACCCGTGCGCAATTAGACGAAATTGCGCCAGACTTCCCATGGGCCGTTGGTCTAGGTGCCGCTCAACTCAATGATATCCAAGAGTGCGTTGTCCGCGAAATCTCTGCAATTGGCCCCTTGGCGAAATTGTTCAGAGCGACCCCAGTTGAGACTTGGCAGGCCTATTTAACCTATCATCTGCTCTCCTCCAGCGCGAGCGTGCTGCCTAAGGCGATTGATGATGAGCGGTTTGAGTTTTTCGGAAAGACGTTGAATGGGCAACCCGTTCAGCGTGAGCGCTGGAAGCGGGCAACTCAAGCCATCAATGGGGCCTTGGGCGAGGGCGTTGGTCAAGTCTATGTGGCGCGCCACTTTAGTCCAACGGCCAAAGCCAAGATGCTGGTGCTGGTCGAAAACCTGCGCAAAGCATTCAAGGTTCGCATCGATGGCCTGACTTGGATGTCGCCGGAAACAAAGGTGAAAGCGCAACGCAAACTGGCAACCTTCAATCCCAAGATTGGGTATCCAGATAAATGGCGCGATTATAGTTCCTTGGAGATCAAGGCCGGTGACCCGCTGGGCAATGATCGCCGCGTGCAAGCGTTTGAAATCAAAAATGACCTCGAGGATCTGAAAAAGAAGACCGACAAGACGCGTTGGTTCATGACACCGCAGACGGTGAACGCCTATTACAATCCCAGCTATAACGAGATTGTGTTCCCCGCAGCCATTCTACAACCGCCGTTCTTTGATGAATTCGCAGACCCTGCGATCAATTACGGTGGCATTGGCGGCGTTATTGGGCACGAAATGGGCCATGGATTTGATGATCAAGGTGCCAAATATGATGAGAATGGCGTCTTGCGCGATTGGTGGACACCAGCGGATGTGGCGGCGTTTAAGGCGCTTGGGGCAAAGATGGTTGCCCAATATAGCGCTTTTGAACCTTTGCCTGGCCTGAAACTCAATGGCCAACTCGGCCTTGGTGAGAATATTGGCGACCATTGCGGCGTGATCGTAGGTTATCAGGCCTATAAGCTGTCGCTGAATGGCAAGAAAGCGCCTGTCTTGGAAGGTGTTACGGGCGATCAACGCTTCTTCTTGGCTTGGAGCCAAGTTTGGCGGGCCCTACAACGCGAAGAAGCCCTGCGTAACCAAGTCCAAACCGGCCCTCATTCGCCGGCACAGTTCCGGGTTAACGGGGCGGTCCAAAACTCCGACGCTTGGTATCAGGCGTTCAATGTGAAGCCAGGCGACAAACTCTATGTCGCACCAGAAAACCGGGTCCGGATCTGGTAGCTATTGAGCCCCTCCCTCTCCCGGGGGAGGGGCGACTCGTTCATTGTGCGGCCAAGATTGAAACTCAGATCGCGGCCAAAACACCGATCTTACACAATGAAATCTACCGTGCGCCTCGCGGCAAGGCATACGGATCGGTTAGGGGTACCCTACCTCCTCTGTGGATAGTCATCTTGAAAATGCTGAGCCGAGACAGGCAGCTAAACCCGCGCCCCGCACATCCCAATGTGGTCCGAGGCTGTGTTACGCCTTCGGCTGGATAGGCTGAGGTTCAGCAAAGAGGTTCACTTTTGTTAGATTGAAAGGCTTTAGGCAAGCCGTCCACAGGGTGATGAGCTGGCACGTTGTGCCTTGTGCGAGGCCTGTGGCCATGATCTCTGGCTCGTGAACGCTGCCGCCTTTTGTTGGAACAGCTTTCCAACGGGGGCGCGGTGATGACACAGGAACCCATTACAAACTGGTTGGGACGACAGGAAATACTTAAAGAAATACTTGCCCCCGGCCCGGCACAAGGGCTGGCGGCAACCCTAAACTTGGACCCAGAAAACTTTGCTGCGGAGGGCGCCATCCTACCGCCAGTCTGGAATTGGCTCTATTTCTTGCCGCGTGCTCCCAGTCGTCAAATCGGCCCAGACGGCCATCCCAAACGCGGTGGGTTTTTGCCGCCGATTACCTTAGCCCGTCGTATGTGGGCTGGCAGTCGCTGCACCTTTCACCATGACCTGCATATTGGTGACCGCGCGACAAAGACCTCGACGATTTTAAAGATCAACGAGAAGCAGGGGCGCGCAGGCACCATGTTCTTTGTTACGGTCCGCCATGAAATTCGGGTGGACGCGATCCTTGCTTGTGAAGAAGAACAAGACATCGTCTATATGGATATTCCCAAGGTCTTCACCCCGCCAGAGCCGGTGCCATTGCCAGCCTGTACGTGGCACCATGATGTCCCCCTCGACCCCGTTCTTCTGTTTCGCTTCTCAGCGCTCACATTCAATGGCCACCGCATCCATTATGACCGCGATTATGCGATGGGGGTTGAGAATTACCCCGGCCTTGTGGTCCACGGCCCCCTGCAGGCCATTCTCGGCTTTCATTTTGCCTGCCTGGAACAACCAGACCGAAAGCCTCAGGCTTTCCGGTTTAAGGGCGTCCGCCCTTTGTTCGATTTTGACGCGCTAAGTTTCAATGGCGCGCAGTCTGAACCGACGAACACCCAGATTTACGCCGCCAATGGCGACCAAGCTGTCACCATGGAAGCCCAGATGACCTGGGCCTGACGGCGACCCATACAAAACAAAAAACCAATCCGATGATGGTTGGTGGGGGAAACATAATGAATAGAATTTTGGACGGCATGCGCGTGGTGGAGGGTTCGGCCTTTGTGGCCGCTCCGCTCGCTGGCATGACTTTGGCGCAGATGGGTGCCGATGTAATCCGCTTTGATCGCTTGCAAGGTGGCCTAGATGCCGAACGTTGGCCCATCACCAAATCTGGGAAAAGCCTGTTCTGGGCAGGCCTCAACAAGGGTAAGCGCAGTCTGGCGGTAGATATGACCACGCCTCAAGGGCGCGAGATCCTGACCCGCTTGATTTGTCGCCCTGGCGAGGATGCAGGCATCTTCCTCACTAATCTGCGTCTACGCGGCTGGATGTCCTATGAGGGTCTTAAGCAGCATCGTGAGGATCTGATCATGATGGCGGTGTTGGGCGATCGTCATGGTGGCCCGCAAGTGGACTATACGGTCAACCCTGCAGTCGGTTTCCCGACTGCAACGGGGCCTGAAGGCTCCACCGAGCCTGTGGGCCATGCCCTGCCGGCTTGGGACTGTATCACCGGGCAGCAGGCCGCTATGGCCATTATCGCAGCAGACCGTCATCGCCGGAAAACGGGCAAGGGTCAGTTGATCGAACTGGCTTTAAAGGACACCGCCCTCGCCATGCTGGGCAATCTTGGGATTATTGCGGAAGCCAGCATTAGTGGCAGCGACCGGCCCAAGATGGGTAATTCGCTGTTTGGGGCCTATGCGCAGGATTTTGTGTGCCAAGACGGTCAAAGGGTTATGGTTGTTGCCCTCACCGACCGGCAATGGCGCAATCTAAAGGCCGCGACGGGCACAGAAGCGGAGATGGCAAACTTGAGCCAGCGCCTTGATGCCGACTTAGACCAAGAAGGCGAACGCTTTATCCATCGTCACGCCATTACAGCGCTGCTTAAGCCCTTCTTTGAAGCACGCACGTTCTCAGATATCGCAACCAGCCTCGCAGGCTCTGATGTGACGTGGAGCCAGTATCGGACGTTCAAGCAAGCCGTCGAGGAAGATCCCGATTGTAGCCTCGACAATCCGATGTTTGCGATGCTGAACCAGCCAGGCATTGGTAGCTATCTGATGCCCGGCAGCCCGATCCACTTTATGGGGGTAGACCGCCTAGCTCCTGCCCCTGCGCCCATTTTGGGCGAGCATACGTTGGAAATCCTCACCGAGATTGGCTTTTCTAATACAGAAATTGCCACGCTACACGATACAAAAATCGTCGCCAGCCCCAAATGAAAAGGGGGCCTGAGACGTCTGCCTCAAGCCCCCAAACTCATGTTTTTGATCTGATCAATCGGCCTTGGGCTTACGCTTGCGGAAGGCAGGATTGAGTTCCATTTTGCGGATGCGGATCGACTTAGGCGTGATTTCCACCAATTCATCGTCATCGATCCACGCAATCGCTTGTTCCAACGTCATCCGGCGCGGCGGGGTGAGGCGCATGGCTTCATCCTTGCCCGACGAGCGCACGTTCGACAGCTTCTTTTCCTTCAGCGGATTGACGTCCATGTCTTCGGGCTTGGCGTTTTCACCAATGATCATGCCTTGATAGACGTCTTCGCCGCCATCGATGAACAAGACACCACGCTCTTCGAGATACCACAGGGCATAGACCACCGACTTACCGCTGTCGTTAGCAATCAACGCGCCATTGTGGCGGCCATTGATATTGCCTTTCCAAGGCGTCCAGCTGTGGAAGATGCGGTTCATAATGCCAGAGCCGCGCGTGTCGGTCAGGAATTCTGAGTGATAGCCGATCAGACCACGGGCAGGTGCCAAGAAGGTAACGCGCGTTTTGCCGCCGCCTGAAGGACGCATGTCTTGCAACTCGCCCTTGCGGATCGACATCTTCTCAACCACGACGCCAGCATATTCATCATCGACGTCGATGACGACTTCTTCCAGCGGCTCCATCTTCTGGCCGGTATCTTCGTCCAGCTTGGTCAAAACGCGTGGGCGCGAGATCGACATCTCAAAGCCTTCGCGGCGCATGCCTTCCAACAGCACGCCGATCTGCAATTCGCCACGACCTTGCAGCTCATAAGCGTCTTTGTCGGCGGTCTCGGTGACTTTGATCGCCACGTCGGTTTCGGCTTGCTTTAACAAACGATCGCGGATCACGCGGCTTTGCACTTTATCGCCATCACGACCAGCCAACGGACTTGAGTTCACCATAACGGTGACCGACAGGGTGGGCGGATCGATTGGGGTTGCGTGAATGGCTTCGGTGACGTCCATATCACCAATCGTGTCTGCCACGGTGGTGGTGGACAGACCAGCGATAGAGACGATGTCGCCTGCTTCTGCCTCTTCAATCGGCTGACGACGCAGACCGCGGAACGCCAACACTTTAGAAATGCGCGACCGCTCGATGGTCTTGCCGTCAATGCTGAGGCCTTTAACGACCGTACCAGCCGTCAAGCGCCCGCTTTCAACACGGCCTGTGAGAATACGACCCAAGAATGGGTCTGAATCCAGCATGGTCACCAACATTTTGAATGGCTCATCACGGCGCAAGGCTGCGTCCGGGGCAGGCACATGTTCAATAATGGTCTCAAACAGCGGGTTCAGATTTTCGCGCGAGCCATCGAGCATAAGCGAGGCCCAGCCATCGCGGCCGGACGCATAAACCGATGGGAAGTCCAATTGCTCATTGGTGGCATTGAGCGCCATGAACAGCTCAAACACTTCATCGAGAACTTCATCCGGACGGGCGGTCGGGCGATCAACTTTGTTCAGAACCACGATTGGGCGCAGGCCAAGTGCCAAAGCCTTCGTCAGAACGAACTTCGTCTGAGGCATTGGGCCTTCGGTTGCATCGACCAGAAGCAGACAGCCATCCACCATCGACAAAACGCGCTCAACTTCGCCACCAAAGTCAGCGTGACCTGGGGTGTCGACGATATTGATACGGACTTCGTCAGCGCCTTGGCCATATACAATGCTGGTGCACTTGGCCAAAATCGTGATGCCACGTTCTTTTTCTTGTGGGTTGGAATCCATCGCGCGTTCAGCACGGGCTTCATTTTCGCGGTAAGCACCGCCTTGGGCCAACAATTGGTCGGTTAGAGTGGTCTTGCCATGATCAACGTGGGCGATGATCGCAATATTGCGTAGCGCAGCCGATGAAACTGGCGCGTCAGAAAGGGTGGTCACGGGTCATGCTCCGGGAGGAAATCTGCAGTGGAGGCCCCATCTACCCATGATCGAAATCAGGTGGCGGAGGCCTTAGTGTGCCGGGCCTATAGCAGCAAGGTGGGGGTGCGGCAAATCGACCGCTGCGTTAAGCTGATTGGGTGTCCCAAACCCTCGACAAACAAGGTCCTATCAGACTATGCCGATGTCGAATTGTAGGGGAAAACCATGTCTAATGATGTGATCGTCGTGTTTGGTGGCTCAGGCTTTGTCGGCCGCTATATTGTGCGCGCGCTGGCAAAAGCGGGCAAACGCGTGCGCGTGGCGATGCGACGCCCCCATTTAGGCCAAGATTTGCGGGTTATGGGTGATGTTGGGCAGATTCAGTTGGTTCAAGCCAATGTCCGCAACCCCGAAAGTGTCGCGCGGGCGCTAGAAGGCGCTACCGGCGTCATCAATCTAGTTGGCATTTTATATGAGACGGGCAAGCAATCCTTTCAGGCCACCCAGTTGGAAGGCGCGCGGATCGTTGCAGCCGAATCAGCCAAGGCGGGCATTACCCGTTTCATTCATATGTCGGCGCTCGGCGCAGACCCCGCATCGGCTTCCAAATATGGGCGCACCAAGGGGGAAGCAGAATTGGCTGTGCGCGAATTGATCCCCACTGCCACCATCCTGCGCCCCTCTATCATCTTTGGACCTGAAGATAATTTCTTCAACCAATTTGCGGCTATGGCACGGATGTCACCTGCCTTGCCCTTGATTGGCGGCGGCCACACCAAGTTTCAGCCAGTCTATGTTGGTGATGTCGCCGAAGCGGCGGTCAATGCACTCGACAGTGGTGGTGGCACCTACGAGTTGGGCGGACCACGCGTCTATAGCTTTAAAGAAGTCCTGCAATACATCTTAAAGGAAATTGAGCGGCCGCGCTTTTTGGCACCTCTGCCATTCTTTATCGCGCAGCCTTTAGGCGCTGTGCTGGATGCGGTGTTCAAGCTCTATCCTTTCGCCGGCCCACCTCTGACAGACGACCAAGTAGTCATGCTAAAAACGGACAATGTGGTAAGTGCTGGCGCCAAGACTTTAGCCGATCTCAGGGTAACCAGCTTAGAGAGCGTTGAATCAATCGTACCCACTTATCTGTACCGTTTTAAGCCATACGGTCAGTTTCAGGTAAAACGCAAAGCCAGTTAGGTACAGATTCTGACTGTAACCAAAGTGTAACATTTTGTAAAGATCTGATTTAATTACATAAATATCAATGGCACGGCTGTTGCTTTCTATCCCATTACCAAAGCGTTAATAGGATAGGATGTTCCAGAATGGTACACGCTAAAAAGCCTCGGGGTTTCAACAAGAAGTTCCTTGGAATTTTTGTGACAGCGATGTGTTTGGCGCCAAGTTTTGCGGCAGCTCAACAGCAGGGTGCCGATCAAATGCGTCGGACCTACGGCGTTACACCCGATGTTGAGGCAAGTGCTTATCGGTTCCCAAGCCGCGATCAAAATGGCGTTCGTCTAGTCGTCAATGGTCGGCCGGTCGACCTGGGCGGCTCGCGCTCAGCGGGACCTGCTAGATTGTCCGATCCTAATGGCGGCCTCGGTGGCCAGCTTTCCGCCTCAACACGGTCTGGTCGCCTGCCCGGCTCCACGCTGACCAATACAACGGCTGTTGGCAACCTGGTTTCGATCAGCAATGTCCGAAACTCCACCATTTCGATCACTCAAATCAATAATGGTCGTGTGACTGCGACTTCAAACGCGCCGCGATAAAATCGCGCGCCAGCATTGGTGAAACCTATGTCCCGTACTAATCGAGCTACTCGCCTCCTTTTAATCTGCACCGCCCTGAGCACGTTGCTGGCGGGATGCGCGAGCACTGGTGCCACTGAGGGTCCCGTTGCACCCGTTGCAACGCTGAAGGGTAGCCCGGTCGCCACAACTCAGACGGATTATACAGCCGCTCTGAGATGCGTTGCCGATATTGCAGGAAGCCAAGATTATCCCGCGCCGCGCGTCGCCGTTGGGCATATCACTGACATGACCGGGGCTGATGACCTGTATCTGGGTCGCCGCTTGACTCAAGGGGCCACATTAATGGCCATTACTGCCGTTTCGAAAGCTGGTATGCGGGTAATTGAGCGCTTTGACACCGGCGTGACCCAAGTTGATCTGGACTTTGCAAACAACCGACTTTTGCGCGATTCCGCCACCGTGATCCGGACACCGCAGGAAGGCCAAATCCAAGGCGTCGATCTTTATATCGTCGGTGGGATTAGCGAATACAACCACAATCTTGTATCCCGCGGCCAAGATGCTTCCATCAGCAGATCTGGCAACAGAGGCGGTTCTCTCTTTGCTACCAATGGCGATTATGTCGTCGATGTCGGGATGGATTTGCGTTTGATCGATGCGCGAACCACCGAAGTGATCGCGGTCAAATCATACCGCAAGCAGGTACGCGGCCAACAGCGTGAATTAGGGGCCGTCCTAGCAAATGGTTCCGATACCATCGATATCGGGCTCGGCGGCCGTAAGAATGAGCCGATCCAAATGGCCATCCGCAGCATTATTGATCGCTCGGTCTTTGAGTTTACGGCAGGACTTTATGGCGACGACGCCGCGCCGTGTTTCTCCATGACACGTCAGTTTGTTGCTGCGCCGCAAAATGCGCCAAGCCAGCCATTCGCGCAAGCTGCGCCGGCCCCACGTCAAACGAGCCACTATTCTGACAGGGCACCAGTTGCTTTGGCCCCGCCTTCCGTCCCGCTTGCGCCTTGGCTGCAAGAATCGCGGATGGGTCAAGGCCAGCAGCGAAATGCGCACTCACAACAAAGACCCCAGTCGCCGCAATTGGCCGACGGCCAAACAAACTTCGGGCAGACCCAAATGAACACACCCTTGCGGGGTCTTCAGTCAAGTCAATTAGATCAACCCTTCGCGCCCGGGGGCCGGTCCAACAATGAGACGATGCAGGAACGTCTGCGTCGCGAGGGGAATTAGCGGCATTGTTGACCCCACACGCATCGAGGTTTGGACTTAATACCAAAAATCCGCGTTGCGACAGTTTGTAACCAGTCCGGTGGAACAAAACGTTTCATCGGCAATAAAGAGGGAAGTATCCAGTGAACAGAAAATCACTCTTCATCACAGCAGCAGCTATCGCTCTCAGCGCTTCGGTTGTTTCGTCGGCCATGGCGCAACGCACCGTGATCAACACCAACCAAAACAATGTTGCTAAGGCGATTGCCGAAACCAATGCTGGCATCACTCGCACGAACGCAAGCGTTGGTGGCACTGTTACAGCAACGGCAGCAGCTATTGGCAACACGGCATCGATCGACGTTGGCCGCGTAGCAACCGTCAATAATACACAGACCAATAATGCATTGGTTTCGTCCGCCCTGAACCTGACTTCGGTCAACAATGTAAAAGACGTGACCGCAACTTCGGCAGCCATCGCAAACTCGGCTACTGTGAAGGTTGCAAATACTGCATCGCCTGAAGCAATCAATCTCACCAACACCCAACGTGCTTGGGGTGGGGTTCAATCTCGTCTGAATAGCAGCATCTCTGGTGTCACTGGGAAGGTTGAACAAACTTCTGCTGCCATTGGAAACTCGTTCTCTGCTGAAGTCAGCGGCCCAGTCAGCTCAATCAACACCTATCAAGCCTATTGGGGTGATGTGAGCAGCCAATTGAACACCAATGTGAATACTGTCAGCGGTGATGTCACAGGCACCTCAGCTGCAATCTGCAACAGCGGCACCGTTAAGGCGAGCACTGCTGCTTCAATCAGCTTGAACAACACCCAAGTCTGCAACATCGACCCAAGTGCCACCACCAACGCGATAATCCAGAACGTTGGCGGGAAGGTCAGCCTCACGACGGCTGCAATCGGCAACACCTTCTCGTTGAACGCATTGCCAACGTCCACGCTGTCGTTGAACAACTTCCAAAACAATGGTGCCATCAATGTAGCTACGGCTAACTTGGCCTTGACAAATGTGGCTGGTGACGTTGCCTTGACCACAGCTGCCATTGGCAACAGCTTTACCGTCTCTCCAGGCAACTAAAGCTCTCGCAAGCTGAATTTCAGCCTCGTCAGCAAGATTTTGGGGCCAATCTGTCACGCGGCAGGTTGGCCCTTTTCTTATCCGACCTCAAAGGTCTCGACAGCAGTCATCAAAGCTGCAACCAGATGACGCTCTTCCTCGGTCAAGTCCGGATGCCAGATGTTGAAGATGAGGACGACACGTGTCCCGGTGCCCTGATTTCGGGCTTCGTGTTCAATCGTATCGTCGAAAACCCACGCTTTGCCCCGCTCCCACAAGCGGACCTGATTGCCAACTCGAAACCAACAGCCATCTGGAACCAACAAGGGCAAATGGCACACCAAGCGCGAGTTTAGAAAGCCCGTATGAGGGGCAATCCAGGCGCCGGGAGTCAATCTAGAAAACAAAACAAAAGGCGCGCGGCCTTCAATCGTCTCAAGCGGCACCTCGTCCAGCGCAGCAAGTGTCTTCTGGCAGCGCTCGGCCAGCGGGGCTTGAAGTTTGCCGTCGCGGATCAAATAGGCCGCAGTCCAATCTTCAGGCGATGAGACTAGCTCCTTGCCAGAGCTTGCAACGACATGAGATGATTTTTCGGCTTCGACTTCGATATAAGGCCCAAAATGAGTGCCTTCTTCAAGGATAGGCATAAGTTCTGAATAGATTTCATCGGTTGCGGCTTCAACGGGGTCAAGCCATGCAAAGCGGGCGCGGTCATAAAACTCAATCGCTGGCAATTCCGGAAAGAAATAAGCCCGAGGGGTCGGCACATAACGCTGTTTTCGGCCCGTCAAAATGTCGAGACTATCGCCAAAGCGGCGGCTTGAGTGTGCTGGATGAAAGCCTGCTTTCTCCACTTCGGCCAGAAGATAATCGCTGAGGCCTTGCTTCAGCTGTGCGTGGGCTTGCCGCGCCCGGTTGAGTTCGCCAGCAATTGCGGGCGGCAACCCCTCTGTCACCGGCACCAAGACCTCCAAATGCGCATAAAAGCCCATAGCTGCCCGCTTGCTCCCGAGGGCGACAAGCGCATCGGCTTTGATCAAATTCGCGCGGATATTGTCCGGGTCGCGCTCCAGCACTTGGGTTACTGCGGCAATCTCGCTTTTCCGGTCACCTGACGCTTGATAGGCCATTGAAAGGGCAAGCCAAACAGACGTGTCCGCCGCCCCAGCCGCAACGATTGACTGAAACTTAGCTATGGCCGTTGCAGGATCGCCTGCCCGTAAAGCGGCCATCCCTGCCTGACCCGCTGCGTCAACCGCAGCTGGGCTCATTGCTACCCCAAATGTCGTCATATGATCTCTTCTCGCAACTCAGGCCCTGATCGCATAATGACCCTTACTTGCCGCCAGCCGGAGCATAAGTCTCCACCCATTTTTTGACTTCTTCATACCAGAATAAGGAATTCTGGGGTCGAAGAATCCAATGGTTTTCGTTGGCATAATAGATCAAACGCGAAGGCACGCCCTTCTTCTGAAGGGTATTGAACAGCTCGATCCCATGATTGACAGGGACGCGCAGGTCCAGCTGACCATGTATGACCAAGGTTGGAGTTTTAAAGTTAGCGGCCATCATGTTCGGGCTGATTGCTTGAAACTTCGCAGGGTCTTCCCAAGCTTCGTAGTAACGATTTTGGTTGGCCCCATAATCGGCTCCGATCTGGGTGTATTGATTATAGACCGGCGCATGGGCCACCAACGCCTTGAAGGGATGGGGCCGCCCGAGCAGTACCGTGGCCAGATAGCCGCCATAGCTGCCCCCTGAAGCGACCATACGTTCAGAATCGACCCATCTCTGTGCTTTCAAATAGTCCGCTGCGGCCAATGTGTCCTGATAAGGCAAAGTGACCCAATCTGGTTGGATGGCATCGGTGAAGGCGTCGCCAAAGCCCGATGAGCCATGGAAATTATGCCAGGTCGTCACATAACCCCAACCCGCAAAAACCTGTGCGTTCCAGCGGTAAGACCATTGATCGGTAATGCCGACATGGGGTCCGCCATGCAGCAAGAACATCACGGGATACTTTTTCGATGCGTCAAAGCGGGGTGGTTTGACGACCCACATCTGGATATCTGCCCCATTGGCGCCTCGATAGCTAACCGAGTCGACTTTCCCCATTTCAACTTTGGCAAGCAAGGCGTCGTTGAAGCGAGACAATTGGCCAGTTTGGCCAGTTGCGCCATCAATACGCACCAACGTAGCAGGGCTGGAGAAGCTGGCCTGCAAACCGACCAAGCTGCGCCCCGCCGCCGCAATCCCCGCAAAATCGCCATCCTTGGTAATGCGGCGTGGCGTCGCGCCCGTCAGATCCATCTTAAACAGGCGCCGCGTCGGCCGATCTTCTGCAATCACCCACAATGACTTCGAATCTGAAGCCCAAGTTACTTCTGAGGCAGACCAATCCCAAGTCGCGGACAGGTCGCGTGGTGCTGTGTCAGGTGCTTGGCGGTCCAGCAGCATCACCCGTTGACGGTCAGGGGCCGATACGATGACATTAGAACTCCAGCTCAGATACCGACCATCTGGACTGTAATGGGGCTCACTGTCGCCTGCCAAATTGGCGGTGGTTAGATTGCGAACCGTGCCAGCAGCCAAAGACAGCGCAAAGACATCCGAATTCGGGCGGGTACCCTTGGTATCGCTTTCGCCAACAAAGGCTATTTCTTGGCCGTCTGGGGCAATATCATAATCTTCAGAGCCCGGTGTGCGGAACTCTATCGCCACACCCGCAGGCCGGGTCAGGGCAACTGGGTCTCCTGCATTGATCGAAATAGCGAAAAGGTGCGGCTGACGTTCATCGAGAAAGCGATCCCAATAGCTGATGGGAGCCTTATCCCAAACACGGGCCTGCATGGTTGTAGAGGCTCGATCCTTCGTACGCTTGCCTTGCTCTTCCCATGTGGCAAGGTCTGTCCAGATCGAGCTGATGAAAGCAATTCTCTGGCTGTCGGGGAACCATTTGGGCGCAGATACCCCCGTTGGCACGCCCGTCAGCCGACGAGCCTCGCCCCCATCTGGAGCAATCACATAGAGCTGGTTTGCGCTGTCCGCGCCACGCTTGGAAACAAAGGCGATCCATTTGCCATCAGGGCTCCAGACAGGTGCAACATCATTGCCTTCACCACTGGTTAGTTGGCGGCTTGTGCCGGTGTCCGTGGAAATCACCCACAATGCGGTGAAGCTACGGTCACTTACGGCGTCAAACCGCGTGACCGAAACGACCGAGAATTTGCCATCTGGAGACAGGCTAGGTGCACCAACGCGCTGCAATTGCCACATGAGCTCCGGCGTGAGCGGTCCCTTTGCGGTATTTGGTTGCGCACTCGTTTGGCCAGCCCAAGCCAATCCAACAGCTACCAAGCCAACCAAACCCAAACTTCTAAATTTACCCACGTCTGCTTCTCCCAGCCTAAATCCTTTCTGACCTTCTCTACGCAGATCACGCGCGAAAGCTAGGTCGGTGTCGAATTCGTGAAAAAAATTTTCACACAAAGCCGAGGTATCTTGAAGAACAGAACACGAGCTATTTTCAGCCCTTTTGGCAGGAATTCGCATGAGAAACGATTATGCTTATGAGAAATTTACTTCGAATCTACGCGTGTTTTCTTGGATTAAGATCATCGGCGTTCGAGTTTTCGAGCAAATTTGATCCATCTTTGACTAAAAACGCCCATGAGAAGGCTATAAATTCTATGCCTTGTTTCAAAATTCCCCTTTAAACCTTGGGATTTATGGGTCCTCCAGCTTTTTCGAGGATCGGGGACTACCCATGAAATCCATGCTTCTTTCTATGACTGCTGTTGCTGGCCTTCTGCCTTGCGGTGCAGCTCTCGCCCAAACCGCCAAGTTGCCAACTGGCCAAGAACTGACGTGGTCGTCAGCCGCGTCGCGTGTGGGTGCCTTCAAGCCACGCCCATGGGCGGCTCGCGGCACAAATGTCACCATCGCGATCATCGACTCAGGGATCCGCCGCGACCATATCGACTTTGCAGGTGCCATCACCGGCGGCTATAATGCTTTTACCAACCTTGCCGGGACGACAACGGTAAATGATACCAGTGGGCATGGCAGCCACGTCGCCTCACTGGCCGCAGCGCGCGCCAATGGCGTTGGTATGGTGGGGGTTGCCTCCAACGCCCGAATCCTGCCGGTCCAAGTCTTCCAAGGCCCCACAACCTCGGACTTTCATGTCGCGCGCGGCATCAATTACGCGACCAGCCAACGCGCCTTCGTGATGAACTTAAGCCTCGGTGGCTCTAGCATGAGCCCAACGATCCGCACTGCCTTGCAAGGGGCGCAGGCGGCAGGCCTTTTGATGGTGATTGCGGCGGGCAATGAAGGCCTCGCCAATCCATCTTTCCCGGCACGCCATGCTTCTGAAGCTTGGGCCAGGGGACAAATCATTGCCGTTGGCGCCGTTGACGCCAATAATCTGATTGCCAGCTTCTCGAACCGTGCTGGCGACGCGCGCAACTTCTACTTGGTCGCACCGGGCGTCAATTTGATCGGTGCTTACTTCACCGCCCCCAACGCCTATGTTTCCATGAGCGGCACCTCGATGGCCGCGCCAGTGGTGGCGGGTGCTGCTGCTGTTGTAAAAAGCGCGTGGCCTTTTCTAACAGCGCCGAGAGTGGCCGAAGTCCTATTCGTGACCGCGACAGACTTAGGCGCAAAAGGGATCGACCCGATCTATGGCCGCGGCCTCCTCAATCTAGAGAAGGCGCTGCTGCCCGTTGGTACGGTGACGGCGGTTAGTTCGGCGGGCACAACCCCACTCGCCCTCGCGCCGTCCACCAGCGGTGCTGTGGCCATCGGCGCGAAGTCGTTTGCAGGGAACGCGGGCGCGTTTGAAGGCGTCGTATTTGACGCGTTTGGCCGCGACTTTGCTTATGATTTTGCCACCAAGGCACAAGATCTGCGACCAGATTCAGTCTCTATCCTCTCCTCGACCCTTTCCAGTCGCATGCAAGCAACATTAGCCAGCGTGGCAACACCCAGCGGCACCTTGTCCTTGGTCGCAACACCTGTGCAATCCGTGGGTGGAGACAGCAGTGGCGGCCTCCATTTTGTCGGCAACCAAGGCCAGTCTTGGGCCGTCGCCATCGGCCAAGCCTCCCCCATCTTGGGTGCCAGCCTAGCCCCGGGTGCAGCCCCGGCTGCACGCCTCTTGGGCTTTGCCGATCACACCGCCCTGTTTGAAGGTACCACCGCCAGCGTCGCCAGCCTGCGGACCTTGGACAATGGCGTCAGCCTGACCTTTGGTGCCCGTTTGCAAGGTGAGCAATATAAGCGCCGCAATCTGAATTGGACGCCAAACGCGACCAGCCAGGCCAGTAGCGTGGAGGTGGCCTTGAGCCGTCAGTTCAACCGCGTGAGCCTTGGTGCAAGCGTCGTGGCCATTCAGGAAGACCAAGGTCGCTTGGGTGATGTGGATAGCGAATTGTTTGGCCTGTCGGGCCCTGCACGCACGTTTGCCGTGCAAACCGATGTGGCTTGGGCTTTGTCTGACAAAGCCTCGCTCAGCGCGCGGATGACCCATTCTCAAACCGCTTCGCAACTGGGTGCAGGCACCAGCTTGGTGAGCTCGATCAGTGCAACCGAAGCCACAGCTTACGCGATCAACTTCGCCCAGCGCGACCTGTTGGCCAAGGGTGATCAGCTTGATCTGGCCATCGGCACCCCGCTAACCAGCCGCAGCGGCATGATGAACCTGTTCTTGGCGACAGGTGCGGACGCTGAAACCGGTGCGCCCATTATGACGCGCCGCGCGGTCAGCCTCGCATCCAAAACGCCAGAACAGCGGTTTGAAGCGGTCTATACAAGGACCTTGAGCCAAGATTCCGCCCTCGCCTTCGCCGTCATGGCGCGTCAGGATGCGGACGGCATCTCGGGCAAGAAAGACCAAGCAGTAATGGTCCGCTATCAGACCAGCTTCTAAACTAAGTGTAAGGTTCCCAAACCAACACCCCCGCGATTGGCAAGCCCAGTCGCGGGGTTTTCTGCTTTTAGGCTGGAAGGATTGGTAGGGACGGCCGGACTTGAACCGGCACGGATTGCTCCAACGGATTTTAAGTAACTCAGAGTCTTGATACGCCAGTATCGGGATCAATCTTTTTTTCATCTATTTCAGTAATTTAAGCCAGTATGTTGCACTTTACGTGTCGATCTTGATCGTTTGAAATCCATCGCTGTAGGTGTATCAACTACACCAGAGTTACACGAAGTTAGAGGGACAATACTGAAGCCTCATCGATAATGGCCAAGGCATAATTGGCAGACCTTGCACATCCATAACCACGCGCACGTATCTGGCAGAAACATGGGTGGCCGTGTATCTAGCAACAGCTACCAGCCCATTCGCGCGCAGGCGCACATATTTGGCAGAAACATCATCAGCCTTCAAAGTAAACTGGCAAGGTTTACCCCGCCATACATCGCGCGCGCATACTGGTCACAAAATTCAGAAACGATCTGGAAAAAGTGGCGACCCTAACCGCACCATGCACAACGCGCGCACTTGATGGCATTTCAGCCCGCTTCTGGCGTAGGGCCTCAAGGGGCTATCCCAAGTATCTCTTGGCTCGCACGCCTGATAGCGCGCTCCTGCGTCCGGGCTGTAACCCCATAGCCCAATATTCGGGCCTTTAGCTTTGTCGCTTGGATTGCCGCGCTTGATTGGGGAGGATCAGCTAACAGTGCCTCGACCCTAATTCCTTCCAATTCATCTAGCACCGCCCTAACTGTCACCTTGGCAGGACCTGCCCTATCAGCCCGCAATTCCTGAATCCTGGCTCTTACATCCGCACGTCTCGCCAGCCTGCCAGCCGCCCGTTTGTCGCCACTAAAGCCCGCAGTGCGATAGGCCTCTAGTTGGGTGTCTCCTTCTGCTAGAGCGCGGGCAACGGCTTCAAAGTAAGTTGGTTTTAGGTCCCAGAGGTTAGCAATTGTTAGCATTCGAAGGTGCCTCAGAGCATAAATGGGCGGGACTAAAAGTGTTAAGCTCGTCTTAACCTAGCCTGAATCTACAGTGTAGGTAAGCGCAGGATGCGCCCTCCAGTCATAACAGAAGGAGACATCAGAATGAATCCCTACACCCTTGAAAAGCTTTTACCATCGATTGAAGCTCTAACCCTTTGCGCTGGACGCAGAAAGTGGGAGTCGGCAGCACTCGCCTTGGCACAACTTCATTCACTCAGAGCGGAAGATTTTAAATCAGAAGAAGCAAAGAGGCGGTTTATAGATCTAAAGGCAAAGATTCCGTCAGATGGCAGTTCCCTAAACGAGTATGCAGCCTACTTTGAAAGCGGCGCTTCCAAACTGGCGCGAAGCCATCGAGGTTTGCGAAAAGAGATTTTTGAGATTTTCCAACATGAACTGAACGATAGATTCTAGGCCCGTCACATCTCAGCAACTTGAGTTAGGCCAGTGCCGCGGGTCTACCACCGCACACCCAGCCCACGCCGCACGACATGAGGCGCATGGGCTATAATGGCCAGATAGGCGCGTGTTGCTCGGCTGGGGACTGTGCCCCGCTCCCATGATCGAACGCTATCAACAGACAGGCCATAGATTGAGGCGAAGTCCTCACGCGATAGGCCCTCACGCTCCCGCAGCGCTTTAACGTCGATCACATCGGGGACCTGTGCCGAACCTAACGCCTCAAGAATTGGCGTGCGGTTTTCAGCCTTCCAAGGC
>JAPZTJ010000047.1 GCA_027532555.1 Aquidulcibacter sp.
GGTTCCGAAAGCCATTCGGATCAGGGGGGCCATCTCTGAGTTGGTGAAGCTTTGCATGCGCTGAGCGTCGGCAGGCGATATCGGGAAATAGCATTCCGCAGGCTCGTGGTTGTTACGACGTAATTGCTCGCGAACCAAAAAAGGATCGAGAGAAGGCAGTTCGTTCAACATGTCCAAGACTGCAAAATCTTTCTCCATCTCCATTACATCTAAACCAACAAAGTCGCAAACCGCTGGCTTGAATCCTTTTTGATTCACAAAAACTGAGCGCCCGCCCAAATCCAGATCGTCAAAGTCTAGTGGGAAAATAATTTTCGTCGCTACGGCTGTGGTGTTTTTAATCAGATAAGCCTCATCCCGCCGCAGCCTGTGCTTGACAATGATCGACCGGTTCAAAAAATCACTCCGAAAAAGGGGAGCATTTTTGTGCATTGGATCGTCAGCGTGGCGCTTCGCAACCATATACAGATTGAGTACCCGACTGGTTGACGACTTGGTCGCGAGAGCGGTTAAATCAAGTATCCCAGTCAAGCGCCGGCCTCTTCAAAAAGCCTTATATTAAAGAATTTTAATGTTCTGGATGTACACCTAGAATTGACACTCAACAAGTCAACACCTTCATCACAAAGTTGTGACTTCGAATGCATCAACCAAGATTCTGTGAAGTGCGAAGCAGGTAAAAGCCAATGGCTTGGATAATAGCTGGACCGAATAGATGTGTATGATTAAGTAGAGTCGGCACGTGGCGTGCGTTACACAAGGAATGCACCGTGTGCAAAGAAAACCTTGAAGCAGCTTGTATAGCTATTGAGCCAAGTGAACTAGAATGGTTCAAACCGTCGCTTTGCTCACTTTGATCGTGATCGGCAATCATTCTAGCGCAATCGAACACAGCCTTTGCCAAGGCATGGCCTGCGGCAAAGGCTGTCTCGGGGAAACAAACACCGAACATGGTCGCCGCAGACGAAGCAGAGCACTCCTATCGCAATGCACGCTATCGCGCGGCGCGTATTGTTAGAATTTCCTGGCGATTCCAATTACGATGTCCGTTGTTCGATAGTCAGCTTTAAGTGTGCGGCCACCGCCCTTGAGACTTGGGCTATTGACCGAGAACGTCCGCAGTTCTCCGAAGCCCCTCCAGTCACTTGCAAATTCATATTCAACGCCAGCTATACCCTGAACCGCAAACATGCTTGCTCTGGAGTATTGGCCACGGTTGGCAGTGGGGCCAGCATTCAAATCGAAATCAACTTCACGGGTCAAACCAATGCCCAAGCCAACATAGGGCTTGAAACCGCCGGCTTCGTTAAAGGTGTATAGACCGTTCACCATGATCGAAGTTGAGGCGTAATCGCTGTTGTTTGCAGCAACCCCTCCAAGGGAATTTAGTGAGCTGGATCGGTAGGTGTACTCAAGCTCGCTCCGCCAAGGCCCAGCATAGTCGTATCCGATGGCCCCACCAGCCAGCGCGCCCCCGCCGAACTTTCCTTTGGTGCGGGTTCCTCCAATCTGTAGGTCCGTATTACTCAAGGTGGAGCTGCCGCCATAAACCTTGGCATAGAGACCACTCTCCTTATCGGCTGTTTGAGCGATCGCTGAATTTCCAAATGCAAAGAGCGCTGCGACAACAGCCAACGTGCGGTAGAACATTTTCTTTTCCTTCTGAGTGTTTCGTAGGGAGCTTGAGGTCGGGCTGATTACTCGACCTGTCGCCTTACTACCTGATGTGGCATGAAGAAAAAGCGCTGTTGCACGAGCGGTAGCCTATCCTGCACGAACGGACAGATTATCTGCAGTCAGCTAAAAATATTCCTGATTGGCCGACCTTATGTTTACGCTGCGTGGTAGATGGGTCTGAGCGCTCCCGCAGTCAAAGCGGCGCCCCATCGTGATAGGAAGTAAGACACAGGCTCTGACGAAAGTGCGACAAGCCTGTTTAGACAGACGTGATCAACGCTTGGGTGCGCAATAAAATTGTGGGTCTAACATATCAAATGATTAGAAGGGTTTATTACAATTACTCTCATAAAACCTGAGTTAGGTCATTCTTCCGACGCCGGCTAACCGGAATTTTAAGGCCGGTGTCCATTTGTAAAAAACCACGAGAATTGAGGCGTTTCTTCTGCAATACATGATTTTGTGCAACCCAATGAGATCGATGAACTTGAGCGCCTGGGTAGCCAGCCTCTTTCAGTTCCTCAATAGCGCGGCCAAAGGGGTAAAATATCAATGCTTGGCCGACTTTCGTGTACACTCGCGTATAATGAAGCTCGGCAGACAAAGCGACAAGATCGGTGCCGAGGGGCGGCGGCAGTGATGCAACGAACGGCAGCCTCACGGATCCCGGTTTACTCTCATGGCCTTCGGTTTGATTGTCCGGTGAGCTTGTATCTTGGGTGCCAGATTCATTT
Organism: Aquidulcibacter sp.; assembly: GCA_027532555.1. Taxonomy (GTDB): domain Bacteria; phylum Pseudomonadota; class Alphaproteobacteria; order Caulobacterales; family Aquidulcibacteraceae; genus Aquidulcibacter; species Aquidulcibacter rimovensis. Next base: position 2,412 of record JAPZTJ010000047.1, read on the forward strand.
GTCTTGGCTACGGGCTTGCCATGCGCTTGGAACAGGCCAATAGCGCCTCGGAAGCGAATGGCATTGAGACCCAACCAAGCTGACAGTGCCGGCGGCGCAACAAAGGCAAGTTCTTCCAAGAACTCTAGGTACCAGCTTCGTGGAAGATTGACCGTGGTTTCATCTAGTCCCAAAAGTCTATCAATCCATATTCCAATCGGAACAAATAGCGCAGCTCCGAGAAAGCCTGAAAGGGCCAATTGTGCGATAAGTGGCCACTTAAAGACCGGATTAAACTTTTGTAGCCCCAATTGCATCGTCTGCATCAGCATCAAAAGTGCGCTTACTTGGATCAGCCAAAATACGGCCCGCTGCGCAATAGACAGTTCTTGGGTCGAGCTTGGATTTAGAAGTGTGATGACTGTAGCAATGCAAATTATTGAAAAGGCCAAGAATTTTGGCCAACTCAATTGCTCCGAATTTGATGGGTCGAGTTTGAATGTCATGCGGCGTCATTACCCAAAGGATAACTTGGCTTCAAGCATCTGTTTGACGGCCTAGCATGAAATCTTTGTAGTATTCCGTGCCTCCTACTCGCCCCCTGACGTGTCGCAGGTCCGCTTAGGAGAAACCACCAATCCACCTTTATCGACCTCCTACGGCGTACAGCAGGCCAGAAGGTCTCAGACCTTCGCTTTTCCCCGTGCAACGCCCGCCCTTACGGCGTGACGATCGGGAAGGGGGGTTTGGGGTCGGCAGCGTCTAGGGTCGACATGAAGGTGCGCAATGCGTCAGTCTTGCCATCGATCTTCATCACGCCGCGCAGCACAAGGCTCGCAGGGCTGGTGCCCGAGAACAACATGCCGAGGAAAGCGGGTCTTGGCATGGTCACGGTGGCATCGACGGGTTCGGTGCTGGGCCCTTCATTGACCATCACCGAATTGCGCAGCACCAGACGAAAGCGCTCATTGCGGTCTGGGAAGACAAAGGCAACGGCAATGTTTTTGCCTTTGGCTTTCTCTGGGTCAACCCGAATGGCCAAGAGGTCAAATAATTGCGGCGAGGAAATCGCGCTGATCATATCGGGCGCGACCGTGCCAGCATTTGGTACGCTGGGCGTCTTGCGGGCCTCTTGGGCGCCGTTGAGATACATGTTGCGCCACAACATGCTCTCGGCCTGATAGCCCATTTGCTCAAACGATTGAGCTAAAACTTCCCGCGCGGCTTTGTTGGTGGTGTCTGCAAACACAATGCGGCTCGCAAGCTCAGCCGACCAGCGATAATCGCCTGCGTCATAGGCGGTCTTGGCAATGCCCAGCGCCTTATCGACCCCGCCCATGGCGTCCACATAACGCTTAGCCACGACTTCGGGCGGCAGAGGGTTTAGATTGGCAGGGTTTGCATCATACCAGCCCAAATAGCGCTGGTAGACCGCTTTCGAATTATGGCTCATCGTGCCGTAATAGCCATGATTATACCATTGCTTGGTGAGGAGCTCGGGCAAAGCAATGGTTTCGGCAATCTCGGTCGCCGTCATGCCTTGGTTCATCAGCCGAACCGATTGATCGTGCAGATATTTATAGGCGTCGCGATGATTGGCGACATAGGCCGCGACCTCTTGCCGCCCCCACCGTGGCCAACCGTGCGAGACAAACATCACATCGGTGCGTGCGCCAAACAAATTCATGCTTTCGGTCAGATAATCGGCCCAAGCTTTTGAATCGCGCACCAAGGCCCCACGAGGGGGGAGGATGTTGTGCATGGTCACATTGGCATTCTCTGCCAAGCATAACGCGCCAAGGTCTGGGAAGAAGAAGTTCATTTCAGCCGGCGCTTCGGTTCCCGGTGTTACTTGGAACTCAATCTTCATTCCGTCGACGGTCATCGTCTGACCGGTTCGTTCAATCGTGTCGGTTGGTGCGATGAGGCCGAGCGAACCTCCGACAGGAACTTCCATCCCGATCCCGGCACCCACTTGCCCTGCTGGGCCGCGCTCGAGTGTCGTACCAAATTGGAAGACGGCGCGGCGGCTCATGGCAGGGCCTGCGATCAGATTCTCACTAACGGCATGTTCCATAAAGCCGGCAGGTGCGATGATTTTTACTTTGCCCGATTGGACGTCAGCTTCACTCACAATACCTTTGACGCCGCCAAAATGGTCAGCATGGCTATGGGAGTAAATCACGGCGTGAATGGGTTTGTCGCCAACATGTTTTTTGACAAGGCCCATGGCGGCTTTGGCGGTTTCAGCCACCGTCAGGGGGTCGATAATGATATAGCCTGTGTCGGTTTCGATGATCGACATGACAGAGATATCAAACCCGCGCACTTGCCAGATTTTGGGTGCGACTTTGAATAGCCCGTGCATGCGCAACAAAGCTGCATGCCGCCAGAGGCTGGGGTTGGCGGTTTCAGGCGCGGGGCCCTGGGCGAAGTCATAAGCAGAAAGATCCAGAACAACTTTGCCTGCGGCATTGCGGATCAAGGGGTCTTCTAGGGTAGCGACAAAGCCGCGCTTGGCCAGTTCATCCTCGCTTGTATTGTCCCAGGGCAGGGTGGCCGAGAAAGCCCGATTGGCGGCGATGGTTTGGGGGGTAGCGGCACCAGTGACTTGGGCTTGGGCCACAGGCGACCAAGTCAGCAAACCGACGCTGAGAAGCGCACTTGCCTGAAGCCAAAGCTGCCTGGACTTGCGGTTTGATACCAACATGATGTGCCTCCCAAATTTATGCTGCCTTGTTGGCACGCTTTAATTGCGCTCAACTTGCCTTTGCTCGGGCGGCAACGTCAATCGGGAAACTCGGTCCATACTGATTTGTGTGAAGACAGGCTAAGCTCGCGCCAGGGCTGCGGCCAGTTTGCGTTTAAGCAGGCTGATCGCGCCACCATTGTTAAGGTGCCAGCGCCCGCTTGGAATAAACTCTATCGCCAGCCCTTGTGTCGCTGAAAACTGCTAAGCCCTGTAGATTCTAGACCAAGTGCGAATTTCCGGCCCCAACCATCAGACAATCGCAGAACTTGGTCAAGAAGCGTTCTCGACCATCAAGAGTCGAGAGAACGCTTCGATGGGCGCGATGTATCCCAAACACTTTCGGGGCGTGG
>JAPZTJ010000062.1 GCA_027532555.1 Aquidulcibacter sp.
TTGGTTGTTCCTTCGTGGTCAAAGTTAGGTCTCGCAACCCAATCCTAAACCAGAATGATCAATGACCAACCGCCAATCCCCCCGCTCCGCCAGCTATGTGACGAGCGCCGCGCAGGGGGATTAGCTGTCACCGCGTGTTACTCCACCAAATGGGACGTGATCAATTCCCGCCATTTTTTGTCTCTTTTTCTGAATGGCTAGGGGCTTTGCCCCATGCGCGCGCAAGGATCGAGATAAACTTCAAAGCCCGTTTCCCCAACCTTCCTTCGTAAACTCCGTGCAGGCAGGGTGATCCCCCTTTGGTCTTTGAAGCCCTTTGCACTTGCTAACCTCAGTCTCGCCGACGGGCAAGGTTTGTATTCGCAAACCCTAAACCACGGAAAGACAAAAGAAATGATCAACCTATATGCACAACCCTATGACATCTCAGCACGCGGATTCTATTTTGAAAGCGCGGAAGATTACACCACAAGAGCCAGCAAACTTTTAAACTCTTACGGCGATCAGGTCGAAGAATTTGAAATTCAGTTTATCGATGGTGAAGGCATTGATTGCCAGTTGTTTGAAGCCTTGAGCGTCAGCCAATGCAACCTTGAAGCCTATTTTGAAGCGTTAGAAAATTGGGACGACGACAAGAAAATTAAAGTCATCATCGCGGTCGGTGAAGTCGGTTATAAATTCGATCTTGGCATAGACAGCCCAGATGATTTTGACGTGACACTTTATCAGGTGGCTTCGATGCGCGATCTTGCGGAACAGTTTGTTGATGAAGGTATGTTTGGCGATATCCCAGAGGCTCTTCAATTCTATATCGATTATGACGCAATCGCCCGCGATCTAAGAATGGACTATTCAGAGATCACGATTGACGGCACCCGTTACTTCTACCGATGCGATTAGCCCCGCATCGAGAAAGCCAGCCGCCTTCGGCTGGTTTTCCTAAAAGCCAACTCTTGGGGTTTCACCCCGCCGTTTGCGAACCCGCCCACCAAGGCATCCCCGAAGCTTTCTACGAAAGTCAAAACAAGGGAAGCGGACTTTAAAGCGGTCATGCTTTTCTCAAGAATCCCCATAAAGCATTGATTTGAAATAATTATCCTCGCAAAAGAAGAGGACATCTGTATCTTTAATCACCTTGTTTGCATGATTTTTTAATGAAAAATCTTGCAAATTGGCGGCGCAGAAGCTATAGTTAGAGTTGAGGATGATGAAATGAGCGCGCTCGAAAACCTAAAAGGGCAATTGAAACAAGGCAAAGTCTATCGGCGTGCCGACCTAGAGCGATGGTCGAGCGCGGTTGATCGCCACTTGAAACAACTAGTTGCGGATGGTGCCTTGGTAAAACTCTCGGGCGGGCTTTACCTGTGCCCGAAGAACACGTCTTTTGGTTCTGCGCCCGCCGATGATGAGACGCTTATTCGCGCGTTTCTAAAAGATGATCGCTTCATGCTCACGTCGCCAAATTTGTATAATTCCATGGGCTTAGGAACCACTCAGCTTTATAATGAAACTGTGGTTTATAATCACAAACGGCATGGAGCCTTTAAGCTGGGCGGGCGTAATTTTCGCTTTGCTATGAAGCCATTTTTTCCATCAAAGCCAACACAAGAATTCTTGTTGGTTGATGCGGTGAATAATCTGCCTCAAATGGCAGAAGACGCAGACCTTGTGCTAAAGCAGGTCAGCAAGAAAGCCACCCAAATGGACAGCTCGAAATTGGCGAAAGCCGCCCTTGAGTATGGCGGCGTCAGAGCAAAGAAATTCTTTGCGAAATTATTGCCAGACGCTACACTCAGCTATGCTTGAGCGAGGATTCTTACACAACCACCCTGAATTTAGTGATCTCATTCGCATCGTTGGCGATCAGATGGGTATCGACCCCGCCTTGGTCGAAAAAGACTATTGGATCATGCATTGTTTGTATGGGTTGCAAACAATGGGCTTTCGATTTGAGTTGAAGGGCGGGACGTCCTTGTCCAAAGGGTTAGGCTTAATTCACCGTTTCTCAGAGGATATCGATATTCGAATAGAACCTCCCCCAAACCTTGATGTCAAAACGGGCCGCCATCACGACAAAGTAGCGCACATTCAAAGCCGTAAGAATTTTTATGATTGGGTTGCGGGTGAGATAAAGATTGACGGCATAGAAAGCGTCATTCGCGACACCGCTTTTGATGACGAAAAGTATCGAAGCGGTGGCATCAGGCTGAATTACAAATCAACCACGAACCAAGTCGAGGGTCTCAAAGACGGCATCCTGCTGGAATTGGGCTTTGATGATATCACGCCCAATTTTCCGCGAACCATAAGCTCATGGGCGTATGATTTTGCCAAGGAGAAAGTGGATATACTTGATAACAGGGCAATAGACGTTGCTTGCTATCACGCAGGCTTTACGCTCGTGGAAAAGCTACAAGCGATTTCAACCAAATTCCGCAAGCAGCAGGAAGATGGCGCAATGCCGAAAAATTTCATGCGCCACTATTATGATGTGTATTGCTTATTGCAGGACAAAGAAGTTTTGGATTTCATTGGAACCGACGCTTACAATGAACACAAAGCAAAGCGCTTTCCAAAGGCTGACAACCAAAACATCACCGAGAACGAAGCCTTTATCTTAAGCGATGAAGCTACGTTCGAAATGTATGAGGCAGCCTATCTGGCAACCAGTGCGCTCTATTATAAGGAGCAGCCAAGTTTAAGAGAAATAATCAATTCGATTCAATCAAATAAGAAACTTTGATTGCTTTAAAGAAGCTAGCATCGACAACACAGGAGAAGGTCAGTGCCGAGCAAATCTACAGGGGATTCAAATGCGAAAAGAATTTACAGAGGTGAACTGGGGATATGCAATCCGTAATAATATCCCATGGATTAGCAGCTTTGCAGCGGAATTTCATGGTCCAGACATTAGAATTTACGGAGATTATGAGGATGATCGACCAAATGATTATATCTGGTCCAGCATCCATCTGAATGAATTCACTGATGAAAAAATGATTTATGAACGGGCCTCGGCACTAAATGCAATTTTTGACGGTGCCATGTATGTAGATATTGGAACTAGTTACGAGCCATTTTGGAACAGGCACATAGCTTTTTTAGATAATGGCTGGGCAATAACAAACTTTGAGCCGAATCCTTTGGTGGAGCCATTTTGGCAAGAATACGTAGACTCCACCCCTAAACCACCTGATGATTTCGTTTCTAAGATAATTCATAAATCCCGTTACGATAAATCTATCAGGGAAATTTTGCTATTCTTGGGCGTAAACGGCTTGAGCTGGATCTCGCTTTACGCAGTACTAGACACAATAAAATCGGAAGGTTGGAATGACAAAGCGATAATCGCAAAAAAAGTCGCAACAGCGGCGGAACTAAATCTATTTGGACACACAGCCAATAATGTAGCGGCGATAGGCCCTTTTGCAAGGCATGGAAACAAAGGCCAGTCACCGCCTGATAACCCTATGCCACACAAAGCAGCCAAAGAGCTAATATTGAGAATTTTAAAGAAATTCATCGCCGCCAAACTATAGTCTGTCACTATCGCAGTTAGCCCAGCTCAAGCCCCTTATCTCGCTTGCGCGGCGCACTTTGGGTTCTGGAATTATCTCGCCCAGCCTGCCCACCTTTCTCAAGATGGCGGTAATGGGCGGAATGCTGATAAAGGTTCAAAATCATCTTGGTTTGCTTGTTACGAACTTCCATGATTTTGACTTGCAGGGCTTGGCGATCTTTCAATTGCGCCGCCACAAGATCATGACGCTGTTTGCGGTCACGATTGAGAGCAAAGAAGGCTTCCATTTCATTTTGCTTGCGCGCTTTTGCGTATTCACCAGTCAGCCTATCCCATATCCCCATAAAGCCTTTGCGAATGCGGTTAGCGCGTTCCTTGGTTTCAAGTTCATGGCGTTGCTTTTGCCCAGCATCCAACCTTAGCCGTTCAGTCTGGTGAAGGGCTTTCATCGCTTCAAGCTGTTCATAGAGCGGGCGCAAATGGTTTGCGGCAATGCGCTTTGCGTCCGCGATTACGGGCTTGAGTTTTGCCGATATCTCCTTCGAGAGAAACGCCTTCGTTTCAGCAACGGACTTTAGTTGATCATCATTGCCGAGCTTGGCCGTGACATCTATTGCTTTGACATCCAAAAGACGCGACAGGGCGAAGACTTCGCCCTCGACCGATATTGCAACAACCCCACGCCTATCGCCTTTGGCGATGAACAATCCTTTTTCCTCCATCGCACGTGTGAAGGATTTTAGGCCGTCCGACCGTGACCAGCAGCTTTGCGCCGCTTCCTTGATGTCTTTTGGATTTATGCCCGTGCGCTTGGCTTGTTGCCATTCATCAAGGCTGAAAGTGCGCGGATCGCGCAAGCCTTTGTCCAAAAATCCTTTTGGAATACCCCAGCCATTTTCAAGAAATAATTGCTTTGAAACTTCCTGCAATTTGGTTTTGAAGTAGGGGAGCTTGAGAGCAACCATGTTTTCAGCATCGATACGTGACCACACCACATGACAATGGCGGCGACCTTCCTTCTCATGGAAAACAACCGCGCGTGGTTGACCTTTAAGCCCCAGCCGATCTTCGATGTCGCTAATCGCCTTCTCAAAGACTTCGACTTGAACACTTTCATTTTGTGGCGGGCTGAGTGACACCGAGAAGAGATATTTCTGGCACTTGGTTCCGCGTGCCATCGCATAGGCTTCACTCATGGCACCCATGAGGTTTTGGGATAAAAATCCACTCACTTCGTGAATTTCGACATGTTCGTTTTCTTCGGTCTTAAGCAAGTGGAGACCAAGCTGTTTACCTCCGCTCCGCTGAGAGGCTTTGATGATCATCCAAAATCATCCAAGTTTAAGGCTGCGAGCAGAAGGCGGCGCATGGTCGCAACATCTTGCACCGCGTCATTCAATGCGCGTTCAGTTTCTAAAGTGACAGGCAGGCTTCCCGTATTCGCCGCCTTTGCAAGTTGGTTGATGTTGTTTGAGATGTGGGATTTACCCAACAATGCCAAGACATGCGCCAATGCCGCATGATCTTTCACGGGCTTTTTGCTGCGGCGGCGAGGCGCGGGGCGGGATTGGTCGAATAGACGCGAGCGGACATAAGCCCCCAAAGTCAAATCCCCAGCCTCTTGTTCCAACTGGGCGCGCTCTTCGAAGGTTAAGCGCAACGAGAATGGCGGTGGATTTGAGAGACCCTTATCTGACCCTTCCACGCAAGCCCCCTATCCGTCTTAATGAATCAACGGAATAGGTCTTAGCTTGCGCCTTATTGGTCTTTGGGGGCTTTTCAGAGATATCGAGTTTTCTTGGATAATCGCTTGAATTGGCGATGGATGTATCCTGAAGAATCTCATTCCATTGGCTCAGGGTGATGAACAAAAGGTTCGAATCCGATCCTTTTGCGTCCACCATTTCTTTCATAGCTTTTTGGACCTCCGATGTTGGCTTTGGCTAATGATCGAAAGTTCATGCCTGTCTCAGCGTGAAGGCACTGACACTTTGCTGGACTCTTAGGCTAGCATTACGACCTCTAAGCCGGATAACGTCATGGTTACGGGCGCTGTTTGGCCGCAGGCGAGTGGGAGCTGTTGTAGGTGCAACTCATCAAAACTTTTTCGCGTCGCTCCTTTGTGGGCTTGGCGACAGCCAGCGCTTTCGCGACTGGCACAACTGTGACAGCCCAAGCGCGGGCTGGAAGGGTTGTCCCGGGCTTGGATGTTCTATTGGGACCCAAGCGCGGCCTCCTCGCAGGCAAGAGGGTTGGCCTGATCACCAATCCAACAGGCGTCACGGTGAAACTCGTAAGTGCGATTGATCGGATGGCCCAAGCGAGGGACTTCAAATTGGCGGCTCTATTTGGCCCCGAGCATGGCGTGCGGGGCGATGCTCAAGCAGGTGCTGCCGTGGCTGATCACGTAGATGCTCGCACTGGCCTGCCCGCCTACAGCCTTTATGGAACTACCCGCAAACCAACGCCTGCCATGCTCGCCGGTTTGGATGTTCTGGTGTTTGATATCCAAGATATTGGCGCGCGCTTTTATACCTATCCATGGACGCTTGCCCTGGTGATGCAAGCCGCGCGAGAAGCCGGGATGGGCGTCATTGTGGCCGACCGGCCCAACCCGATTGGCGGTATCAGGGTCGAAGGACCAGTGCTGGACCCAGCCTTGGCGAGCTTTGTTGGGGCCTATCCGATCCCCATTCGCCACGGAATGACCCTTGGCGAACTGGCGCTGATGATGAATACAGATTTCGGCATTGGATGTGACCTCACTGTCGTGACATGCACCAATTGGCGACGACCCGATGATGCCACCCAGACCGGCCTGCCATGGGTGCCGCCCTCACCCAATATGCCAACAATCGACACGGCATTCATCTATCCCGGTACGTGCCTGATCGAAGGCACGAACCTGTCTGAGGGGCGCGGCACAACAAAGCCGTTCGAACTGATTGGCGCGCCCTTCATCGATGCACACGGGCTTGCCGATCGTCTCAACCAGCGCAACTTGCCCGGAGCCCACTTCCGACCGGCTTGGTTTACACCTTCTTTTTCCAAGTTTCAGGGTCAATTGTGTGCGGGCGTGCAGGTGCATATCACAGATCGCGCAGCCTTTGCGCCCGTGGATGCCGGTATCGCGATCTTGCTCGAAGTCGCACGCCATCATGGCAAAGATTTTTCCTTCTTGCCCGGCAATCCGCCCTTTTTCGATAAGCTAGCCGGTGTGTCTTGGTTGCGCGAAGCGATTACGGCAGGGGAAAGCCTAGACGCGATAAAGACGCGCTGGCAGCCAGAACTGGCCGCTTTCAAGCTAAAACGTGCCCGCCGCCTCTTATATTAGAGGGGATCGGAAACACAGGCCGCACGCGCCCTCAAACACCGCCGATCAGGGCGAAGCTGGGCTTTGAAACGGTCCATTGAGTTTCACGATGGTGTAATTGAGGTAGGTCGCAAAGGTGACCCAAAGCACATAGGGCAGCAACAGCGCACTTGCGAGCGCTGAATAAGGCAACACACCGACGCACAGCGCGACAACTGAGCCCCAAAGAAAGAAGGATTCTTTCAATGCCCAATCCGGGCGCTTGAGGGCAAAAAATAGAGGTGACCACGCAAAGTGAAACACGAAGTTGGCAGCATAAAGCCCAATAACAATCATCTGGTCGGAACGGCTGGAGGCCCCTTCCCAAGCGAGCACCGCCGCCCAAGCTGCGGAGGACAAAATCAAAGTCCAAGCCGGGCCAAACAGCCAATCTGGCGGCTGCCAACTTGGCTTTCTGAGATTGCGATACCACGGCCCGATACTGGTCAGCGCGCCGCCCACACCAGCGAGAATGAGCGCCCATAAAATCGCAGCTATGATATGTTGTTCTGGCATAGGGCGTATATGTGACCTATGGGCCCAACTAGCAAGCAACGATGCCCAAATAACAGAAAAATTAAACGCCAAATCAGAGGGAAACTACTTTGACCAGGGCCGTCGGGCGGTTGTCTGCGTTTGGCCGAAAGGAGAATGGCGGGTTTGGGGGTGTGGGCGGGGAAAGCGGACGTTCCATCTCAGCTCGCAGGAAATGCTTTTCCGGTGGAAGAGCTGGCATTGCAATCAGCAATGTATGGCATGAGCCGAGTTTCAAAGAAGCGGTTCCCTGGGCGACTTGAATGAAAGTCCGTTTGGTGGGCGCCGAACCACGAAAACTGCAACACCGTATTGGTTCATTTATTTGTGGCTACGGAGATAATTTGCGGACTAATTTGGCTTTGGAAAGTCCCGCTCTCGCAATTCGGCGGTCTTATCTAAGTCGCGCATTTTCATTTGAGCCTCTGAAGGAGCCCGGGCGAAAACCATGCGCGTATCGGGTCCCTTCTTTGATCCCACATAGCAAATCACCCAACTCTCATTCCGAAAGCGGCAAAGAAAATGTTCGAATTCACGGGCTGGGTCGGCCAACTTTGGATCAACCGGTCTGTAACAGAACGCACCTGCAGCTGTCAGTCCATCTCGCTCGAACGAAAAAACGTAATCTTTCAAGTTGGCACACTGAATTTGGTTGCATAGCGCAGTTAGTGCGCGTCGCGCGATTTGTGCCTCTGTGAGGTCTTGAAAGACAGGCTCACTTTCAGGCATTTCTTCTTGAGCGGCTTGTTCATCGGTTTGATACCTAGCCTTATAGGGGTTATTCCCGCGCTCATCTTCCACGCGCAACTGGCTATCCCAAGCTATCTTGATAGCCGCCCCAGACATCCCTAAGGAAAGAGCGACTCCGAGCGCTATGGCCAGTTTGAAATAGTCTACACGCATGCTGAGTTCACCATTGCTGTGATTACCAATTATGGACTTCATTGCCCAAGGCTAATTGTCACGAAGATTATGCGCAGGGAAGATAGAAACCTTGCCGTCGGGTTTCCCTAGATATGCGCTTCGCACCGTAAGGTGCATTCCATCCATGGAATGCACCAAGGTCAAGCAATTCGTGAGATCGTCAATGATGTGCCTAAGCCAAAGCACTTGGAACGGTTCAAGGCCGCACTTCGCTTGCCTTGAAGCCACTCGACAAAGGTCTCTGCGTAAGATGGGGTTTCAATAGGTGAAATCGGCTTTGCCGACGCGCCAAAGGTGCGCCTCTTGACGCCTCATCTTGCACGCACAAACTAGAACTATGCCTTTGCCTAGGCACAGCCTGCGGCAAAGGCTGTCGAAGTAGAAAAGGCTAAATCCAAAACCGCAAGTCTTGCGACGGTGCAGTCCTGTCGGACCGCACCCTAAGCGCTGGCAAACGCCCGCTTTCAGCCTGAAGCGCGTGCGACGCGTCACCGATCCCTTCACTTTAGTGTGATTTGACAGGCCCGGGTCCCGCTCACAAGCCGCATATAGCAATATTCTTCTAGGGGGCTTTCATGCGTGCACTGATTTTGTCGTCATTGGGTATCATGCTTGGTAGTGTGATATCGACACCCGCACTCGCTTTGCCCATTTCGTTCGTGAATGCGGCACCACCCAGCACCGGCGCGATCGCCTTGCCTGTCGGCAAGGATGGCAAGCTTGGGGAAGCGGCTATGGCGGTTGACCGGATCACAAATGGCGGGATTTCGCGCGCAATCACTGCTGCTGCGTTCAGAGGTAATTCAGGAGACACACTAAACCTCTATAGTGTCGGGCCTTACAGCCGCGTGACATTGATCGGGGTTGGCGAGAGCGCCAATAGTCGCGTCGGCCTTGAAGACTTTGGCGGCCGCGTGGCGCGTGCCGCGCTGGAAGGCCAAGCAAGCAATTGGGCTGTCGTGATCCCAGATGCGCCCGCCTTTGCCGATGCTGGGGCCTTGGTGGCCTTGGGCGCACGGCTTGGATCTTATGAGTTCCCTCAAGTCGGCAAGACAACTCGGGCCAATACGGATCGTACGCTTCGCTTGCATGTTGCCAATGCAAGCGCCGCAAGTTCAGCTTGGACAGGACGCTGGCAACCGGTTGGTGACGGCGTGAAACTCGCGCGTGATCTAATCTCCACCCCATCCAACATCAAAAGCCCGCAATGGTATGTCGACTCTGTTAGCGCGGCTTTCGAGGGGATCCCCAATGTGTCGATCACCGTCATTGACGAAAAAGAGGCCGCACGCCTTGGCATGGGTGGTTTGGTAGGAGTTGGGCAAGGCTCAACACGGCCTGCACGTCTGCTTGCCATCCACTATCGTGGCGGGGCTCGTGACAGCGCCCCGATCAGTTTTGTCGGCAAGGGCATCACGTTCGATACCGGCGGCATTTCAATTAAACCCGGCGATGGCATGTGGCGTATGCGCTATGATATGGCGGGTTCGGCTGCATCCATGGGTGCGGTATTGGCAGCAGCTAAGCGCGGGGCCAAGGTCAATTTAGTTGGCGTGGCGGCCTTGGCGGAAAACATGCCAGACGGCAACGCAATCCGCCCCGGCGATGTCCTCACCTCTATGTCTGGCAAAACCATGGAAATCCTCAACACCGATGCCGAGGGCCGTATGGTATTGGCCGATGCTAATTGGTGGACCCAGGAAACCTTCAAGCCCAGCCTCATGATCAATATCGCGACCCTTACCGGATCGGCGCGAGGCGCACTCGGCGATGATTATGCCGCTCTATTCCACAATAATGAGACAGCGGCCAAGCGTGTTGAAGATGCCGGTGCCAAAGTCGGAGAAATGACTTGGCGCTTGCCGATACACCCATCCACCCGCGCCGACATTAAGTCTGATGTAGCTGATGTGAAAAACGTCGTTGAGGGCGGCGCACCGGGCGCGTCCATTGGAGCCGCATTTATCGAGGAGTGGGTAAAGCCAGAAACCGCTTGGGTGCATCTTGATATTGCTGGCGTCGCTTGGGCCACTACACGCAAACCAACCATTCCTCCGGGGGCTGTTGGATTTGGCGTGAAGCTTTTCGATGAAGTTATTGCCCAGAGCGAAGGGCGTTAGAGAATACGCTCCTCGCCAGCGGTGCGCGAGCACGCGGGTTTTTGGGTCTTGTTGGCGGGTTGACTCCGCCAACGGCCCCGTTCTTCTTACAATTCAATGGCGTAATTAGAGCGGCCGTGTGCTCATCACCGGCCAAACAAAAAGGCGGGAAAGCCGAAGCTTTCCCGCCTAGCTTTCCCGCCTTCTGTCGACCAAAGGTCAGAGTTGGCCTTCAAGCTGACATAGCCGAAGCCACCATTCATGCCGAATGGACCGCCGCTGCGGGGGTAGACCTGACCATCGGCCAGACCGCCGCTGATCGGGAACACATTGATAGCGGACGACTGGGCGATCTTGTCTGGATAGGTGCTGAACAGGTTCTGTGCGCCGATCGTGACGGTGTATTTCTCAGCAAACGTGTAGCTGACATCAAGATCAACCGTCGTCTTGGCCCCAAACACTTGGCCCGGATAGTCTTGCTCGTTGCGCCACTCTCCGAAGTAGTTGGCGCGCGCATTGACGGACCAATCACCCCAAGACCAGTTGCTCGAGAGGTTCAAACGGTCCTTAGGCGCAACGTTTTCGATCGTGATGATCTGAGCGTTGCTGATCACGGTCGAGCGGGACTTGGTCACCTCATTCTCGTTACGATTATAGGCCAGAGTGAAGTTCACGCGTGCGCCCAACAGCTTGGTCGAATGCGTACCCACGATATCGATACCCTTTGTCGAGGTGTCGAGGCCGTTTGTGAAGTAGCGGATGTTTGCGCCGGCACCAACCAGCGAGAGGCTAGGCTGAGCAACAAGATCAGCCGCGGTCACAAGGAACGGCCGGGTGATGAAGATCCGGTTCTGCACGTCGATCTGATAAGCATCGATCGTGAGCGAGGTTCCAGCAAATGGCCGCAGAATGAAGCCGACGCCATAATTGGTTGCTTCAGCAGGCTTTAGAGGAACGGCGCCATAATAACGCGCAACCCCGCTGGCGACTGGGACGATACCCTCTTGAACCTGGCTTCCGGCCACAAAGTTTGTGGTCACGTTTTGCAGGTTCGACTGGCCAGGTGATGGTGCTTGGAAGCCCGTACCAACTGAACCGCGAAGCGACAGGATATCCGTGGCCTTATACAGGGCGCTGATCTTGCCGACGGTTGCGGTGCCGAAGGTATCATATTCCTCAAAGCGGGCAGCGATACCGCCACTTAAGCGGTCGGTGACATCGGCTTCCAGATCCACATACAGGGCATAGTTAGTTTGGTCCCAAGTCCCGGCGCTGGAAGGGGGTGCACCGGCGTAGCCGCTCGAGGCTGGTGGCACCGCGATGTTGGTGACCCCAGGAGGCAGCGTGGTCACGGGCGCAAAAACACCGAGTGCGGTTTGGGTGAACAAACGTTGTACCGTGGCATAGGGGCCAGCTGCATAGGACTGAAGCTCGCCCGTTGGGACGGTGTAGGATTCTTTGCGCCATTCAAAACCACCGGCCAAGGTCAGTGGGCCAGCAAGGCCGACATCCATCGGATAGGTCAGATCGACGTTGAAGTTCTCCAACTTCTGCTTAAACGCGCCGTACTCGAAGCTCGTCTTGGACTGTGGACCAAACGATGCGTTCAATGAATCATACATCGACAGGTCCAGCGAGTTTTCCGAAATTGTAGCCGACACATCATAGGTCAGGCCGGAGGTGGCCTCCCCTTTGACACCCGCAACGGCAGTCAAGGATTCCGTCACACCGACAAAGCGTGGCGTGAAGCCAGCTGGATAGATGGACCGGAAATCAAACCGGTTATTGTCCAAGATAAAGCCACCAGCAGGGCAGGTCGCGTTATTTGTTGGGCAAGGGGTGGTGAAAAAGGTATTGCGGAACGCGGCGTTTGCGCCAGGCAGGTTTACGGTGACGCCAGCGGCGTTCACAGCTGTCCCTGTGTTGGTTTGGCGGAAGTTAAAGCTCTGATCGCCTTCGCTGCTGGATGCATTCATAAAGGCATAGAGGCTCAGATTGTCAGAGAGGTCATAGCCCGCGTTAATGACGGCTTTCCAGCCATTGGTTGGCGAAGAGCCCCAGATCTGGTCTGGCCCTGGAAAGTTTGGCAGCTTGTTGGCAAGGCTTGGGTTCTGTTGCTCGAACAAGATCGCGGCAGGGCGACGTGCACCACGGCTGGTGCCTTGATCATCAAAATACTCGGCGCTGAGATTGACGAAACCACTCTCGCCAAGACCAAGCCCCCAATTGATCCCGATTTGAGCACTCTCCCCGTCGTCGGCGTCAAGGCTCTTGCCATAGCGGGTCACGATTTCAACACCCTCTGCATTGTCACGAAGGCCAAAGTTCATCACGCCGGCGATCGCGTCAGAGCCATATTGCGAGGTCGCGCCATCGCGCAGGATTTGTAGGTTCTTGATGGCAATTGAGGGGATCGACGAAATGTCTGGGCCATGTGAACCAAACGACAGAGCCGTATCCCCGCCGACAAAGGTCTGAACCAAGGCAGAGCGGTTGAAGCGCTTGCCGTTCATCATGACAAGAACCTGATCCCCCGGCAAGCCACGCAAGTTTGGCGAACGCACGAATGTACCGGCATCCGCAATCGTATTCTGGCTGGCAAAGAAGGATGGAACGACGTTTTTGACTGCATCAATCACGCTGATGCTGGACTGGCTCGCGATTTCTGATGCGCTAATCACATCCACGGGCGAAGCAGAGGTCGCAACAGATCGGTCGGTCCGTCGGGTACCCAAAACCACAACGGTCTCAACTTCTTTGGGTTGTGCTTCCGCTGCAGGCGCGGTTGTGCCTTGAGCAAATGCAGGCCCTGAAAAGAGCGCAAAAGCCGACACCAGGCCGCTTGTGAGCAATAGTTTCTTATGCAACCAATTCTTATTTGTGTTCATGTCTGGAAAACCCCCGGGAAGAAAATCATACAACCTTCGCGGATATCGGCCGCAAAAAGCAGAATCCGCACTTCAGTGTGCGGGGTCCCACTGACACAGGCTCTGCCAGGGCGAAACAGGCAAAATGTCGTATAAGTGCCGCTCTGAGCGCGTCATTAGGTCGTGGTGCGGACAAGCTGAGCTTAAAAACGCCGCCATGCGGTCTGGCCCTCCACCGCCGGTCAAGCGAGGACACGCAAAGCCCTTGCATCCCAGACCCCGCTCAGACTATCGATGACGGATGAGCATTCAACTAGCTATAGCCGGGGCTGCCGGTCGCATGGGTCGTGCCTTGATCACCGCCGCAGGCAGCGAGGCAGACCTTGAAATTGTCGGCGGCATTGAGCGGCCGGGCAGTCCAGCTCTGGGTGCGGACTTAGGCGTGTTGGCTGGCGGGGACGCTTTAGGCGTGGCTTGCAAAGAGAGCGCAGTTGAAGCCGCACAAACTGCACAAGTCTGGATCGATTTCACGACGCCCGCTGCTTCCCTGTCGGCCTTGTCAGCGCTTCAAAACACGGGCGTGAAGGCCATCGTCCTAGGCACGACGGGGTTTGAGCCTGCCCAAGAAGCCTTGATTGCCGAAGCCGCCCAGCGCTTTTGCATCGTGCGCAGCGGCAATTTCTCGCTCGGCATCAATCTTTTGATGGGGCTGGTGAAACAGGCTGCCGAGCGGTTGGGCCCTGACTGGGATATTGAGATTTTTGAGGCCCATCATCGCCGGAAAGTCGATGCACCCTCGGGCACCGCTTTAATGTTAGGTCAAGCCGCCGCCATTGGCCGCGGGGTTTCCCACACCGAAGTTGCCGCCTATGACCGACACGGCGTGACCGCCGCCCGCAAAGCTGGCGAGATTGGCTATGCCGTCGCCCGTGGGGGCGGGATTATTGGCGAGCATGAAGTGATGTTTGCCAGCGAAGATGAAGTCATCCGCTTCAGCCATTCAGCCCTTAACCGCGCCATCTTCGCCAAAGGTGCCCTCGCCGCCGCCCGCTGGGCTGCTGGCCAAGGCCCCGGCCTTTATGCCATGTCAGACGTGTTGGGATTGTAGGGACGGCGACGGAGCGTCCTGTTCACTCCGGCACCAACCGACGGCCTGCTACAATCACGCCCAACTGTCGCAAGGTCTTGCCTTGCACGGGTACAATGGTGTGGGCGGCCCTTATGGCCTCAAACTCTAATGTGATGCCGGAATAGCCATCTACATTGGGATAGCCAACGATAACCAGAACATCCCAGTCCGGATCAGGGCCAGTTGACCGCAGCAGCCGATACTCTGTCATCAAGCCCCGTTCGACCGCGACCTTATCCATCTCGAACCAGTTTTGCGTGATAAAGCGGCAGAGCGAGCCGGTGTCGCCGTCTATGGCCTTAAGGAAGGTCAATTCGAAGGATGCTGCGCTTTGCAATGCCGCTTTTGCCTGCACCGTGGATGAAGTTGCCAACGCGAGCGCTGCCATAAAGCCCAAGCCTAAATCTCGTTTTGAACTTTCGACCATATTGCCACCTCAACCGCGCTCTGCGCCCAAACGTCAGGCCTCGCCGCAGAGATAAAATTGGCTGTACTTATCCGGTAATGTCAATCCCTGATTGGATTAAATAGGTTTCACACTAGAGAGGCTACAAGCGCATTGTCTAAGTGCGCGCTGCAAAGTCCTTGGGGGTCCCCGCTCTCCGTTTCACTTGGGCGGGGATGGCATGGGATTGGATAGCTTAATTTATCTAGAAGCGCTTTGGTGCTCATTCTGGCACACCAAACCGCTTCCTCTAGCGTGACCGGGCGTTTTGTCGCGTCAAGTCCAGATTTCCTCTGGAAATCTGCCGCACCGCGGCGCGAAGCGGACTTGACCCGTCAAATCGCCCACAAACAATTAAGGCTGGCCTTTGGTGTAGGCAGGGCCTGCACCAAAGCCTTCTAGACAAAAAGTACCACAAAGCTGTCATCCCCGAAGGCGTCAGCCTATCGGGGACCTTGTGCCGCAAGGTCCGATGAGGTCCCCGCTCTCCGCTTCGCTTCGGCGGGGATGACATAGGGTGTTTCAGCAGGGACAAAACAAAACTTATCCCCCACCCACGAAGCCTCGCATAACCTAGTCCTATCTCCAACGAGAGGGCGTTGTTGCTGCAGCGGTGACACCGGTTGGGGATGGGTAAGCGGGGTTAATCGGGGCAGACGTGGCTGCTTCGTGTTTTCATGAGGATTAGCTCGTCCTTATGCCCGGTGTGCTTGAGCCCGACTGCCGTGTGAAGCCGGAGGTCAAGTCTTTCAATAGGCTTGAATCAAAACTCGCGGGATCTCCTTGAGTGGGTTCTAAACCCACTCTTCAAAAGGTCTTCATGTACAGGCGGGGGCAATGTCACCACCGAGGAGGGCTCATGATCCTCCCTTGGGCACACAGACTTATTTCAGCCGGGGCGCACGGTTTGCGTCGTATTCCGGGCCAGTCCGTTAATCTGGCCCACCTCATCTGGCGCGCACCACGCGCCCCGGCCCCTCTGCTTCTTAACGAGGCAACAAGGTGCACCCCCACTGGGTTTTTCCAGATGGGGCTACAGGTGTTGGGGGCGAGCGCATGTTCAATCACGGTCCCCGCTCTGCGCTATCGCTTCGGCGGGGATGACAATGGTGGCGACCAAAATGCCGCCTAAGCCACCGCAACCTCGTCCGCGGGCAAGAATTTCTTTCCGCGAATGTGGTCAGAGATTTTCTCGGCGATCATCATGGTCGGGGCGTTGGTGTTGCCGCCAATCAGGGTCGGCATCACTGAAGCATCGACGACGCGGAGATTCTTCACGCCGCGTACTTTGCAATCCTTATCGACGACGGAATCCTTGTCGCTACCCATGCGGCACGTTCCGATGGGGTGATAAATCGTCTCCGCTGTAGCCTTGATATAGGCGTCAATCTCGTCATCGGATTGAACGTGCGCGCCTGGCTTAAACTCTTCCCCGCGATAAGGGGACAAGGCAGGTTGGCTGAGGACTTTGCGGCCAATCTTCAGACCCTCACGCAAAGCGCGGCGGTCTTCTTCGGTGGCAAGATAATTGGGGTCGATCTTTGGGGCAGCAAAGGGGTTAGCACTTGATAGGCTGATGGAGCCACGACTTTCGGGGCGCAATTGGCAGACGTGCAGCGAGAAACCGTCTTGGGTAGCAGCGACATTGCCATGGTCTTGCACCAAGGCATTGACGAAGTGGAACTGCAGGTCAGGCCGATCAAGGCCCTCGCGCGATTTCGCAAAGCCGCCAGACTCGAGGAAGTTTTCGCGCCCTAGGCCTTCCTTGCGGAACAAATAGGTCAGCGCGGTCAGATATTGTTTTAGGCCCCGGTTCAGCGAGAAAGCCGTGATGGGTTGGGTACAATTTTGTAGGAGCAATACGTCCAAATGGTCTTGTAGGTTTTGGCCCACATCCGGGCTATCGACCAGAACTTCAACGCCGACGCGTTGCAGTGTCTCCGCTGGGCCAATGCCCGATACCATCAGGATTTGTGGCGATTGCACGGCCCCAGCACACACCAAGACTTCTTTATTGGCGTAGACGCGCGAGCGGGGGGATTTTTCATCATGGGCATATTCGACGCCGACGCAGACCTTGTCTTCGAACAAAAGCTTGGTTGTATGGGCGTGGCTCCGCACAGCCAGATTTGGGCGTGACAAGGCGGGCTTAAGGTAAGCAAACGAGGCGGACCAGCGCTCGCCGTCCTTGACGGTCAGCTGATAGGCACCAAAGCCTTCTTGGTCATAGCCATTGAAGTCATCAGACTTCTTGTGTCCAGCCTGCACAGCGGATTGAACGAGGGCGTGATAAAGCGGATTGGTCGACTTGCCCCAAGAGACATGCAGCGGACCGGTTGACCCGTGAAATGCGTCGCCGCCCGTCTCTAAGGTTTCGGAGCGTTTGAAATAGGGCAGAACTTCGGAAAAGCTCCACCCCTTCAGGCCCATTTGCGCCCATTGGTCATAGTCGCGGGCATGGCCACGTATATAGATCATGCCATTGATCGAACTTGAACCACCCCAACCTTTGCCGCGTGGCCAGTAGAGCGGACGACCATTTAGATTGGTTTGAGGCTCGGTTGTAAACGCCCAATTATGGGCATTCTTGCCCTTAATCAGGGTGCCAACGCCAGCTGGCATCCGAACCAACATCGAGTTGTCTCGGCCGCCAGCTTCCAGCACCAAAACGCGGACAGAAGGGTCTTCGCTTAATCGGTTGGCGAGCACACAGCCGGCGCTGCCTGCGCCAATGATGATATAATCGAACCGGTCTTCAGCTGACGCTGTGGCCATTTAGGAACTCCCCGTCGTGAGATTTACTCGTTATTGCACTTGTGTTTGGCTTGAAGCCGCTGGCTGGGCAAGTGAAAATAGCGTTCAGCCTGTCCATTGCGGCTTGCGCTTTTGCGCAAATGCCATCGGGCCTTCGATCATATTGGGTGACTTAAACATGGCATTGATTTCGCCATATTTGGACTGGCCACGATAGGCTGCCTCGAGCGTAGGCTCATCCAGACCGCGATAGACCGCTTCTTTCGACGCCCGGATGGACGTGGGAGAGCAATCAACAATCATATCCGCCCATGCCTGCACCCGTGTTAAAAGCTCAGCAGGTGTCGTTACCTCGTTCACGAAGCCCAAGGTCTTGCCTTCCTCGGCCCCAACCCGTCGACCCGTCAAGATCATACCCATGGCTTGCTTCTGGCCGATTTGGCGCGGAAGGCGATGTAAACCACCCGCTAGGGCTGCCAAGCCAACTTTTGGCTCTGGCAGAGCAAAAACGGCATTTTCGGAGGCGATAATCAAGTCACAAGCCAATGCAATCTCAAACCCACCGCCCATAGCAATACCGTTGACAGCGGCAATCACTGGCTTTGTCAGGTCAAAGCGACTGGTCAGGCCCGCAAACCCGCTGTCTGGCACGTACATTTTGCCACCAGACGCTTGGTACTTGAGGTCATTACCCGCACTAAAGGCACGGTCGCCAGAACCGGTGATGATCGCAACCCACAAATCTGGATTGGCGGCAAACCCGTCAAACACCTCTGCCAACTCTGCATTGGCAGGGGGGTGCAGGGCATTCATGGCTTCAGGACGGTTGATAGTGACCGTAAGGACACGGCCCTCGATCTGTGTGCTGCAAAACTCATAAGACATGTTTCTCTCCCTGATTTTTTCCCATGACCTAGCACGCAAACGCTGGCATGGAAGACTATAAAGCACCTTTTTGTTCTGCAGTGCATGGACGCGCGTTGACATGCTTGCGCCGCGTTCTTACCTCACGAACCAAAGTAGTTGCTCTGGCGCGGCTTTCGCGCCCCTTACAGGTCTGATGAATCAGATAGGTAAGGCTCCATTATTGCCGGGGTTTCCGGCACAGGTCAGGCCGGAAATTCATGTTGAATATCGTCAAGAAGCTGTTTGGATCCTCAAACGAGCGCCGCGTGAAGTCGTACATCCAGCGGGTGGAACAGCGGATCAATCCGCTGGAAGCGGGCATCAAAGCACTCAGTGATGATGAACTGCGTGGCAAGACGGACGAATTCAAAGCGAAGCTGGCGGCCGGCGCCACCCTTGATGACATTTTAGACGAAGCCTTCGCTGTTGTCCGCGAAGCCGCTTCCCGCGCCATTGGCCAGCGTCATTATGATGTGCAGTTGGTTGGTGGGATGGTTCTGAACTCCGGTGCGATTGCTGAAATGCGCACGGGTGAAGGCAAAACGCTTGTGGCTACTGCACCGGTCTATCTCAATGCGCTACAAGGCAAAGGCACCCATGTCGTGACGGTCAATGACTATCTGGCCCGACGCGACGCCGAATGGATGGGTCGGGTCTATAGCTTCTTGGGTATGGAAACGGGCGTGATCGTTCCTGGCCTTGATGACCGCGAGCGCCGCACCAATTACGCAAAAGACATCACCTATGGCACCAACAACGAATTCGGCTTCGATTATCTGCGCGATAATCTGAAATATACGCTCGATGAAATGGTCCAACGTGAGCACCATTTTGCGATTGTCGACGAAGTTGACTCTATTCTGATCGACGAAGCGCGTACGCCGCTGATCATCTCCGGCCCGACAGACGATCGTTCAGACTTCTATCGCGCGATGGATGAGCTCATCTATTTGCTCGACAAAGATGATTATGAGCATGACGAGAAACAGCGTTCGGCGGTTTATACCGAACAGGGCTCAGAACATATTGAAGATTTGCTGCGAGAGCGCGGCCTGCTTGAGGGTGCTCTCTATGAGGCCGTCAATACATCGATCGTGCACCATGCCAACCAAGCCTTGCGTGCCCATGTGCTCTATACCCGTGATAAGGACTATATCGTTAAAGACGATGAGGTCGTGTTGATCGATGAATTCACCGGTCGGATGATGACGGGTCGGCGGTTGTCGGATGGCTTGCATCAGGCCATCGAAGCCAAAGAACTTGTTCCAGTTCAACCTGAAAACCAAACGTTGGCGTCTATCACCTTCCAAAATTACTTCCGGCTCTACGAGAAGCTGGGCGGCATGACTGGTACGGCCCAGACCGAAGCGGCTGAGTTTGAGGATATCTACAGCCTTCAAGTCGTGGAGATCCCGACCAATCGTCCAGTTGCGCGGATCGATGAGAACGATGTCGTATATCAAAATGAAGCTGGCAAGAATAAAGCCATCATGCGCGATATCCATGAATGCTATGCGCGCGGTCAGCCGATCCTTGTGGGCACTGCCTCGATTGAGAAGTCAGAGACGATTTCTGAATTGCTGAAAGCTGACAATATCCCGCATTCGGTTCTGAACGCGCATAAGCATGCCGAGGAAGCCGAAATCGTTGCAGAAGCGGGTGTGCCCGGGGCTGTCACCATCGCTACCAACATGGCCGGTCGCGGGACAGACATTCAGCTGGGCGGCAACCCAGAAATGCGCCTTGAAAAGGAGCGTCGCACCCGCGAGGCCGCTTGGGGTCGGGCGCTGACTGAGGCTGAATTGAGTAGCCTGCATGACGAGATCATGGCCGACATTGCGGTCAAAAAAGCCAAAGCCATGGAGCTGGGTGGCCTCTATGTCTTGGGGACCGAGCGTCACGAAAGTCGCCGGATTGACAACCAGCTGCGCGGGCGCACCGGTCGTCAGGGCGACCCCGGCAGGAGCCGCTTCTATATCTCCTGCGATGACGATCTGCTGCGCATCTTCGGCGGTGAGCGTATGGCCGGCATTTTGCGTGTTCTAAAGGTGGATGAAGATGAGCCCATCGAAGAGCGCATGATGAATAAGGCGATGGAAATCAGCCAAAAGCGCGTAGAAGCCCGTAACTTCGAAATCCGCAAAAATCTGCTCAAATATGACGATGTGATCAATGATCAGCGCAAGCAGATCTTTGAAGAGCGCAAGGAATTCATGCGCACGGAAGATGTTGAAGAAACCGTGCGGCATATGCGCCACGAAGTCATCGACACCTTGTGCGAAGCTTATATGCCGCCAAAGCTGCTCCCGGAACAATGGGATACCGACGGCTTGGAAGCCGAAGTACAAGACGTTCTGGGCTTGACCATTCCTGCCAAGGACATGGCTGCGCAAGAAGGGGTGGATGATAACGATATCCGCCAAGCTATTATCGAGGCCTCGGATAAGGTTTGGGCTGAAAAAGTCGCAATGATGGGTGAGGAACAATCTCGCTACATCGAAAAGCAAGTTTTGTTGCAGACCATCGACCTCAAATGGCGCGAGCATTTGACCCAAGTCGATCACTTACGCTCAGTCATCCATTTGCGTGGCTATGGTCAACGCGATCCGCTGATCGAATATAAGACCGACGCTTTCTCGATGTTTGAGAAAATGCGGACGGACTTGCGCGCCGATGTCACGCGCTTCCTCATGAACGTACAATTGGTTCAGCCTGATCAGCCGATGGTGCCAGCTGACTTTGATCCAAGCATGGCCACTATTGACGGTGGCTTTGGCGCAGGCATTGGTGATGGCTTAGGCCTCAATCCGAATTGGCTGTCCAGCCATCCATTGCCAGCAACCGGACTTGATGAAATGGGCGCTGCTTCGGATGATTTGGTGCCGTCCGCATTGGGTGAAATGCCGCGCGCATGGCTCGATACGCCGCGCAATGCGCCTTGCCCTTGTGGGTCTGGTAAGCGCTTTAAGGCCTGTCACGGCGCGATCTAGGGTCGCCTACTGTTAGAATTGAACAATAAAACAAGCGCTTGATTGATGTCAGGCGCTTGTTTTTTAAGGTTTTATCCTAGTTGGGCAGGCCGATGGCCGCTTTGATATCGTCCCAAGCCACCAGTTTGAAGTTTTGTGCACCCCCAGCTTGCATGCCATCTTGGGCGATAAATAAGCCGCCCGGGAAGGCAGGCCCAAAGTCGCCGACAATCAACTCAATCCCATCGGTCTCCTCAGTCGCGCCATAGGCCCCCGCGGCAATCCTGAAGCGACCCACATAACTCTCATCACTCGCCCGATAGATGGTATAAGCATTGTCGCCTTGGCTGGAGACCAGAATATAGCGTGCGTCGCCTGGGCCTTCGGCCAAAGCAACACCTTCGGCGTCCGCAACGATGTTCTTGCCATCGGCGGGGGCAATCTTGGTGGGTGTAAGGGCTCCAGTAGGTCTTGCATCAAAGCGCCAGAGGCCGACGTCTTCTTCGGCGACATAGAGGCGCTGGGTCTTTTCATCGACGACGCAGCCTTCAGATTGAGTGCCAAGCTTCATCGTGCGCACAATTTGGCCGACTGGCGTTTGGCCTACCAAATCCAAAGCCACCTGATGGATTGTGCCGTCCTTCAGCACCATGAAGGCAAAAAGCTTGCCCTCGGTCTGAGCGAGGCAGATGCCGTAAGCCTCGCCAACCCCCGCAGCAATTGTGCCCAGTGGGGTTAGTTTGGCTGAGATTGGGTCCAGCGTGAATAGCGCCACTTTGGCTTGGGTTAGGTCGTTGCGGTCGCTGGCGGCCACGACAATCTGCGGAGTGCCAGCGACCAAGATATCGGCCCGAAGATCCACATTATTGACCCGACCAGCATCGAAGAAGTCACGTATCTTGCCGTCCAATCCGTAAGCATAAAGGCCAGCCTTCTTGTCTGTCCCCACGATTAAGCTGGCTTCAGGGCGGGCAGGGTTGCGCCAGATCGCTGGATCATCGGCTGCATCTTGGTTGACGGAGCCAACGGGGACTGTTTCACCGCGAGCGACGACATTTACAGCAGGCGTGGCTCGCGCAATGCGTTCCCCAATCGGTAGTTCTGTCGCGCAGCCAGCCAGAAATAGGCTTAGGCAAGCAGGCGCAAGAATGAATTTGGCGGCTCGCATCACGATTTTTCTCCTCTGGTTCGATAACACGATAGGGGGATAACCGAGTTTCATTCCAACGATATGACGATCGCGCTTATGATGCAGGCACTGGCTTCAAACTTGCGTGAAAGCGTTTCCAATTTTCGACATAGTGCAACGCAGAGCCAGTTAGGAACTGAGCTTGGTCAGGGGTGACCTCGCGAATCACTTTTCCAGGTGCACCCATTACGAGGGAGTTGTCGGGAATCACTTTGCCTTCTGGGATCAGCGCTTTGGCCCCAATGATACAATTTTTGCCAATCACCGCCCGATTTAGGATCACGGCACCAATGCCAATCAAGCTATTGTCGCCAATCTCGCACCCATGGAGCATGGCCAAATGACCGACCGTGACGTTTTTCCCAATCGTCAGCGGGATGCCAATGTCTGTATGAAGGATCGCGCCGTCTTGAACATTGGAGTTCTCGCCAATTGTAATGGTGTCGCAGTCTCCGCGTAAAACAGCATTAAACCAGATGCTTGCGTTATGATGCAGGACGCAATCACCAATCACCGTCGCATTGTGTGCGATCCAATAATCGCCCGACGCTGGCAGAGTGGGGGTCGCATCGCCTAAAGAATAGGCACCTGGAATAAAGTTCATAAGAAAGATCCCTTTCGACAAGATTTTATGACGTTAACAACTCATTTACTCTGCTAGGATGACATCGCAACAGAGATTCGCGGCAAGGTCGAAGAGGTCTTCGATGCACCCGCGATTAGGGGGCTTAGTGATCGCACACGCGACCATTTATGATCCAGATCCTGCCGACCTCTTGGTCGGCTCTCTAAGCGTCTTGTTGGCATTCAACAATTCTTTGTGCGTCGCAGCCCTCAAGGTCTGCGGCGTTTTTTGTTTCCATGAAGTCCGTCCTGAAGGAGCATGTCTATGGCTAAACGCCCAGCAGTCCGTCGCACCCGTGATCAAGCAGAGCAGTCGCGTCAATCGCACAGCTTAGGGGGGTCGAAACATGGCTCTTACGTGCAAGAAGAGTCGAATGTGCGGGCGCTGTTTGGCTGGAACCCAACGGCACAGGATGACGGGCCAGATCGTGACCAGAGCTTCCTCAAAAAGGTTAAGCCTCGCACCGCTGGTCAGGAAAAGTTGATGGATGCCATCGATTCGAACCCGCTTGTCGTGGCCATTGGCCCAGCTGGCACAGGCAAGACGTATCTGGCTATTTCCAAGGCAGTAGAAGCTTTGGAAGCAGGGCGCGTGTCGCGCATCGTCTTGTCTCGGCCAGCGGTTGAGGCTGGCGAGTCGATCGGATTCTTGCCCGGACATATGGAAGAAAAACTGGCCCCTTATCTGCGGCCTTTGATGGATGCGCTTTCTGACCGATTGAGTCCAAAGCGTCTGAAAACCATGATGGTTGAGGGCCTGATTGAAATTGCCCCCATTGGCTTTATGCGCGGGCGAACTTTGAACAATGCTTTTGTGGTGATTGATGAGGCGCAAAACTGCACCTACGGCCAACTCAAAATGCTGCTGACCCGCTTAGGCTGGCACTCCACCATGGTTGTTACCGGCGACCCAGCCCAGACCGACCTTTTGCCTGAGCTATCTGGCCTTGGCCAGATTGCAGATGCGCTTGACCGCCTCGATGATGTCGCCGTCGTAAGATTGGCCGACGTCGATATCGTGCGCCACCCACTCGTCGCAAGCATGCTGAGCGTCTTGTAAAATCAAAAGAAAAGCCCGCCACAGAACTTCTGAGGCGGGCTTTTTTCTAGCTTTCACTTGTGTGTTTAGTCTTCCAGATCAATATCCAGAATGGCCATTTCAAAGATGTAAGAGGTCTCGCCTTCATCTTCATCGATATAGACCGTGCCCAAGAACTCAGGACCCAAATACACTTCCATCGAATCCTTAACGCCGGCGCGTGGCTTCAAGATCACGTCCTTTGTGCGGAAGACCCGGTTCATATGCGCTTCAACACGCTTCCACTCAGGATTTGCCATCATTGTTCTCCAAGAATTTGATCACGGGTTTAGGGGTTCATGAGGGAACAAGAAAGGGGGCTAAACCCGCAATTGGCCATCGAGTACAGTCACCGCAGTGCCGCGCAGGAGCACACGGTCGCCTACGACCTCACAGGTCAAAGCACCACCGCGACCGGGAAAGGCTTGGAAATAGGTGAGGCAAGCTTTGCCCAACTTGTCGGAGAATAAGGGTGCAATGATGCAATGGGCGGAGCCTGTCACGGGGTCTTCCGCAATGCCTGAGCCAGGCGCAAAGAAGCGGCTGACCACCTGATACTCTGCACCAGGATCCGCATAAGCGGACACCATTAGATTGCCGCGATTTCGCTCTAACTTCTCGGTACAAATCCGCTCAATCTCCGCCAAATTGGGCTTTAGCCCGCGAACGACGGACTCGCTTTTGACAATCGCGACAGCGTAATTGCCGACCCAAGTTTCAACGACTTCTGCACCCAAGGCTTCTGCCAATCCGTCTGGGGTGGCGATTTGAACGGGGGGATTGGCTGGGAAGTTGAGTTCCATCTGACCATGGTCAAGCGTGCGCACCGTCAGCGGACCACTCATGGTGTCAAATGTAAGACTTGATGCCTGAACACCCATTTCTTTGAGCAAGACATGGGCCGAGGCCAAAGTCGCATGACCGCACAGGGCGATTTCGAGCGCAGGGGTAAACCAGCGCAGGCCAAAACGCGCAGGATCATCGGTCCGCAACAGATAAGCAGTCTCGGCTTGATTATTCTCCATCGCCAAAGTCTGCATCCAAGCCGCATCTGGCCACACATCAAACGGCTCTACCACACAGGCAGGATTGCCCGTGAAGGGCTTTGAGGCGAAGGCATCGACGAGAAATTGGCGCATATCAGGCTTCCTTAAATTGAATTTCCGGCCAGCGGGCTTGAATGCCAGCCACTTTGGCTTTGGTATTGCCGGTCGCGCCCCGTTTTGGGTTCGGGCGCAGTATCATTGCGAACACATCTTCCAGCCCAAAGGGCGCTGCGAGGCTGATACTATCATCGGCTTCAAGCCGCACGGCTACCGCATCACTGAAACACAAATAGCGCTCTAGCGATTCGTCCGTACAACTGAGTGGCGCATAGGGGCTGCCGAAGCGTTGCTCAAACCACAGATGCACACGGGCTTGATTGCGCACTTCAACCAAGGGCTTCAAGGACTCCGGCAATAGGTCGTCGACAGCTTTGATAATCTGGTCTTCAGCGTCCCAAGAAGTATCGGGATCGAAATAGCAAATGTCATAATCCTTGATGCCGTAATCGGCGGGCCTTGCGGTCAAACCATTCCAAACGGTGCCATAGATAGAGCCCGCGACAAGGCGCCAATCTGGCAAGTTGGCATCACGAACCAGCCTAAGGACCTCCATCACTTTCGGGCTGGCCCGCACCATGTCGATCAATCTGGTCTCTAGATCCTCGCTCATTTCTGGAATGGCCAAGCGTGGTTCAGGGGGCCGTGGCCTTTGCCAAAGCCGGGTGCACGTTTGATGGCTTCAACCAGATAGGCACGCGCGCGTTCAACCGCTTCTTCCAGTTCGACGCCTTGCGCGAGGAGGGCAGCAATGGCGCTGGCTAAGGTACAACCCGTGCCATGCGTCGATGGGGTATCAATGCGTTCTGCCTCAAAGAAGACTTCGCCCTTTTGTGTGGCCAAAAGATCGGTAAAGCGCGCGCCGGGAATATGGCCACCTTTGACCAGAACTGCACTTGCGCCCAGCCGCAACAAGCGCTCAGCCGCCCGGCGTTGACCATTGATGCCGTCGACCGAAACATCGGCAAGGCGTTCAGCTTCCGGCGCATTGGGGGTCAACAGACCCGCCAAGGGGATCATCAGGCTTTTGACGGCGGCAACAGCCTTGTCTTCCAATAAGGGATGTCCGCCTTTGGCCACCATGACCGGATCTATCACACGGGGTACCGACTTGGTGTAAGCTTCCAGTGCTTCGGCCACTGTTTCGACGGTCTCTATGCTGCCCAGCATACCGGTCTTGACGGTATCGACGCCCAGATCGCTTGCCACACAGGAAATTTGGTCTCGAATGACTTTGAGGGGGATCGGATGCACGTCGAACACGCCCAGCGTATTCTGCACGGTGATGGCAGTGACAGCCGTCATGGCAAAGCCACCCAGCGCGGTGACGGCCTTGATGTCGGCCTGAATGCCAGCCCCACCCCCGCTGTCACTGCCCGCCACAATCAACACACGGCCTTTGGGTTCAGTCGTCATGAAATTGCCTCTCACTTTTTGACAAAGAGAATGAATGAGCCAAATCGAGTTTCCTAGTTGTCCAACAATGCCTTTTGCACGGTCAAAGCTTGGCGCGTCTCAGCGACATCATGAACCCGCAGGATTTGTGCCCCCTGTTGTGCGGCATAGAGTGCCGCGGCAATTGATCCGCCCAATCGGTCCTCTACCGCGGCACCTTGGTCCAAAGCGGCGATGAAGCGCTTGCGGGAGGCTCCAACCAGAACCGGACGGCCCAGAGCAACAAACCGTGGCATGTCCTGCAACAGGGTTAGATTGTGCGCTAAGGTTTTGCCAAAGCCGATACCAGGATCGACAATGATATTGGAGAGTTTCATGCCAGCTTGGATCGCTTGGCCAATCCGTCCCACCAGAAAATTCAAAACTTCGCCGGTCACGTCGCGATATTGGGGGTCTTGCTGCATGGTTTTTGGGTCGCCCTGCGCATGCATCAGCACAACAGGCACGTCGAGGGCCACTGCGGTGGCCATGGACTCTGGCGTAAAGGTCAAGGCTGACACATCGTTCCAGCAATTTGCCCCCGCCGCAACGGCCGCGCGCGCCACTTCTGGCTTACGGGTGTCGATGGATATGGCAATCGAGCTCTCGCGCCGGATCGCCTCAATGAGCGGAAGGACCCGCGCAAGTTCCTCGCCGCTCTCAACTGGATCAGAGCCAGGGCGGGTGCTTTCGCCGCCAATATCGAGAATATCCGCCCTTTGCGCGATAAGTCTGCGCGCCTGCGCCAGGGCTGCGTCGACGCTCAAAAATTGGCCGCCGTCGGAAAAGCTATCGGGTGTGGCATTGATAACGCCCATCACCAAGGTGCGGCTTGGCTGGACCAATGCTTCTAAGAATGGATTCATGAGCAGCAAACTAAGCAAGTTTGCCGCTTATGGACAGGGTTTGGTGTGCGAAAGGCCTTTCCTTCACAGCTCGGTGAGGTCAAACTAAGCGCATGACACAGCCTGCGACTCCCCCCGCACCGCGCGCCTATGGCGCTTTGAATTGGATTGGCCTGCAAACGCTTTATCAGCGCGAAGTGCGCCGGTTCTGGAAAGTGGCGGTCCAAACGATCTTTGGCCCAGTTGTCTCAACTTGGCTGTTGATGGTGGTGTTTGTCATGGCCTTTGGGGCCGACAAACGGATGATGAGTGGGATCCCGTTCGCGGACTTCCTGGCTCCTGGCTTGATCATGTTGTCGATCATTCAAAATGCGTTTGCCAATTCCTCGTCGTCTCTGATCGTTGCGAAAGTCCAAGGCACAACGGTGGATTTTCTGATGCCGCCTTTGTCGGCAGGCGAACTGACTGCAGGATTTATCGCTGGGGCGACAACGCGTGGGCTATTGGTGGCCTTGGCAATGGCCGTGTCGATCACGATTTTTGCCAATGTGATTCCGAAGCACATCGGCTGGACGCTTTATTTCGGGTTGACCGGGGCGATCATGTTTGGCGCCTTTGGCGTCTTGGGCGGGATATGGGCGGACAAATTTGATAACTTGGCCTTCGTCACCAGCTTCTTGATCACGCCACTGACTTTCTTGTCGGGTACATTTTATTCTATCAAAGTGCTCCCCGAACCCTTCCATACGCTGTCGCTTTGGAACCCGGTTTTCCATCTGATTGATGGCTTCCGTTACGGATTTACCGGCCATGCTGATGCTGATGTCATGACGAGCGCTGTGTCGACCGGTGTGATCAGCCTCTTGCTGGTTTTTGCCTGTTGGCGGGTGTTCAAGACGGGGTGGCGCATGCGCGCATAAGGCTGTAAAAGGACCCTGTCCGACTTGGCTTCGAACGAGGGACCTAGCAGACGCTGGGCCCTTTTTCGTTTGGTCTTATCGGTCGAAACCCCTGATTTGGAGAGTAATCCGTGAGCGCTGCCCCGTTAATGCCCGTCTATTCCCCCGCTCCAGCCGATTTCGTGCAAGGGCGAGGCGTTGAAGTCTTTACGGCTGAGGGCAAGCGCTATCTCGACTTCATTGCTGGGATTGCCACCAACAGTCTGGGTCATTGTCATCCAAAGCTGGTCGCAGCCTTGACCGAGCAGGCCAATAAAATCTGGCACATGTCCAACATGTATCAAACTGAACTCCAGCGCTCGCTGGCGCAAAAATACACCGATGCAACGTTTGCTGATGTCGTGTTTTTTGCCAATTCCGGGACTGAGGCGATTGAAGCCTGCTTGAAGTTAACCCGCAAATATCATTCAGCCAAAGGCAATCCTGAGCGGATTGAGATATTGGGCTTTGAGGGGGCTTTCCATGGCCGCTCCTATGGAGCCATCAATGCGGCGGCTAACCCAAATTACTTGGCAGGCTTTGGCCCGCCGTTGCCGGGCTATCGCCAATTGCCGTTCGGTGATCACGAAGCTTTAAAAGCGGCCATTGGCCCCACAACGGCTGGCATCATCCTAGAGCCTGTGCAGGGCGAAGGTGGCGTGCGCGCCGTGCCAAACGAATGTTTGCAGGGCCTGCGTGCCTTGTGCGACGAACATGACATCTTGCTGATTTTTGACGAAGTGCAATCGGGCGCTGGGCGGACTGGCAAGCTGTTTGCCCATGAATGGGCCGGCATTACTCCAGATGTGATGGCTGTAGCAAAAGGCATGGGTGGCGGCTTCCCCATGGGGGCATGCCTAGCCACGGCAGAAGCAGCAAGCGGCATGGTTCGCGGCGTTCATGGATCGACCTTTGGCGGCAACCCGCTGGCGATGGCAGTTGGTCACGCAACCTTTGACGAGATTAGCCAACCTGAATTCCTTGAGCATGTGCGCGATATCTCCAATCATCTGCACCAGTCCTTGGCTGGCCTGAAGGACCGCTACCCAGACCTCGTGGTCGATGTACGCGGCAAAGGCTTGTTGGCCGGATTGAAGTTGACAATTGACCCCCTGAAAGTGCGTCAGTTGTGCTTTGAGCGCGGAATGCTGGTTGGTACCGCTGGCCAAAATGTGTTGCGTATGGCCCCACCTCTGATCGTGTCGCCAGACGATGTTTCTGAAGCCATCTCGATCTTGGACGCAGCCTTGGCTGCAGCCCAAGCAGAGGTCAAAGCAGCGGCCTAAGCCGGTCTGACTGGACGTTTCACTATGCGCCATTTTATCGATATTGATCTCCTCGCGCCTGAGGAAGTGCGGGCTATTCTTGATGAAGCCCATGCCCGCAAGCGCGCGCGCCAAGGCTGGCCCAAAGGCAAGGTCGATGCCGATGCCCCACTTTCTGGCCATGTGTTGGCAGCTATTTTCGAGAAGAACTCAACCCGCACCCGCGTGTCTTTCGATGCGGCTATGCGGCAATTGGGTGGGCAGACGTTGATGATGGATGCTGCCACCAGCCAATTGGGTCGTGGCGAGTCGATTGCAGACACCGCGCGGGTGTTATCACGCATGGTCGATGTCATCTCTTTGCGCGCCAATAGTCATGCCAGCCTGTTGGAATTGGCTGAGTATGCGACTGTCCCTGTCATCAATGCGCTGACGGATTTTTCCCATCCATGTCAGATTTTGGCAGATCTTATGACTTTGGAAGAAGCTGGCATCGCGCTCAAGGGTGCGAAGATCGCTTGGGCGGGCGATGGTAACAATGTTCTGACGAGCTTTATCCATGCTGCCTCGAAACTGGGCTTCCACGTGGCTGCAGCTTGTCCAGCAGGCTTTCGACCTTCGGATGAGGTATTGGCGGCAGGGCGCGCGGCAGGGGCTGTTGTTGAGGTGTTTGATGACCCAGCCGAGGCGATTGCGGGCGCAGATTGTGTCGTGACCGATACGTGGGTCTCGATGGGCGATACCAATGTCGGTGAGCGCATGCAGGCGTTGGGGCCCTATCAGGTGAACGAAGAGTTGATGGCACAAGCTAAGCCGGACGCGATTTTCCTACACTGCTTGCCGGCCCATCGCGGCGAAGAAGTCACCAATGCTGTGATGGATGGCCCTCAGAGTCGTATTTTTGACGAGGCCGAGAACCGGATTCATGCACAAAAAGCTGTCCTGACTTGGTGTTTAGGGAAAGGGGCAAGCCAATGACCTTTGGTGCCAATCCTTCCGATCCCGATGCGGACTTGATGGCCGCTGCAGACGATATTGTGGCAGCGTTTCAAATTGACGGTGAACCCGTACGCGGACGCATTGTGCGGCTTGGCCCTGCAACGGTTGATGAGATCCTGCAGCGCCACAAATATCCCGATTGTGTTGCACGCCTGTTGGGCGAAATGTTGACCTTAGCCGCTTTGGTTGGGGCTTCGCTGAAATTCGATGGCAAGCTGATTATTCAAGTGCAGGGCGAGAATGGCCTTGAAGGGCCGATCCGCTTTATCGTGGCTGAATATCGCACGAATGGTGCCTTACGCGGCTATGCCAATGTAGATGGCGTGGCGTTGGCCGAGCTGTTAGCGCAGAATTCTGAGCCTACCTTGCTTGAGCTGATTGGACCCGGGCTCTTCGCCATGACCGTAGATCAAGGCGATGACATGGATCGCTATCAGGGCACCGTCGCGTTGGAAGGTGATACTCTGGCCGAGGCAGCGGCACTTTACTTCGCACAGTCAGAACAAATCCCAACCCGCATCCGGATCGCTTGCGCAGAAACCCATGGTCCTGCAGGGCGTACACAATGGCGGGCAGGTGGGGCTTTGATTCAGCAGGTTGCCGGTGACAGTGCGCGCGGCGACACGTCGATGGCTTGGGAG
The DNA here is from genome assembly GCA_027532555.1 of Aquidulcibacter sp. GTDB lineage: Bacteria > Pseudomonadota > Alphaproteobacteria > Caulobacterales > Aquidulcibacteraceae > Aquidulcibacter > Aquidulcibacter rimovensis. Next base: position 31,616 of record JAPZTJ010000062.1, read on the forward strand.
CATGCCTCCATCCTGTTTGAAACTCTGGAAGACCGAGAGTTAGTCAATGCCGAACTGTCTGCGGGGGATTTGCTGTTTCGGCTGTTCCACGAAGACGGCGTGCGCCTGTTTGAGGCGCGACCAATCGAAACCGCCTGTACGTGCTCCAGTGATCGCATTTTGGCCTTGCTCAAGCAATTTGGAGCAGAGGCGGCAGCCGACATGATTGAAGCCGATGGCTTCATCCGAGTACGTTGCGAGTATTGCAATAAGAGCTTTGATGTTCGCCCAGAAGAGCTTTTGTGACTTTGGGTTAGTCTAAACGCAAAAAAAGGCGGCCTTTTGGGGCGGCTCAGACTGCTGACAAACCCCTGGCCTTGGCTGGGGGTTTGTGATTCATTGGGATATGTTGAGACATCCTGAACCTGAACAGACCGCCCTTGAGATGGTTAGACTTGAGGAGTTGGTTCCCAAGGATCATTTGCTTCGTAAGATTGAGGCGGTGATCGACTTTTCGTTTATCCATGAGCGCGTTGCGGGCTTGTATTGCGCCGACAATGGTCGCCCGCCGCTTGATCCGACTTTGATGTTCAAGGCGTTGTTCGTTGGCTATTTGTTTGGCATTCGCTCAGAGCGCCAGCTGGTGCGTGAGATTGAGGTCAATGTCGCCTATCGTTGGTTTTTGCGATTGAAGCTGACCGATGGGGTTTTTGATGCATCGACGCTCAGCCAGAACCGACGGCGGCGCTTTAACGATACATCTGTTGCGCAAGACATTTTCGACGCGATTGTCGAACAGGCGATGGCTTATGGCTTGGTTGAAGGCAAAGTGCTTTACACCGACAGCACGCATTTGAAGGCCAATGCCAATAAGAACAAGTACACCAAGGAAATGGTCATCAAGTCGCGCTCTGATTATTGGGATGCGCTGGATGAAGCCATTAACATAGAACGAGAGGCCCACGGCCAGAAGCCAATGAAGCCCAAAGCGCGTGAAGCGCAGATCAAGGAAAGCAAAGTCTCCCGCACCGATCCCGACAGTGGTTATATGGTACGCGACGGCAAGCCCAAGGGCTTTTTCTACCTCGACCACCGCACCGTCGATGGGCGCTGCAACATCATTACAGACACTTATGCCACACCAGCCAATGTCCATGACAGCATCCCCTATCTTGAGCGCTTGGATCGTCAGCGCGAGCGCTTTGGTTTTGAAACCCAGTTCGTCGGTCTCGATGCAGGCTATGCCACAGCAGGCATCGCCAAGGGGTTGGAGGATCGAGAGATTACGGGCGTAACAGGCTATCGTCGTCCCACCCCATCCCGCGAAGGAATGATGGGACCAAAGTCCTTCACTTATGATCCAAAAGCCGACGGCTATCGCTGTCCCCAAGGCCAATTGCTGCCCTATGCCACAACCGACCGCACAGGCTATCGCCAATACAAGAGCGATCCCAAAATCTGCAAGACATGCCCGTTGCTGGCAAGCTGTACTTCAAATCCCAAAGCTCAACGCACCCTGACCCGCCATGTCTGGCAGGAAGCACGCGACCGCAACGATGCCCAACGCCTCACCCCTCACGGCAAGGCCATTTACAAAAGACGAAAAGAAACTGTCGAGCGCTCGTTTGCTGACGCCAAGCAACTCCACGGGCACCGCTACGCCAGATTCCGAAGTCTCGTACGCGTCAAATGCCAATGCCTGTTCGCAGCCACCGCCCAAAACATCAAGAAAATCGCCCTCATCATCGCCCCAATACTCCACCCGAGGCCCGCCTAACCCAACCAGCCCCACTTTACTTCAATCAATCTGCCCCAAAACCCAACATACAAAACAAAACCCCGCCAAAATGACGGGGTTTGTCAGCAGTCTGAGGCGGCCTTTTGGGCCGCCTTTATCGTCTGTGAAAGCGTGTGAATTAGTGGCCGCTGCGTTGAGCGATGAAGGTCGCGCTGTTGCCAATGGCCGACGCACTGGCGGAGATCATGCCCATGTTGCCGCCGTTGAAATTGGTGGTCGCGGTCACGTTGCCGTTGTTGGTTTGGTTCGTGCGGCCCTCAACCAAAACGCTCTCATTGCCGCAGGAAGCACAGGAATAAGCCGTGATGGCATTGCCGACTGCCGAAGACGTGGCTTGGCCCACACCGCCATTGGCCGATGCGCCGGAGAAGCTGGTGGTGGCCGAGACGTTGCCCCTGTTGTTTTGGTCCATGAACATCGAAACATCTGAGCCTAAGTTGGACAGCAAAGCCGAGTTACCAACTGAGTTGGAACCTGACATGGCAAAGCCTTCGAAATTGTCCAGATTGACGATGGAGCTTGACGAGACATTGCCGCTATTGTTTTGCGAGCCACTCATTTGAGCATAGCCCCATTTGTTTTGGATTTCGGCCAAGTTGCCTGCTGCAGCTGCGCCGCTTGAGACGTTGGTTGCGCTTTTGACATCAACGGTCGAGGTCGTTGTAACATCACCAGCGTTGTTTTGATCCACTTCAGCAAAAATCGTGGCCGATTCCCCTTCCCAACGAGCTGAGTTTGCAGCGCCGATGGCATTGGACGAGACTGCGCCATTATTGCAGCAAGCAGTCACGTTGGAGGAAGCATCTACTTTTGCAGCGCTGGTTTGGGTGACTTTGCCTTGTGTGTAGCCATTCTTGGTGAAGCTACCAAAACTATTAGCGGTACCTTGAGCACCCGAAACAATGAAGTCAGCGGAGCCAACATGGATCGTCGATTTAGCTGTGATCTTGGTGTCAGCTTGTGCGGTTTGGGTCGAATTGATCCCGATGGTGGCGCAGCAACCTTCAACCTGGGCCGCATTGCCGTGTGCAACAGCCGTGCTCTGGGTCACGCCACGGGCGTTTTGACCGGTTACCGAATTGATGGCTGAGACGGTTCCGCGCAATGTTTGCGTGTTGGATACATTCATGCTCTGCTCAACCGCTTTCGCGGACATGGTATTACCAGTAGCGAGATTGTTGGAAGCAGTGCCATGGCTGGTCTGGAACTCGACGTTCAGCTTAGCAACGACATCGCCCATTTGAACTTGACCATTTAGGACTTCGTAAGGCGCATGCTGCGCGCTGGCGATTGCTGGGATGAACGCCAAAGCAGCTGCAGTTGCGATAAGATGTTTTGCCTGTGCCATGTTCTACTCCAAGATCTTGAGATCTGTCTCTTTCCGGCACACTTGGCCGGTGTTGGGAGTAGGATTGCGGGTTTCGTGCCAATGACGGGAGTTTGAGTTAAAGAATTCTCCTAAAGCGGGAAATAGGCAGTCGTTTCAATCCAAGTCGAGCGACTGGCGCAAGCGCGCCTTGATCCTTTTCAAGCTGTCTGGCGTGATTGGACCAAAAACCCCGCGCGCCACTTCTGGGATATGGGCCATGGGGTCTTCGTCAGATTGGAAGATATAATGGTCGAAGATGGCTTTCCAGGCTTGCTTTTCGGCCTTGGGTAGGTCGCGCAAGGTTAGAAGGGCGTGTTGGAGCGTCAGGCTTGGGGTCACTAAATGTTCAGGGCCATCGCGCCACCAAAAATTCACCAACATGCCAACTGGGGTCAGCGACTCCACATGATGGATCCATAAGCTGGGCATATACAAAACGTCCCCAGGCTCTAAGTCTGCAATTTGGGCTGCTTCGATGGCCTCTATAAAACGCGGGTGGGTTGTGAGATCTGGATCGGTAATGTTCACCAACGAAATCGGTTGGCCGGCTAAGGTGTGATCGAGTGGGCCGATATAGAGGTTCTTCAACTGTTCAATTGGGAACAGTGTAAAGCGCCGCTTGCCAGCAACCACACAGGCTAAGTTTTGCGGCAGATCCCAGTGGGCAGCTGTGCGGGTCTGATTGCCAATCCACAGGGAAACCTTTGTAGCGATGTTTGGCTCGAGCAAGGGCATCGGGCATTCCATCGATAAAGTAGGGAAAAATTGCGGAAAGGGCAGGGCACCTGCATACATGCTAGGCGGGTTCTCTACGTCGCGCAGTCGCAGGAGAATGCTCAAAAGTGTTTCTACAGAGGCAGAGCGCACGTCGAAATTGAATTCTTGAAGGTCAGGCCCATAGCCAAAGCGCCCTTTGATTTCAGGCGGCGCAAAAAAACAATTGGCCGGAGCGTCTGTCGCATGACGGGCGACATAAGCGCAGACTTCCTGATCGGATATCAAACCAGCTTTAACAATTGGCCAGTCGCGGACAAGGCCGCGCAGGATAGCGGGCTTTTGTGCGGGTTGGATCGTGCTCTGGAAGAGGGGCAAATCAACCTTTTCATAGGTCGTGACCGACTTACAATGTGACCAATCCACAGCCATGGTGCTTTTCCCCATCCGTTTCACCTTGCGCATAGCAAAAGAGCGGCCTTGATGGGCCGCTCTTTGTCATGGTGTCAATGTGTCATGGAACGACTGTTTTAGTTGCGTGTACCGCGGAGTGAGCGTGAGACGCGTTTATCGCGTGTATCGTTCCAGTTATTGGGGTTGGTGCGTGCGGCGGCACCGGCTGCGGTGGCGTCGGAGCGTGGGACGAAGGCACCTGTGTTGCCGATGGGGCCCATGGGGTCGCCTTTGGGTCCGAAGGCACCTTGGCAAGCGCTAGCGCCTGGGACGCCATAGATGTTGGACATCATTTCCACAACGGCGCGTTCAACGACGGAGCGGACGGCGAGTTGGACGGGCTCTTGGCTACGA
>JAPZTJ010000014.1 GCA_027532555.1 Aquidulcibacter sp.
TGCACCAATCGCGCGAGACCTCAAATCCATCGATAGTATCTTTGCCATCCATGTTGGCCTCCATCACCAACATAAATGGTGAATCACATCACACCTGATTTGGGAATACACTCGATTCCTTTTTCAGGAAAACCGCTCTAACTCAGTGCGTGTGAGGATTTGTTAGCAAAATTTGGTTCTGATTTAATTAATTGAACCCTGAAAAATTGAGCAAACCCATCCTTTACTGAACTCACTTGAAAAATAACTAGGTTAACTCGACGTCAGGCCGAAGTGGTGAGTCGGATAAAGCACCGAGGAACGCCAAAAGGGCATCTTGAAACGCTGAGGGGTCCTCTAAGAATGCGGCATGGCTGCCTTTGAAGAATTCCACCTTTGCTTGGGGCATTGTCTCCACCGCGCGCTTGGACCGCGACCACGCGACAATCTGATCAGACTTGGCCCAAGCAAACAGGACGGGCAGACTCAAGTTGGCCACTTTCCCGGATAAATCGGCATCAGCTTGACCAAAACTGCGCCAAGCCTCTACGAGGATCGATGCCATTTCCTGCCCAGCAGCGACGATGCGCGCGCGTTGTGTATGGGCAGGTTTGCCAGACAAAACCAGCCGATAATAGAGCCCAAAAGCCCACGGAAACCACCGCGCACCACGACTACCGGCTTCGAAAAACTTGACCAAGAGATGGATTACCGTGGTTGCCAGACGATCGAGCGGAGCCAGCCCGCCGGGATTGCACAGCACCAAGGCGCGCATGGCCTCAGGCATTGAAAGGCTCGCAATCAAAGCGGCCGCGCCACCAATAGAATTGCCAATGACAATTGGTTTAGCCTTGCCGAACAAGATCGGAATAAGGTCTTCGAGAACAGCCGCATAGCGTTTGGCGCTGGCTGGCTCGCCGGATGCATCGGGTGGGCTTCGTCCATGACCGGGCCAGTCGACACACACCATTTCAAACCCCAAAGGTACCAAAGCGTTGCTCAGGCTTTCGAAATCACGGCCACCATGCGCCGTGGCATGAAGGCACAAGATAGGCTGGCCAGCCCCATGACGGCTAATGGCGACTTTGGTGCCGGCAGCTTCCACCAGATCATAGGGCGTTTGCACACCAATCGCGGCACAAAGCGGGCTAACTGGCAGAAGAGATTGGTTCATCCGTAAATAAGTGATATGAATATCACTTATTGTCAAGCTTGAGGTCTATAGCCATGAAAAGTCGGAAATCAGGACGGGCAGAACTTCTCCAAGCAGCGCAATTGGAATTTGAGGAACAGGGCTACGACGGCACACAAACCAATGCCATCGCCCGACGGGCGGGCTATGCCCCTCAAACATTTTACCGGCATTTTCCTGACAAAAAAGCCATTTTTGTCGCGATTTATCTTGATTGGGCAGAGGCAGAGGCTCAAGCTTTGGCCAAGGCAGAAACTGTCTCAGCGATGCTGGATGCCCTCCTAGCCCATCATACGTCGCATCGATTGTTTCGTCGCTCTCTTCGGTATCTGTCGACAATAGATCCAATGATCGCCGCTATTCGGGCGCAGACGCGGCAACACCAAATTAGGGCGATCATCGAGCGCCACTCACATCTCTCTAACACAGAAGCACTCGCGCTGATCTTTACGCTCGAACGCCTATGCGACGCTTGGGCAGAGGGGGAGTTTGAAGCTTGCGGCATCCCGCGCGAGGCTGTAGAGGCTCACATGAGCACCATCCTGGCCCATGCCTTGCGACCTAAGCCTCAAATGGGCTAGTCAGCGGCGATGGCCAATCGTCCCCCACGTCGCTTTTCAGCTCAAGGCCCTGCCCCCCTCGGCCAAGACGAGCGGGACTATATTCGCGACTTGGTTTTTTATGAGGATGATGCGCTCATCGCCTTTAACAAGCCGTCGGGGCTACCCGTTCAAGGCGGATCAGGGATCACGAGGGACGTTGATCGGCTTCTTGCCGCTTTCACGACCTGCAAAGGTCGCAAGCCAAAACTTGTGCATCGGCTGGATCGAGAAACTTCTGGCCTATTGATCGTCGCAAAAACCAGCCCCGCAGCCGCACATTTGTCCGCCCAGTTCGCGGGACGTCAGCTAGAGAAGCGCTATCTTGCGCTGGTTGGCGGCAAATTGATGGTGGAGGAAGGCCAAATTGACCTGCCTCTCGTCAAAATTAAGTCCGGTGGGCTCGATCTGATGCGCGCGGCCAATTCGGGCGAAACAGACGCCCAAACCGCTCTTACAAATTATCGCGTGCTGTCGTCTGGCCCCGCCGCGTCTTTGGTCGAAGTTGCGCCCCAAACCGGCCGTATGCACCAAATCCGGGTGCACTTCGCCGCAATCGGCCATGCGCTGGCAGGCGATACTAAATATGGCGGGCTACTCATGCTAGCCGGCAAACCCTGCCCGCGCCTGATGCTTCACGCCGCGACGCTGGACTTCACCCATCCCACGACGGGTGAGCCCATGCGCCTTAGCGTCCCACCGCCCGACGATTTCTCGGCGTTTGTGGAGCTGGTGTTGCCCGCTTAAAGGACTGACAAGCTTACCCTACGGCTTGCGCATCCTCGCCGCGCTCACGCTTCGCGCGCAGCCGGGCCAAAGCGCTGGCATAGGCTTTTGCTGACGCCACAAGGGTATCCGCGTCAGCAGAGCGCGCTGTGACGATCCGGCCATGCTCGCTCAAGCGCACCGACACCTCGGCTTGCGCGTCTGTGCCTTCGGTGACCGCGTGGACTTGATAGAGGTCCAAGACCGCACTGTGGGGGACCAATGCTGAGATCGCGTTGAAGACAGCATCGACTGGGCCATTGCCACGTTGGGTTGTCCACGCTGGCTTGCCGTCAATTTCCAGATCGATTTCAGCGGTTTGAGGACCATCGGTTCCCGCAACCACACGCAAGCGCATCACTTTGATCGCATCATCATAATGGGCAGCCGCATCATCCACCAAGGCGATAATATCGTCGTCATAGACGTGCTTCTTACGGTCTGCGAGCGCTTTAAAGCGACCAAATGCGTCCTGGAACGCATTGTCTGACAATTCATAACCCATGTCGCGCAGCTTATCTTTGAAGGCATGGCGACCAGAATGCTTGCCCATGACAAGATTGGTGGCGCCTTGCCCAACATCTTCCGGGCGCATGATCTCGTAGGTTTGGGCGTGCTTCAGCATGCCATCCTGATGGATGCCGCTTTCGTGCGCAAAGGCGTTCTTGCCGACAATTGCCTTGTTATACTGGACTGGGAAGCCCGTGATGCGGCTGACCATTTTGGAAGCCATCATCAAGCGTGTCGCATCAACAACCGTTGAATAAGGCATACCATCACCGCGAACCCGCAACGCCATGATGATTTCTTCCAGCGCTGCATTGCCCGCGCGCTCACCCAAGCCATTGATGGCGCATTCAATTTGGCGCGCGCCACCTTGGACAGCTGCTAGGGAATTGGCGACTGCGAGGCCCAAATCATTGTGGCAATGGGCTGAGAAAATCACCTCATCCGCCCCCGGCACGTTGGCGATCACATCGGCGAACAACGCCCCATACTCGCTCGGGAAGGAATAGCCGACCGTATCAGGCAGATTGATCGTGGTCGCCCCTGCTCGGATAGCTGTTTCCACTGCGCGCAACAAAAAGTCGCGCTCTGTTCGGGTGGCATCTTCTGCCGACCACTCGACATCGTCGGTAAAATTGCGGGCCAGAGAGACGGAGCCATGAATAGCTTCAAGAACCGCTTCAGGCTCCATCTGCAACTTATGCTTCATGTGGATGGGCGATGTCGAAATGAAGGTATGGATCCGCTTCAAAGGTGCAGGGCGTACAGCCTCGGCACAGCGCTCAATATCCTTCGCCCCTGCCCGCGACAGGCCACAGACAGTGCTGGTCTTGATGGTGCGTGCAATGGCTTGAACGGCTTCGAAATCGCCTTGGCTAGCAATTGGGAAACCCGCCTCAATGACATCGACGCGCATATCTTCGAGCAATTTGGCGAGCTCGATCTTCTCGTCATGGGTCATGGACGCGCCGGGGGATTGCTCGCCATCGCGCATGGTGGTGTCAAAAATACGAATGGATTGGGTCATGATGTTGTATCGCCTGATTTGCTGAATTTTGAAGAGTGAGCCTTCTTTTGGCCCTTTACGGCGCTTTACCCCTGAGCGCCGTCACTCAACCGATTGGTCTAGCGACTCTTGCGCGCCCAAGGGCTGATAAGCAGCCCTGCCAGCTTCAGATTAAGTCGACCGGCATCCAATAGCAGGGACCCAGCCCGTTGGGCCAAATCATATTGCGCAGCCGCAATCTCCTGCCCAACCCGCAGGGTTGCAGCAAAATCTTGTGTGCTTATTCCCTTTGTTGGAAAAAATTTGCGCATAGTTATATTTTCTACCTCTTTGACAGCAAATTAATCCAAAATTTGAGCTTAATCAAGGCCCTCTTGTGCTTGGCCCTTGCCTAGCATCGGCCGCACCACCAAGGCGAGCACCAAATAGATGATTGCGGCGGCGACAAAAAACCAAATTGCGCCTTGGTTTTCACCTTTCAGGACCTCGCCCACCCCATGCGCGCCGAAAGCAACGAGGCAGATTTTGGGCAGAATTCCAATTCCCGTTCCGCCAATAAAGGATGTCAGTCTCACCTTGGCCGCTCCCAATGCCATGTTGCAGACAATGAAAGGGCCTGATGGCACTAAGCGGATGATAAGGCTGGCTAGAAAGCCATTCTTGCCAATGAAGCGCAGCGCCCGGCCACCACGCCCGCCTAAAAGCTTAGACAGGGCCGCAGCGCCGCCTACCCGCCCAAGCATGAAACCCACTTGCGCCGAAAGCAGTGTTGCAATCCAGCTCAGCACAATCCCTTCCGATGGGCCGAACACGGCGACAGTTGCAGCGATTAACACGACTTGCGGTGCACCGATAAAGGCTAAGGTGATGAAGGTTCCCGTAACTGCCGCTGGGGCCCACCACGCATCGCGCATGCCACGCAGAAATTGTGCGATGCCGCCTTGGTCTAAATCCACGAACAACATGCCCGCAGTCAGCACAACGCCGGCGATTGAGAACAAAATGAATGCAACCCAAACCGCGCGGGCGGCAGTGGAGTCCATTTCGGTGAAAAAGCGATAAAAGCGGTCCAACCAGCCCGACATGGCTTTAGCCCCGATCGCGCAGCAAGCGCCCTTGCTCTCGCTTCCACTCGCGCTCCTTGGTTGAATCGCGTTTGTCGTGATCCTTTTTGCCCTTGGCGAGCGCCAGCTCTAACTTCACCATCCCGCGCTCATTAAAATAGAGCTTTAGAGGCACGACTGTGCGCCCTTCGCGGTCAACGGCGGCGAACAATTTATTGATCTCCCGCTCGCGCAACAGTAGTTTTCGTTTGCGCCGAGGCTCGTGGTTAAAGCGCGAGGCTGGACCATATTCAGGCACATAGGAATTGATCAGCCAAACCTCGCCATGCTCTGGGCTGGCATAGCTTTCGGCGATATTGGCACGGCCAAGGCGCAGACTTTTCACCTCGGTACCGGTTAGCACCAAGCCCGCTTCATAAGTATCTTCAATATAATAATCAAAGCGCGCGCGCTTGTTTTCAGCGATCAGCTTGCGGGGTTGTTCTGGGCGCATGGCCTAATTGCCTCGTAACGCCCCGGCTGCGATCATGGCCGTTTGTACTGCAACGCGCGTTGCAGGGATGGGGGGCACCAAAGGCAGCCGCAAATCTTCAGCGCAAAGGCCCAAAGTCGCCATGGCGAATTTCGCCGGGCCAGGATTGGGTTCGAGGAATAAGGCGCGCTGTAAGGGATCCAGTTTTTGGTTCAAAGCGCGCGCCTCAGCCAATTGACCAGAAGCCAAGAGAGCCTGAAGTTGCGCACATTCTTTTGGCATAATGTTGGACAGCACCGATACACAGCCCACTGCCCCATAGGCGGCAAACCCCAAAGCCAGATTGTCGTCACCTGCAAAGATCGAGAATGGCTTTGTAATGCGGGCCAGATGCAATGCAGTGCGTGAAGGATCACCCGCGCTGTCCTTTAAGGCCACAACATTGGGATGCTTGGCAATTTCGGCCATCGTGTCGGGCAAAATGTCGACATTGGTGCGACCAGGGATATTATAGGCCATGATTGGCATATCCACGGCATTCCCAAGCGCATTGAAGTGCGCAATCAGGCCTGCTTGGCTTGGCTTGTTATAATAAGGGGCAACAATCAAAGCCCCATCTGCACCCGCCTTTTTGGCTACTTGCATATGCCGGATCGCCGCTTGGGTATCGTTAGAGCCACAGCCTGCCAACACGGGCACGCGCCGATTTGCTGCCTCAATCGCCAAGTCGAACAAATGCCAATGCTCAGCATCGTCCACAGTCGCGCTCTCGCCTGTCGTCCCGACAGGAATGATTCCGTGTACGCCGTTTTCGATTTGGCGTTCGATTAAGGCCTGAAAAGACGCATCATCGACCTTGCCATCTTTGAAGGGCGTAATCAGGGCGGTATAAACGCCTTTAAAAACCGTCATGGGTCGAACTGGCCTAGCTGAAACGTGAGTGGATCGTGAATGCCCTTCTCGACCGCAATTCATATGGATGCAAGACCCAAGGGCAGGCCAAATAGCGCGCATCGGGCTGTGCTTGCCCTGATTTTTTCACACATACGACTAGGTTCAGTGGGATTTGGTCGCTAGACACGCACGGTGATTCCAAAGATCAAAGCTTTCTGTTCCCTCTAATCGGCCCGCCGGTTGCAACGCGAAGACTGCCCTCCCCCACCCAGTGGTGATCCTCGCCGGAGTATTTTTGAAATGTCCGTGTTTGACACGCGTAAAGCCGCTTTAACCATTTTTGTGACCGGCCTTTTGACTTCGAGCCCGCTTTTCTCTGGCATGGCATTGGCTCAAGAGACCACCTCGCCCTCACCAACTCCTGCGCCAGTTCCTAACTCGGTACCGGTGGATTTTGCTACGGCTCCTGTGCCAACAACCCCGATAGAGCTCCTAAGGACTTCATTGCGGGCAGCGGAGCGCGGTGATTGGAGTTACGTCCGTGCCACCATGGCCACCACCAGTGACACCCAGATTCGCAATCTATTGTTATGGCGTCTAGCCACTGCCGATTCCAATCCAGCCAGCTTTGACGAATTGCGCCAAGCACTCGACCAACTGCCCTTTTACCCAAGCCGTCAGAACATACGCATCCGCGCCGAACAACGCCTGGCACTGACTACGCTTACGCCTCAAGCTAAGCGCGCCTTTTTGGAGCGCAAGGAGCAAGGCCTCGACCATGCCGGCCCAATTTCTGGCGAAGGAAAACTGGAACTCGCGTCTGTCTTGTTTGCTTTGGGCGATCGTGAAGCAGCCAAGCGCTATTTGGCAGATGGTTGGCGCAATCACCGCTTTGATCGTGCTAGCCAAGCGAATTTTCTTGCCCGCTTTGGCAGCGAATTGACCACCGAAGACCATGACGCGCGCGTAGACTTTTTACTGTGGACTGACCGCATCACCCAGTCCAAGCCGCTTTGGCCGCTGATGAGCGAGACTGGCCGCCTGAACGCCCAACGCCGGGTTGGCATTCAAGCTGGCGACACCGTTACCCTCACCGGTGTCAGCCTCGACGATCGGGGCATCCAGTATCAAAGGGTGCGCAATTTACGTCAGGCGGGACGCCGGGCAGAGGCCCTCTCCCTCCTTACCCAAATCGACTCGCGTGGCCTCCCCGAGCCCGGTCAGGATCTGATCTGGACAGAGCGACGCAATCTTTTGAACGAAGCCATTGTAACGCGCGATTGGCAGTCGGCTTATCGCATCGCCTCCACGCATGGCTATCAGCGCGGCGAGCGCTTTGCAGATGGAGAATTCATTTCAGGCTGGGTGTCCTTGCGGTTCTTGAACCAACCCAATGTCGCGCTTGAGCATTTCAAGCGCTTGGAAAGTGGTGTTCGTACGCCGGTTTCGCGGGCCCGCGCTGCCTATTGGCTGGGCCGAACCGCAGAAGCGCTGAACCAACCCGATATTGCCCAAAGCCACTATCGCGCAGCGGCGGCCTTCCCAACCGTGTACTATGGGCAGTTGGCAGCTGTAAGGCTCGCCGAAACGCTCGGCCAAGTCGCTCAATTAACTCTGCCGCCAGAAAAGAAAGCGACTCAAGAAGATCGCGACCGTCTGAACGCAAGATCGATGATGGCGATCATCAACCTGTTGTCTGATGCGGGGGAGAACCAATTCTTCCGCCAATTTGCCCTTGCCTTGGATGATGAATTGGATACCGAAGGCGAGCACCAAGCGCTTTCGGAATATGCGCGAGCCAAGGATGAACCGGCGCTTGCAGTGCGGGTTGCTAAGGCAGGTCTCAATCGCGGAATTCTAGCCACGGAAGCCGCCTATCCGCTGATGCCAATCCCTCGGATCGTCGGTTATGGCCAAATTGAAGATGCCTATACCTTGGCGATCACCCGACAAGAGAGTGAGTTCAACACCCGCGCTGTTTCCTCCGCCAATGCCCGTGGGTTGATGCAATTCTTGCCCGCGACAGCAGCCAGCCAAGCCCGGCGAATGGGTCTTGAACATGACACCAGTTGGTTGATCAGCCGGCCAACCCACAATGTGACTTTGGGCTCTGCCCACCTTTATGATCTGGTCAATAATTTCTACGGCTCATACGTCATGGCCGCTGCGGCCTATAACGCGGGCCCGGGCCGCCCCCGTCAGTGGGTGCAGACCTATGGCGAGTTTCGTGAAACCGATCTTGAGACCGCGATCGATTGGGTGGAGAAAATTCCCTTCTCTGAAACCCGCAATTATGTTCAGCGCGTGCTGGAGAATATCCAAGTCTATCGCGCGCGCTTGAATGGTGGCTCTGCCCCTATTGCCATCGCCGATGACTTGCGGCGCGGCAAACGGCCACCGGCGATCTTTAACGTGACCGTTGCGCCAGGAGCCGATCAACCAGGTGGTCCGCCGCCAGAACCGACCGCGCCAGCAGACGAGCCGGCACCCGACCCCAAGCCGGCCCCCTAACGGCGTTTACCCCGCTTGGCGATAAAGTAGGGTGCCATCGGGCCCTTGCTCAACTTCGGCTTGCCCACGAGCAATCAGGCAATTGAGGTGGGCAATCGCCTCCCCCGTTGCCATGCCGAGGACCTCGCCACCAATGGGGCGCTTAAACAAGGGCGAGAAACAGTCGATCACCCGACGCGGCGTTGCGAGCCAAGCTGCAAGTCGCGCCAACGCCGTTTCATGATTGTCGATCAAATCGTCCAAGCGCTTATGTAGCCCATAAAACGGTTCATTATGCGCAGGCAGGACCAAAACATCATCGGCGATAACGCCTTTGAGTTTATGGCAGGAATCGATCCAGTCAGTCATCGGATCGCCATTTGGCTCAGTCGGGAAGACTGACACATTGGATGAAATGCGCGGTAGCACCTGGTCGCCTGAGATCAGCACTTTGAGGTCGGGTTGATAAAGGCACACATGCTCTGGCGAGTGACCGCAACCTGTAACCACGTGCCAAGCCTTGCCACCTATCTCAATGCGATCGCCGTCAGCCATACGCTCAAAGGAATCTGGCAGGCGTGATACCGCTTTCCCAAAGCCACCAAAGCGGATGCGATACGTATCGAGCGCATCCTCATCCCAGCCCGCCGCGCGATAGAAACGTACGCCGTCTTCAGGTGCCTCACGCCCTGTATCGGCAACCAAAGTGCGACAGGTCAAATATTCCAGCCGAGAAATCCACAAGGCCGCCCCGAATTTGCGCGTGATCCACCCTGCAAGGCCAATATGATCGGGATGCATGTGCGTGATCATCACCCGCTTAACGGGAAGGCCGTCCAGCACGGAGTTAAAAATCGTGCGCCAATGCAGGCGGCTTTCTTCGGTCGCGACACCAGTGTCCACAATCACCCAACCATCGCCATCACGGAGGAGCCAGAGGTTGATCCATTTGAGGGCAAACGGCAGCGGCATGCGCACCCAATAAACACCATCAGCAACCTCTTTCACGGTCCCAACGTCTGGCGGGTCACCACATGGATAGGTCAGGCCATTGGCTGACGTGAGTTCAAGACCATCCATCGACATGACGTAAATTCCTTTTGAGGCACCTATCGCCCCGCTGAAGATAGGCTAGCCGCATGCGGGCACCGGGTGCAAGACCGCCTGAGCGTTGGACATCTGTACTGTAATAACATAACATTTCCACTTCGCTTTTGGCGCGATTGAGAGTATGCCGATCCCGGGTCCATCCCCTTCCCCCATTACCGCCCAATCTCACTTGAGACCGGCATGCAGGATCTGGCGATATGAGCTTGATTTTAAACGATCTTGCAATTGGCTATCCCAATCATTTGGTGATGGCAGGCATTGGTGGCACGATCAGCGCAGGCAGTGCGGTTGCTTTGATTGGTCAGAATGGCGCAGGCAAATCCACCTTGTTGCGGACGTTGGCTGGTGAGCAGAGCCCCGTCAGCGGCTCCTGTGTGTGGGACGCCCCTGTGAAGCGCCACCGCAGCATTGCTTGGCTTTCCCAAAGCCCTAGCCTTCGCCCCGATGCGCCTTTGACGGTGCGTGATTTGGCAGCGATGGGTCTGTGGGCGCGGCTTGGGTTGTTTGGCAAGCCATGCCGCCATGATCAAGACAGGATCGACCAAGCCCTTGACATGGTTGGTTTGAACGATCTTGAAAACCAGCCAGTCAGCACCTTGTCTGGTGGGCAGCTACAACGCGCATTATTCGCCCGTTTGAGCGTTCAAGACTGTGGTCTGATTTTGCTGGACGAGCCGTTCTCGGCGGTCGATGCAGCTTCGCAAACAAAGTTATTAGAAGTCATCCAACATTGGGTCGGCGAAGGCCGCACCGTGATTGCGGCCATCCATGACCTTGATTGCGCGCGCCAGTTTCCGCTGTGGTGGGAGCTGTCGAAATTTGGTGCCATCCTGCGGCGAAGTGATGACAAGCCCCTAAGCAGCATGAGCCAACCCTTACGCGCTGTGAGCGGCGTCGCTCAATCGTCATAGAGTATATTGAGGGTTTAGGCGTGGTCGGGGTTTTTGCTCCCTTTTTTGATTATGAATTTATGACGCGCGCCGCCTTGGGCGGTGCCGCACTCGCCCTTGCTGGCGCACCCTTGGGTGTCTTTCTTGTGATGCGGCGTATGAGCTTAGTTGGCGACGCTGTGGGCCACGCCGTGCTTCCAGGAGCTGCGGCGGCGGCTCTCTTGAGTGGCGGGAGCACGTTGTGGACGACACTGGGTGCCGCCTTGACGGGCACCATGGTCTTCATGACCGCAGGCCCCGCTAGTCGCGCGCTTCGCCTGCCAGAGGATGCAGGTTTTGCCGTCTTCTACCTCGCAGCCTTAGCAATTGGCGTCATGATCGCCAGTATCGGAGGCGGCGTAATCGATCTTGATAAACTCCTTTTCGGGGCAGCCTTGGCCATCGACAACACGGCTTTGGCGCTAGCGTGTGTCGCAGCACTCGTAACCGCGATCGGCATGACCCTAGTCTATCGTCCACTCCTCATCGATACACTCGACCCACAATTCTTGCGCGCATCTGGTGGTGCCAAATGGGCAGGACCTGTCGCACAGTCTGTGTTCTTCGGCCTATTGGCATTGACGACTGTAGCCTCCTTTCACGCCTTAGGGGCGTTGATGAGTATCGGGCTGACGATCTTGCCCGCTATTGCTGCACGCTTTTGGGCCAAGAGCGTACCGCTGATGATCGTAAGCGCAGCGATTTTAGGCATGTTTGGGGTGCTGGCGGGCCTTCTGGTTTCTTTTCACCTCGCTGCCCCCGTCGGTGCTGCCATTGTCTCTTGCTTGGTAGCGATTGTGCTTGCCTCAAGCCTTGTTGGGCCCAATCAATCCTTATTGACTCGTTCGCTCGGTAGTAAAGCCTCTCATGCTAATCGCGCGTCGTAGTCTCCTGAGCCTTGCGGCCACGGGCATTTTGGCCTGTGCTTGCAAACCTGCTGCGCCCACTTCGGTGACAATGCGCGAACAAGCTAAGCCCAAGGTATTGGCTACCATGTCGATCTTGGCAGACGTCGCTCGGCAGATCGGTGCCCCAGACCTTGAGATCAGCTCCCTAATTGGCCCCGAACAATCCGCCCATCATCGAGAACCCACACCCTCCGAGTTGACAAGCTTTAACGATATCAGCCTCCTTCTCCATGTTGGCTTCAAGTTGGAAGGCTGGATCGATCGCTTACCGGAAAGCACGGGTTATCGCGGACCTATCATTCAGGCTTCAGAAGGCATTGAGCCTATTCTGATTGAGGGCCGTATCCCAGATTCCCACACATGGCAGAGCTTTGCTGGCTTGCGCAGCTATGCCCAAACCATTGCCAAAGCTTACATTGAACTCTGGCCAAATCTCGCAACTAATTTTGAAACCCGACTGAAGACCTATCTAGCTGAGCTTCAAACCGCGCAAGATGAGGCGGTCGCTTTGCTTGCACCCCTGCGCAAAGGCCGTCATCTGATCATCGTACCCCACAACTCATTCAGGTATTTAGGCCGGGAGCTAGGGCTGGAGTTTCGGGGCATCTCATCCCTGTCGACGGGCGCGCAGCCCTCTGCCAAAGCACTGGCAGATTTGTTGGACGAGATAAAAGGAGCTGACACTGCGGCCTGCTTTATTGAAACCGCAGCTGATCAACGCCTAATGAGCCAAATCGCTTCCGAGAGTGGCACGAAGCTGGGTGGGAAACTCTATACAGACTCGCTTTCAAAGCCCGACGGCCCGGCTGGAACGAGCGTGCGTATGTTAGCCTATAATGTCGCGACCATCGCTAAGGCACTCGCCGCTTAGCGCATGAAACCCGCTCAAAGTCCTGGGTCAAAGGTCGCGACGTCAAACACCTGATCCATGCTGTCGGCTGGGTTTTCACAACAAGGTCCACCCACGGGGCGAGCTGGGATGCCTGCCACCGTGCAGCCGGGGGCTACTTCGTGCAACACGACAGAGCCAGAGGCGATACGAGCGCCCTCACCCACCTTGATATTGCCCAAAATCTTGGCCCCTGCCCCAATCAGCACGCCTGCGCCAATCTTGGGATGGCGGTCACCGCCTTCTTTGCCCGTGCCGCCTAAGGTGACGTTATGAAGCATGGAGACATTGTTGCCTACTACAGCGGTTTCGCCAATCACAATGCCGGTCGCATGATCCATGAAAATCCCTTCGCCCAAACGAGCAGCGGGGTGAATATCGACTTGGAACAATTCCGCTACCCGACTCTGCAGGTGAAATGCCATCATTTCGCGACCCGTTGCCCACAAATGATGCGCGACTCGATGTGCCTGCAAGGAAGCAAAGCCTTTGTAATAAAGGAATGGCTGCAGATAGGTGCGGCAGGCAGGGTCACGCGCTTTGATGACGCGCACATCGGCTTGGGCGCTGCGCACAATGGCTGGATCTTCCTTGAAAGCCTGCATGCAGACTTCGCGCATCTGCAGCGCATTCATGTCCGCCCCACCCAATTTCTGGGCCAAGAGATAAGCGAGCGCCTCATCAAAATTGGTATGGTTGAGAATGGTCGCGTTCAAAAGGCTGGCCAACAGCGGTTCTTCAGCAGCAGCTGTGGCCGCTTCAATGCGCAAGTGGGTCCAGACGTTGGTTAAGCCAGCCGCCATGCCGCCAACAAGTTCTAAGCTTGCACCTGCCATAGTCACTCTCCGTCTGGGTGGGCCAACATCATCTTGGTCAGCGTAGCTGGCAATTGGTTAGTTTGTGCTAAATGGTACGTCCGATAGACGGTTGCAACCGTCAGCGCATCACGAATTTTTCCAGCTTCGACCTCAGCTAATAATTGGGTAAAATGAAGTTGCTTTAAGCTCAAGACCTCGGTTCCATCGGGAGCCAAGTTGCCGCGAGTCAATCCGTAGGCCACAAAACACGTTGCGGCTTCATCGCTGACTGAGTTCGATAAGTCCATTTCAAGGACTTTGATCAAAGTTTCAGCCCTGATACCAACTTCTTCTTCGAGCTCACGTAGGGCACCAGCCTCAAGGTCCTCCTCATAGGGCACACCCCCTTCAGGCATTTCCCAAGACCAAGCTTCTACTGGCCTGCGATATTGCCCAACCATCCAGACGTGACCTGTCTCGTCAATCGGCAGGACGCCAACTGCACGATTGGCAAAACGAACGAGGCCATAAATACCGGGCTTGCCATCAGGGCGCAGCACATCTTGATGTTCCACCGTGATCCACGGGTTCTGGTAAGCAATATGGGACGCAAGGATCTGGAAGGGATCTTTTTCAGCCATGGAAAAGAAAAACTCTCAAAAAGCGATGCAAACGCTAGCACGATGTCTTATGTCTGAAAACAATGACAATTGCACCCTCAACCCTCCCGCCCCCGCCCGTCGAAAACGACGCTCTGCCCCAACAAGGCCCAGACGCGGCCTTTCTTGCACGATTGGCGCTGCGTCGATCTACTAAGGTAGCGCATCTAACCTCGCCGGGCCCAGAGGGTGAGACGTTGGATGCTATCCTACGCCTTGGAGCCCGCGTGCCCGATCATGGTAAGCTGGGCCCCTGGCGCTTCATCATTTTGTCTGGCGACAACCGGCAAGCCTATGGCAGGAAGCTTGCGGCACTTTTGTCGGACCGCGGTCAAGTAAAGGATGCGGAGCGCCTAGCCCAAGAAGAAGGCCGATTCCTGCGTGCGCCCCTGGTGGTCGCGGTGGTGTTTTCGCCCGTTGAAAGCCCAAAAGTTCCAGAGTGGGAGCAAATGCTCTCTGCTGGTGCGGTATGTTACAATTTGCTGCTGGCGGCGAATGGGTTTGGCTATGGTGGCTGCTGGCTGAGCGAATGGGTTGCCTATGACCGCGAGGCTTTAGAACTCTTGGGCCTGTCGGCGCAGGAGAAGCTTGCAGGTCTTGTTTATTTGGGCACCCCAACCGAAGCGCCGATTGAAAGACCACGCCCCACAGCCGCCTCCCGCGTGACGCATTGGGAACCTTAAGATTGCGGCGTCTCAAGGGCTACGGCCTCGCTGAGCGGCTCTGATGGTGCTGGCACGCTTGGCACGGGGGGTGATTTAAGGCGCGGAGGCGGTTCTAATGGCGCTTGGCTTTCAAACAATTTCCTCAGGAAGCCCGGGGCCAGAGCTGAAATCGGATTGGTTCGCAGCTTTGGATTGGCCAAGCTACCTTGAGCCGTAAACGTCAAGCCGACCAGACCTTCATCCTGCCCACCGCCCAACAGGCTGCCAAACAAGGGCATCTCGCCCAAGGCGCGGTTTAGACCGCCGGGGGTCGCTACGCCACGTATATCCAGCTTTCCATCTTCGAGATCGACATAGCCTGAGGCCTTAACCGTATAGGCAGCGCCATCAGCTTTCCCATCGCGCAGCGCGATGATGCCGCCATTCACTGTCATGGGCAGGCGCACCAAATCAAACAAGATCGGGGTTTGTTTTGGCGGGGCGTAGGAAACCCCCTTGACCTCCAGCGTCAAGGTGCCAGCACTATCAGCACCAACAACGGGCAATTCACCTTCGATCGTGCCAGTTCCGCCGGTTAGTGGTGCGCCGGGGTAAATTAGTCCAGCAAAGAAGCCTGCATCCGATAATGTGCCGACAATGTTGCGGCGACCATCTGGCTGCTGGCTCATCACGACTTGGGTTTGCCCGGTCGGAGAGCTTCCTGTCATGGTGAGCGACCGCCAACCGTCCTGATCGCGCAAAATGCTGGCCTCAACATTGTCTAGGGCAGCCGACTGCCCCGTCGCAAGTCGTTTAATGGACGCATTCAAATTGAGGGGGCGATCTAACAGATCAACTGTTCGCTCTGAAACGTCGGGTTTGATTAGAAACGGACTGAGATCAAGATAATCGCCCGTTGCATTGACCTTCAATCCATTGGCATCTTCTGAAATCCGTAAAGCCATGTCCGCTGCACGCGCGATGGCAATGCGGGGAAAATCTGCGGCGACCAAATCCAGTTTTTCAGAGAGGACCAAATCACCGCGAACATCAGCACCTTTTGCGTCAAAAGTCAGATCATTGACCGCCCAACCACCGTTATTTTGGGTCGTAATGCGAGCGGTCGCATGACCAGCTTCACCCTCAGGCTTGGTCCAGAGCGAACCGGGCAGCACGATGGTTGTCGTCTTAAGATCAGCGTCTAAATCCGCCCCAATCATGTTTGTACCGCGCGATTGCGCATCAAGCTTTAGCCGGACAGGACCTGTCGCATAAGCGGTCACATCGACCCCGATCTGGACAAGACTTGCTAAATCAACCATCCCGTCAGCTAACAAGCGTGTGCCGGGCTTTAGGGCCGTTTCAGGCTCAGAGACCCATGTAAAATCAAACGGGTTACCAGCAATCCAAGCTTGTCCGTTCACATCCACGCGGCCATTATCAATTGCCAGTTGAACAGTACCGTCATTGGCCTCGAGCCCGGCAAAGGCGTTCTGCAAGCTGGCTTGTTCAAATTGTCCGCGCGCACGGACCTTAATCGCATCTTGCTGCAGACGGTTGGACAACGGTAGACTTAAATCGATTTCCAGACTGCCTTCCCCGTCTAATCTAGCCGGGTCGAATTGAGCTTTAGATAACAAGCGCAGGGGTTTGCGGTCTGCTTCTTGCGCCATCAAGGCCACAGAGCCCGCTACTTTCGCGTGCACAACCCCTTCTGAGTCTTTGGGCTGAAACTTCGGGATGGCGAAGGATGATTCTGACAGGGTCAGGTCGCCTAGCTTGCCTGTGTCGATGGCCACATGGAAGCTATCGCCGGTCAGTCGGGCGCGACCTGAAACTTCGGTTAAAGCGGTCATTTGCGGCAGATAAAGCACTGTCGCGTTGCGGATATCAAAATCCAGCGCAATCCGATCCGGCGCACCGGGGTCACCCTTCATTAGCCCCGCAGGAATGCGCAGCACCAAATGATCGGTCTCACCAACTCCTTCTGTGACCACATTGGCGATGGCGTTGCGGGTCTCCGGCAAGAAGCCCCTAGGCCACGCTGCCATCAAGGTTTCAACATCAATTTCGCCATCAATATCGGCATCTAGATTGACCATGGCAGAGCCCCGCCGCGCCAATGCAACCTCAACATCACCTTGGGCCGTGACACCGCGATGGCCCAGACGGAAGGTTTGTAACCGGACCCCGCGCGGCAACACATCGCCCGCCAGATCGACGTCACTCGCCACAAAAGGTCGAGACAATTGTCTGGGGCTAGTTAGGGTCAGACTTGGCGTTTTCAGCCACGCGTCCTTTAAACCATCTGCGCTAACTTTGCCGGCGAGCGCTACCGCTCCCGTGGCAATTGAAACAATAGGATTGTTGAAGGCAAAACTGTCAGCCTGGAAGCTTGTTAGGTCAAATGTTCCATCGCTGGTTCGTGTGGCTTCAACAGCCAGATTGGCTCCAGCAAGGCCCAGCCCTCGTGCACCGGACTGGTTTGTGGTCATGACGTCGACGCGCGCTACCAGTCCGCCCAAACTAGCTGAATCCGTGCCGCTCCATTGCAACGCAAGGCCACGCGCATTCGTCTGGGGTATGGCAAGGCCTCGACCGTCCAACGTCAAACGGGCGACGCTGGCCTGTGCGTTCCAAGGACTGCTGGCCGAAGCTCGATCCAGCGTCATGTCGACGCCTGCACCGCCGCCAAATGTGCCCTGCCGATCACCTAAGGAAAGTCGCGCTGATTTGGCTATAACGCTGACTTTACCACCCGCGAAAACACCTTGGGCACCACTCTTTGATTGCGCGCCGCGGGGGCCACTAGAAAGAATTTTTACTTCTGCTTCCAATAGTTTCGCGCTTGTGGAGTTTGGATGCGATAGGCCAAATCCTTGGGCAACCAGATCCGCCGAGATCAAATGCATATCTTCGGTAAGCTGAACCTTCCCACTTGCCCCATCGCCTGCAACGCCACCGGCATTTGGAGCCTCTAAGGAAAAGGTTTTCGCCGCAAATTCCAAGCGGCGCTGTCCAGCGCTAGCCGGGTAGAATTGGCCACTGACGTCAGTTGCTTGGATGCGGTCGCTGACAATATCGAGCCGGTCCAAACGGATTATGCCGGTGCTTTCCGTCCACGCTCCAGTGCCCTCTGCCCGTTCCACTGCCACGCCGCCAGCGCGGCCGCGCCCGAGCTTCAAGGTACCTTGAACCGATATTGGACTGCCTTCTGGCGTTAGATACACCAAGGCGCGACCACTCAATGGGCTTGTCCAGCTGGCCAATTGCTGCAAGCGCTCGCCGCGTAGACTAAGCGGTAGTTGGGCAAAGCGCATATCCTGTAATTGGGCCACCAGTGCCAGCGCACCATCCTCTTCTGGCGGGGCTGCAATCGCCACATTCATGCTGCTGGTTGATTTCTCAACATTGCCAGAAGCTTGCAACGTCATAATCCCAGCCGTATTGCGAAATAGACCGGCGCGAGCTCGCTCTAGAACTAGGCGTTGGCCGCTATCTGGATCGATCAGTTGCAAGCGGGCATCTGTCAGCACGACTTGGGCTACCCGGCCTGCCTGCCCTTGGGGATCAAGCGCTTTTCGGGTTCCGCTTAAGATCCGCGCGAGGCCACCTTCCTCACCCTTAATGCGTGGCAGCGCCAAAACCTCTTGAGCAGAGCCAAACCCAAAGGCTGTGCGACCTTGCCGGTCAACAACCAAAACGGCCTCAACGCCAGATAGGTGGGCCTCTTTAACCACAGCGCGACCAATCAGGAGCGATGGTGCGTCCAGTTTGAGATCCACTTGACCTAGGCGCAGAGGCGAGGTTCTCTGATCCGTCCGGGCTGTGATTTTGCTCGCCAAGACTACAAAATCACGCGCTTCTTGGTCCCAGCCTAAACGCAATGAGCCAATCTTGGTTTGCCCGCCAACAAGGCGACTGAGTGAGTCTTCGACAAATGGCGTCGTTGCGGAGATCGAGACTGTGCCGATTGACAGTCGCCAAGCCAAATAGCCAGCAAACATCCCAGACAGCGCCAAAGCCACCGTAGCGCTTTCCATCCAAAACCGTGAATGTCGGGTTTGGCTTAGTGGCTTCTTTGTGCGCTTGGCAATTACTGTCCCGCTGGGGGTTTCCTCTAACTCTGGATCGATCTGTTTTGCACGTTTCTTGTCACGTGATTGCCGCATTTTTGTGGAAGAAGCCTGTTGCCCGCGAGATGGCCCGTCCTCGGCTTGCAAGCCTGCGGTCTCAGGCCTATCTGCCTGAATACGGCGCTTTCGGCGCGAACGGATCGGATTTAGCACCATGAGTGAAATTGCAATTGGCCAATTGGCCCCTGACTTTGAGATGCCGACAGATGGCGGCGCAACCGTGGCCTTGTCTGCTTTGAAAGGAAAGAGTGTTGTCC
The DNA here is from genome assembly GCA_027532555.1 of Aquidulcibacter sp. Lineage (GTDB taxonomy): Bacteria > Pseudomonadota > Alphaproteobacteria > Caulobacterales > Aquidulcibacteraceae > Aquidulcibacter > Aquidulcibacter rimovensis. The sequence continues at coordinate 19,298 of JAPZTJ010000014.1, forward strand.
TGTATTTTTATCCAAAAGACGACACCTCTGGCTGCACAAGCCAAGCGATTGCCTTCACCGAGAATATCGACAAATTTCGTGCCCATTCATGCGAAGTCATTGGGGTCTCCAAAGATAAAGTCGCTAGCCACGACAAGTTTAAGGCAAAGTATGACCTAGATGTGACCCTAGCCTCAGATTTTGGCACAGAGGTGTGCGAAGCCTATGGTGTCTGGGTTGAAAAGAGCATGTATGGGCGGAAGTATTTCGGGATCGAACGTACGACCTTTCTGATCGATAAAAATGGAACGATCGTAAACATCTGGCGGAAAGTAAAAGTTCCGGGCCATGATGAAGCCGTTCTTAAGGCAGTGCAAGATTTGGTGTAATTCCCGATGGAATACACACCAAACAGGATTTCGGGTGTTGCGTGCCACTGCTGCATGCGTAACAAGGGCGCGAGATCGCCGAACTAAGGGAACAAGACCATGGCCTTTTGGAATGCTAAATCCAAAGAAACCTATGTTGAAACCGAAACTGTTATTGCACCTGTGCCACGCAACGCCTCCCCGGCGATTGCCGTTGTGACGCCGAGCCCAAAGCCCGCTGCCACTGTGGTGGCTACTGGCGCTGTCGTAAGTGGCTCGCTGTCGTCACCCGGCGACGTGCATATCGAAGGCATTGTGATCGGCGACGTGCGTTGCGACACTTTGGTGGTCGGCAAAAATGGCGAAGTCAAAGGCAATGTGATCAGCGAAATCGCAACCATCCGCGGTAGGGTTTCCGGTGACGTGCGGGCTCGCATGATTCAATTGGCAACTTCAGGCTCTATCGATGGCGATTTGACCCATGCTATTTTGATCATCGAAGAAGGTGGCCAGTTTGAAGGTCGTTCCAAGCGGTCTGCCGATCCACTGGCGGGTCCTTCGATCGAAACGACCCATATCGAAGGAAAAGCCGATAGCGAGCGTCCTGCCAAAAAAGCCAAGGGTCCAGCGGTAAAGACGCAAGCACCAGCGACGGCAGAGACCAAAGCTCCGGTTAAGAGCGAACAAGAACCTCGCTCCAGCCTAGCTGATGCGTTGGGCGATGCGTTTGTTGCGAATGCCTAAAGCTTATCGCTGACCAAAGAATCTAAGCCGGCACGGAAACCACAATATAGCGTGCGCTGAGCTGGCCAGCGCGCACAGCGGCGGCGCGGGCTTTCCAGGTAACAATCGAATGCAGGGCGAGGCTTGCCGCCTCTTGCCCGCCAGCCTTGATGAGGGCGGCTTGACGCTTCTTGAAGTCTTTGCCGATCTCCGACCAGCATGAACTAATTGCGGCCAAGAAGTTCGCATTGCACTCGGCTTCTGAAACCACGGTCAAGCCAGCGGCTTGGGCTGCTTCCTTGAACACCTCCACGGGCGTAAACGAGCGATTCTCGATGCCCTTTGCAAGGTCTAGAGAAGCTTCGCCTTCGGTCGAGAACAGATCAAACCAGATTGCTTGCCCGCCCGGCTTTAACAAGCGAAGGATTGAGAACGCCCCACGCTCTGCCCGGTCTGCAGCACCGCCTTGGAACAACAACATCGCAAGCTCTGCTTGCCGCTCGGCAAGGCCAGCCAACTGGCCATTATTGGGCTTGGCGACATAATTTTTGCGTGCTTTGCTTTTTTTGACAGCCTTTTCAGCCAAGGTACGAATGGTCGGATCGGCTTCGTAAGCTGTCAATTTCACGCTAAATTGATCCAAGAGCGTCCGACTGATCAGGCCACTGCCTGCCCCAATACAGGCCAAGGTCGCGTCTTTTTTGGCACCAACAGCATTAGCCAATTGTGCGGTCAAATCCGGTGATGTCGGGAAATTCCTGTCTGGGCCCCACATGATATGACTGGCTGTGACATAGAGCTTTTTATGTTTAGCGCTGAGCTTGCCGGGGCCATCTTGCGCCTCCATCTCGGCCTTAATCGCCTCGAGGTCAGGCGGATCAACCCCGTCCCACCACGCCACCAATCGGGCACGGGTTTGGGCCAAAGTTACGGGGTCGAACTTCGGCAAAGCGGGTATTGGCAGAGCGATCTTCAAAGCCATAGCAAAACAATTAGCGAAACAGACTTAACGGTTCCTTATTTTGCCGCACTACCGATTGGTCCAAGGTTTGAAGGCAACGGCGCTTTTGGGTCGTTGATGAAGGCTGCCACATCGGCCCAAACTCGCTCGGCCTGCAGGTCTCGGGTCAGCATATGATAGCCTTGAGGATATTCGACGGTGCGCACCGAAGCTGGCAATTTTGCAACCGTTGCCGTTAAAGCCGGACGCGGGATGATTTGATCGCGGGCTCCATAGAGCACAAGCGTCTCCGGCGGGAGCTTATCTGCTGCCTTATAAGCCTTTTCCATTAATCGGACTAAACCGTAAACCGCATCTAATCGCGTCGCAAAAATCATGTTGGGGTCGCGTCCCAAACGGCGGAGCATCTCAATATTGTCCGACGCCATAATGGCGCGCGTCACCGTGCGTGGCGGGTCGAAGGGCTTCCGCGAGACCGGCAAGTGCGCGGTGGTCCATAAGGACACCCGGTAAGCCAATGGCAAATTGGACCAGCCCCAAACAGCCGGTGCAATCAGGACAAGTCTATCCGCTGCGACTCCCTCTGCCTCGCCCACAGCCGCTAGAATGGTCGCTGCCCCCATGCTTTCGCCCACCACAACGATGGGACGGTTCGGATGGGCTGTGCGCGCCACCTGTAAGGCCGTACGCAAATCTTTGATCATCAGGGCCTCATTGCCCCAAATGCCTCTTTGCGGCGAACGACCAAACCCTCGTGCATCATAGGCATAAGTCGTGATGCCGCGTGCCGCCCAATAGGGTGCAGCGGTTTCAAAGGCACGTGCATAGTCATTCATGCCGTGAAGCGCGACGATAACCGCATGAGGCTCTGATGTTTGTGCCTTCCATGTCGAGAGACCCAGAGTTGTGCCGTCAAAGCTGACAAACTGCGTTGGCGTAAAGCGCGGGCCTTGATAGCCGGGTCCCGGAATCTGCGCGCTTTGGCGCACCGGCGTACAGGCGGTTAGGAGCATGCCAATCAGCCCAAGACCCAGCCAACGGCTGAGAACTCGCCAAGACGTTGCCTGGACCCTATTCAGCGACCACGTTCGCAGCTTCTGGCTCATCATCTGGCTCAACATTCGCTGTGGCCACTATTGGCAGTTCACCCGGCACGCCTAAGCGATAGACCCCCTTAAAGCCATTGGGATCAATGACTTTGCCCTTTCGGTAAATGCTGATCTGGCCAGAACGCGCTAAATGGATGGCCGCTTGGCGAACCGAGGGCAGACGCTTGCGCCAGCCCTCCGGGTCCTCACCAGTATAGACCGCACGCGCAGCTTGCGTTGGGTCAATGGTGCGGCCTTTTTTGGAAGCAGCAATTAAAGCCAGAATGGCAACTTCTTCAGGGCTCATGGCCTTAAGTCCTCGCCGCTTTCATCATCTCACGCGCGATGACGATTTGTTGGATTTGGCTGGTGCCCTCATAGATACGGAAAATTCGAACATCGCGGTAAAAGCGCTCAATGCCATAATCGGCTACATAGCCCGCGCCGCCAAAAATCTGCACAGCCCGATCTGCCACGCGACCAACCATTTCAGAGGCATAATATTTAGCCGCTGCAGCTTCCAGTGTGATAGATTGTCCGCCATCCCGCAGGCGCGCCGCATCCAACACCATCGACTTTGCGGCGTAAGCTTCCGTCTTGGAATCGGCCAACATGGCTTGGATCAATTGATGTTCGGCAATTGGCTTGCCAAATTGCTGACGCTCCATCGCATACGCTAGACTATCGGCAATCAGGCGCTCAGCGACGCCGACGCAGACCGAAGCGATATGCAGTCGCCCGCGGTCAAGCACCTGCATCGCAACCTTAAAGCCCTCGCCCTCACCACCGAGGCGGTTCTCGACCGGGACTTTGACATTGTCGAAATAGACTTCGCAAATATGGGCGCCTTGCTGGCCCATTTTTTTCTCAGGCTTTCCGATGCTGAGGCCCGGGCTGTCGCGCTCCACCAGGAAGGCGGTGACGCCCTTGGCCCCTTTTACGTCGGGGCTGGTACGGGCCATCACGGTGAAAAGGCCGGCCTTATTGGCATTGGTGATGTAGCGCTTTGAGCCGTTCATCACATAATGATCGCCTTCGAGGCGCGCTGTCGTCTGCACGGCGGCAGAATCAGAGCCTGCTTCGGCTTCGGTCAAACAGAAGCTTGTGACGATCTCACCGGAGGCAATGCCAGGCAGATATTTTTGCTTTTGCGCCTCGGTACCAAACATCACGAGGCCTTGTGCGCCGATGCCAACATTGGTGCCAAAGCAAGAACGGAAAGCTGGGCTGGTGCGGCCTAACTCAAACGCCACACGACACTCGGCCTCCATCGATAGCTCAAGGCCGCCATATTCAGCAGGAATGGTCAGGCCGTAGAGGCCCAGCTCCTTCATCTGCGCAACAATCGCGTCTGGCACGGCATCGTCCTCGGAGACTTGAGCCTCTATTGGACGCAGCTTTTCAGCGACAAAGCGAGCTACCAAGCTCACAAGCTCTTGGGTGGTCTCAGAATCATAAGCCAATGGCATCTCCTCAAGCGCGCATTCTTGTATTATTCGCCCAGCACTTTAAGACCCAACCCACCCTCCTGACGAGCCCTAAAAGAAAGCCTGTTGCACATGAGCGAGAATACCCCATCCAAACCACAATTAGTAACTGAGGGTGAATTTGCTGGCTGGTCCACATGGGGCAATGGCTCTGACCCATTCGAGACCTTAACCGGGCCCTTCTATATGAAGCCGTTAGCCGAGGGTGGTTATACCTGCGCCTTTATGCCTGAACAGCAACATTGCAACGGCATGGGCAATATACATGGCGGTTGTCTAATGACCTTTGCGGACTTCGCCCTGTTTGCGCATTGTCATGACTATATGAATGCGCAGCCCTGCGTGACGATGCAGTTTGAAAGCCAGTTTGTTGGGGGTGCAAAGGCCGGTCTTTTGATCGAATCTACGGCCGACATTGTGCGGTCAACCCGAACGATGCTGTTCATCCGCGGGGTGCTTACCCAAGAGGGGAAGCCCGTCCTCGCCTACTCTGCAATCCTAAAACGCATAGGCATGTAATCGTTCCATGCAGTTTTGCATGTTCCATCCGCCCCAAAAGCGGGACAATTGCGGCGTGAATCAGGCGGAACCGGCATAGATTTATCCCCGGTTCATCTGGGGAACAAGGTTCCGCTACAATCTGTATCTTATTGATCACACTGCTTATTTGTACTCCCAACATGACAGAATGGTCACTTGCGAAAGCGGGGCACGAACCCTTACCTTTGTCTTGTCGAAAGGCTCTCCTCCCCCTTAGAGCGCGTTTTGATCCATCGGATCAAAGTTGCGCTCTAAATCAAAAATGGAGCAACAGCTCATCCACTCTTTCTGAGCCAGAAAGAGCGGGCGTTGCTCTAGATGTCCGACAAAGAGCGGCGTCATACCCCGGGAGCCTTTGGATCAATTAGCGATCATCTCTTGGCCAATCAGGCTTTTGAGATGTGGTCGCAGAACGAACAAAGGAACTAACTCATGCGTATTTTCGCTCTCGCCGTTTTGGCTGTTACCGCCTTCGCTTCAGCTCCTAGCTTTGCTCAGAACGCAGCTGGCCAAACCTATATCAATGGTGGCTACAACCACTTTCAAAACAAAACATCCGACACCGGCACGTTAAACGGCCGCGTCGGCTATCAATTCACCCCAAACTTTGCCGTTGAGGGCGAAGGCGGGATTGGCGTCAATGACGACAAGGTCAATGGCGTCACCGTTAAGACCCGCGGCACCTTGGGTGCCTTTGCCGTGGCCAGCGCGCCAGTGGCAGAGCGTTTGTCGCTGATCGGTCGCGCCGGTTACGCCCATAGCTGGTCGGAAGCCAAAGCAGCTGGCGTTAAGGTGAAAGACGACGATGGCTCGTTCGCCCTCGGCGTTGGTGGTCAGTACATGTTGGACGATGCCAATGGCATCCGTTTGGACTACACCCGCTACACCGAAGGCAAGGGTGCCAATGGCTATACAGCCAGCTTTGTCCGCAAGTTCTAAAGCCAAAGGGCTTTAGCACCCAACAAGAAGAAGCCTCTCCAATCTTGGGGAGGCTTTTTTGTTTCAGACAATTCCTTCTAAGGCAGTGGTTTCACCCCATTTCGCGCAATGACCCGCTTGGTTACGGTCAAATCATCGACCCGCTTGGCAATAGTATAAAGCTTGGGCGCATGGGTCTGATACCAGTCCGGTTTTGGCCGCCACTGGATCAGCATCCAGATATAAAGATCGAGCGCACTGAAGGTCTCGCCCAAGAACCACGGGTGGCTAGCTTGCTGCTCCAGATGCAGCATCAGGCGCTTGCGGTGTTGGTCCGTCCGGGTACGCAACGGGCCCTCTTGGTCCTGATCGGCCCATTTCTGCGGATAATCGCCATAAGTGAAGCTGGGATAGATGGCGGCATTGATGAACATCAGCCAGCGCCAAAAGGATGGGCGCAGGCCACTGTCACCTGTGGGGACGAGCTCGAGATCGGGCCGCGAGTCGTGGATCGTCAGAATGATTGCCGCTGTTTCCGTCAGCACGGTCCCATTGGGAAAGACTAAGGTTGGTACTTGGCCGAGAGGATTACTGGCGTGCAGGCCATCGCTTTCAAGGCCATTGTCTCCCCAGCCAGCGACTTGCACCCGAAACCGGACGCCCGCCATCCCCAAAACAATTTCGGCCAACATGGACCCACCGCCATTGCCGACAAAGAGAATAGGGTCGGTCGGGTTTAAGCTCACCATGGCTTAGCCACCGCCACCAAATTGCTCGACCCAAGCGGTCACTTGCTCATCTTCGATCTTGGCGAACAACAAATCGGGCACTTGGGTTTGTAGGCCATGAGGCAGCGCATCCAGCAGGCTGGCATCATCGGCGCTTGGCCACATGCGGTTCTTTTCTGGCACGCCGATGCCATCCAAGATCCGGCTTGCGGCCTCTGGCACAAACGGTTGAGCCAAGATTGCAAACAGCGCAACCAGATTGAGGCCCGTGCGAACGCCGACGGCGGCTAATGCCTCATCCGTTTTGATTGCGGTCCAAGGGGCAGCTGTTTGCAGATATTCATTGCCCAAAGCCCACAGGGCGCGGGTTTCGGCGGCGGCTTTGCGGAATTCCATCTCTTCATGGAATGCCGTGATCGCGGCAATCTTGGCCGAAACCTCAGTCCACAACTTGGCCTCCGCTTCCCCTGCGACACCAATAGCGGGCACTTTGCCTTCAAATTTGGCAGCGGCAAATTTCATGATGCGATTAACAAAATTGCCGAGCACATTGGCGAGGTCAGAGTTCACAGTGGCTTGGAAGCCTTCCAACGTGAAAGCTGCATCAGAGCTTTCAGGTGCGTTGGCCATCAGATACCAGCGCCAGTAATCACCACTGAGCAGTTCAAGCGCTTGATCCATAAAGATGCCGCGCTTTTGGCTGGTCGAGAATTTCCCACCATACCAAGTCAGCCAGTTAAATGCCTTCAAGCGATCAACCAGTTTCCAAGGTTCGCCCGAGCCCAAAATCGTCACGGGGAAAGACACGGTGTGGAAGGCCACATTGTCCTTGCCCATCACTTGGACATAGGTCACATCTTCTGCGCCTTGATCTGTCCGCCACCAGCGCTTCCAATCGCCTCCCGTGGCTAAGGCCCATTCTTCGGTCGCAGCGATATATTCGATAGGCGCGTCGAACCAGACGTAAAATACTTTGTTTTCAAAGCCTGGACGTGGCTTGCCATCTTTCAAAACGGGCACCCCCCACGAGAGGTCACGCGTGATCGCCCGGTCCTGCAGCCCTTCGTCCAGCCACTTATAGGCGATGGAACGCGCCAAATGCGGCCAGTCTTTTGCAGCATCAACCCAGGCGCGGATTTTGTCTTCCATCAAAGGCTGACGCAGAAACAGATGAGCCGTATCGCGCACTTCGATATTGGTAGAGCCTGAGATTTTGGAGCGCGGATTCTTCAGCTGGGTGGGGTCTAGCAAGGATCCACAGTTATCGCACTGATCGCCACGCGCATCCTCAAACCCACAGATTGGGCATGTGCCCTCAACATAGCGGTCGGGCAAGAAGCGCGCATCATCGATACAATAGACTTGCTTGGTGACGCGCTCTTCCAACAGGCCATTGGCTTCCAGCATTTCCGCAAAATGCTGCGTGAGAGCATAGTTTTGCGGGCTAGAAGAGCGGCCAAACCAGTCAAACGAGAGCGAATACCCCTCACCTGCTGTGCGCTGAATATCATGTTGCTCGTCACAATAGGCTTTGGCCGACATGCCAGCCTCAGCCGCTGCTAATTCTGCCGGTGTGCCATGTTCATCGGTTGCACAGACGAACAAGACCTCATGGCCTTGCAAGCGCCGGAAGCGCGCGTGAACATCGGAAGGCAACATAGACCCCGCCAGATTGCCAAGGTGCTTGATGCCATTGATGTAGGGAAGTGCAGAAGTAATCAGATAACGAGCCATAACTTTGATGTAAGCGATTTGAGCGCGCCATCCAAGGCTTGGACCGCACAAGCCCCAGACAAACCCCAGCAAAAAAATAGGGCCGGCTTAGCCGGCCCTCAGACTGCTGACAAACCCCGTCATTTTGGCGGGGTTTTGTTTTGTATGTTGGGTTTTGGGGCAGATTGATTGAAGTAAAGTGGGGCTGGTTGGGTTAGGCGGGCCTCGGGTGGAGTATTGGGGCGATGATGAGGGCG
>JAPZTJ010000002.1 GCA_027532555.1 Aquidulcibacter sp.
TCGTAGCCAAGAGCCCGTCCAACTCGCCGTCCGCTCCGTCGTTGAACGCGCCGTTGTGGAAATGATGTCCAACATCTATGGCGTCCCAGGCGCTAGCGCTTGCCAAGGTGCCTTCGGACCCAAAGGCGACCCCATGGGCCCAATCGGCAACACCGGTGCCTTCGTCCCACGCTCCGACGCCACCGCAGCCGGTGCCGCCGCACGCACCAACCCAAACAACTGGAACGATACACGCGACAAAAGCGTCTCACGCTCCCTACGCGGCACAAAGAACTAGTCGTACATTCCTAGAGTTATTGACACCATGATAGAGAGCGGCCCATCAAGGCCGCTCTTTTCAGTTTGGGTTTCTAAACCCATCGGCTTCACCACCTTGTGATCCTTAAACAGCCAAGCGTTAGCACAGACCGTCTTGAGCATTGACTGGGCCCTGCTAGTGCAGGAGCATGAAGCAATCAGGTCACGCAATCAGGCTAAAGGCACAGGTCCTTGCGATGCTCTTCTACGTCGCCGCTTGCGCCCCTGCGACAAGCCCAAGTCCCGCAAAGGATAAGACAGCCATGCAAAACCCCGTCTATCACTTTGAAATTCCCGTTACAGACATGGAGCGCGCGATCCGCTTTTATCAGGACGTGCTGGGTTATGAGCTGACCCGCCAACAAGTCGATGGCTATGAAATGGCCTTCTTCCCGCGTGCCGACGGCAGGCCCGGTGCCAGTGGAGCGTTGGCAAAGGGTGATGTCTATGTGCCGTCCAAAACCGGCGCGATTATCTATTTCGATGTCCCAGATATCGACCCCATCCTAGAGAAGGCAAAAGCCCGTGGGGCAAAAATCCTTTATCCCAAGAAGTCGATTGGTGAGGCTGGCTATGTCGCGGAGATTGAGGACAGTGAAGGCAATCGCATCGCTCTCAATGCCCTCAACGACTAAGGCGCGGCAGGTGCATTATGCAGGCCTGCCGCGCGCCGATGACTAGATGACTTAAGAGTCTTTCTCCTCCTTTGCCTGACCCGCCTCGCCTTCTTGAAGCAGACCCGCCAAGCCTAATTGGGCAGGACCACCGCTTCCAAGGCCCACCTCTTTCAAAATGGAGTCGATCAAAGGCGCTTGAGCACGGTAGCGCATGGCACTTTGCACCACTTGGTCAGCCAGATTGCCATTGCCCTGCGCTTGTTCTCCCGACGAACCTGTCGGCCCAGTCAGGCCAGACACATCGACCACTCTGATCGAGTCGATGTTTTTCAAAGGCTCGACCGACGCGGCTATGATCTGATCCAACTTGGCAATGAGGGACTCGCGAATCCGCATCGCAACTTGTTCAGCACTCATGACATTGGCGGCTTCGTTGATGGCGCGTTCGCCTTCGGCCTGCACCGCAAAGCGCTTCGCATCTGCCTCTGCCCGGATAGAAATCGCCTCAGCCTCACCCATCGCAATCAGCTTGGCGGCCTCCGCACGGTCTGTCGCAGCGATCTTCTCTGCTTCGGCTCCGACCTTTACCCCAATGGCATCACGTTCAGCTAAGCGAGCTGCTTCGATCAGTTCAATGGCGCGGTTACGCTCAGCCACTTCGGTCTCTTGGACGGTTTTGACCTGCTCTTCAGCGCGGATCGCAATGGCACGAGCCTTGTTGGCGTCGGCTTTGGCAACACTTTCTTCCTTCGACTTATTGGCAATCGCGATCTGACGATCTTGCTCGGCAAGTTCCAAGGAGCGCTTCTTTTCAAGCTCAGCGGTTTCGGTGGCCCGCAAAGATTCAATCTGGCGCTGACGGTTGGCTTGTTCTTTGGCGATGCGTTCTTGCTCGATATCGCGTTCAGCTGCAATTTTGGCCGATTCTGACTCCCGCGACTTCTCGGCAGTCACGAGGGCAACTTCGGCGGCTTGCTGAGCACGCATGGTCTGGATTTCGCGCTGCTGACTTAGCGTGGCGGCTTCCTCCTCCCGCTTGATTTCCAAAGAGCGCTTTTGGGTCTCCAAGTTCTGGCGTTCGATTTCGACCCGTGTGTTGGTCTCGATATCGTTGCGCATTTTCCGACGCATTTCGATTTCTTCGGTCAGCTTCGTTAGACCTTCAGCGTCGAACGCATTGTCTGGGTTGAAGAATTCCCGTGGAGTTTGATCCAAGCCGGTCAGCGACACGGTTTCAAGTTCCAGACCATTCTTGGTAAGGTCCTCAGTCACAGCTTGTTGCACCTTCTGGACGAACTGGGTGCGCTGCTCGTGCAACTCGTTCATGGTAAGCTCAGCTGCAACCGAGCGCAGCGCATCGACAAACTTACCTTCGATCAGTTCTTTCAACTCCTGTGGTGCCATGGTGCGGCGGCCTAGGGTTTGGGCAGCAGCGGAGATTGCCTCCCGGTTTGGGGCCACGCGAACATAAAATTCCGCCAGAACATCAACGCGCATCCGGTCCTTAGTAATCAAAGCCTGCTCGCTGTTGCGCGTTACTTCAAGGCGCAAGGTCGCCATATTCACGGGAATGGTCTCGTGGAGAACCGGCAAAACGAGCGCGCCTCCATTGACCACAACACTTTCACCGCCGAGCCCTGTCCGTACAAAGCTGGTTTCCTTAGAGGCGCGCTTGTAAAGGCGGGCGACCAGCACCCCGAACAAGATAAACAGCGCCAGCCCAACAACGACGAGGCCCAAAATTTCATAAAGTGCAGAATTAAACATCTCGCTTTCCTTCCTATGCTTTGCTTGGAAACAGGTTTCAGATTTTGGATGACCCAATGCTTATCGGGTAAGCAGGGGCGTCGCGCTTGTGGCGTAGTAATGATGGTCGGCCCGCTGCGTGAGCAGCACGTCTTGCCCCTCGCTCAGGGTTTCCTCGGCCCCAGCAGGTTCAACCATGACATAATGGTTTTGACCAAACTGGTCGCGGACCCGTGCTTGAGCAGGCGAGCCGCGCTTGGCTTCGCCCAATGTGATAGACGCTGTGAGTCCAACGAGATCCTGTTTGGACAGTGCAGTGGTCTCAGTCTTAGGCATCAAGCGGCCCAAGAACCCCCCAATCCAGCGTGTTCCCGGTACTGCGCCCAAAAGGGCTAATGGTGCTGCAACACCCATCGACAATATCTGACCACTCATAGCGAATGACGCCTGTTGGACCGCAAGGCCCGTTAAGCCAAAGACAGCACAAGCGGTCGCGAAGAACAGGGTAAAGGGCAAGCGGCCAACATTAAGGTAGCCCAAAATGCCACCGTCAGAACCGGTCGCATCCCCTTGGCCATCAAGGGAATCTAGACCGGTCGCGTCCACGGACGAGAGGCCCATTAGGAGAAGAATAACCTCAACCGCGCATAGTGCGACAGTCAGCAGGAGCGCGCTGTAAAACAGCACATTTTGACCCAAAAACAAATCAATCAACATCAATTTGCGTGCGACGGTCACCGCCCCGATAAACCGCCATCTCCACAGCCCTATTGATAATCATCCCTGAATAGGCTGCAAGAGGTTGCGTGCAAATATCGTCGTTAAAAGCTTGAAACGGTGCTAAACCTTGGCGAGTTCGTCGGCGACTTCTTCGCTGGAGGCCTCTTGTGTGTGCAGCGCTTCACGCTCTTGCTGCAGGACGCGGAAGACGCGCGCCAGATATTCTTGCGTCCAAGCGCCACGTTCGTCAGCCTGTTGCTTGGTCGGCGTGAAGGTTTCGATTTCCTGCCGCGTCAGCACACCCGATTGCTCCAGCAAGCGCTCCAACGTGTCCGTTCGCTCGCGCACCACTGCCAATTCCTGGGCCAGTACCAGAACGATATTGGTCAAGCGCTCAATATCGGTCTCCAGGAAATAAGGCCGCTTACCTTTCGATTTAGCGCCAGCGAGGGCGAGCGGATCAATCTTGCTCATTTCACCGCTCCCACCACATGCCAAGCGGCCTTGCGGCCATAATCTTCTTGCTTGGTATCTTTAGCAGCCTGTGGGAACACGTCTGGGTCAACTACTGCCGCGACACCGCTATGCATCAGCTTATCGCGCGCGAAACCTGCCGACACCATCCAGCTGTCGAGATCGACTTCGTGCATTTTGGTCCAGAACGGCTCATTATTGTAGAAGGCATCCCAATCGCGCATGGCCTGCTCAAAAAAGGGCATTTCAGGGGTGTATTGCGGTTGCTCCACATGGAAAACGATCCCGCCGGGCTTCAACAGGCGGTGCGTTTCGGCAAAGATTTTCGGCATGGACGCATACGAAGTCTCGTGTAGGAACATACATGAGTGGATCATGTCAAAGCTCTCATCGGCGAGATCGGATAGGTCGCTGACATCGCCTTGCACAAAACTGATATTGTCTACGCCCATGGTTTTGGCCCGGGCCAAACCGTAGCGCAGCATGGGTGCGCCGACGTCTATCGCCACCACTTCGGCGTCAGGGAACGCTTGGGCAATTGGCAACACATTGTGGCCAAGCCCTGCTCCAATATCGAGTATGCGCTTGGGCTTTAAGTCCGGAAGCGTCTCTTTCACCCAAGCGGCAATAGCCTGCCCACCACCATCATTATAGCGCCCCAGCATACCCCCGGTGGTGGCAAAGATGCCAATGTCATAATTGCAGGGACCAGTTACATCGCCATCGGTTAATTCCGTGTGGTAGCTGCCGGGCATGCAATGATGATCAATCGCCTCGACATAGCGTGGCAAGGGCAAGTCGGGATTGAGCTTCAGACGCTGATCATGTTCTGTCAGGGCCTTGGCCTTCGCGTTGAGTTGGTCTGCTTGGCGAAGCGTAACCCAACGACCAGCTTGTTGACGGGTTTCCATTGTGGCGCGACGCAGCGCACTCCACCATTGGAACAGGGAGTCCTTCAAGAGCGCCTTGCGCACTTCGTGGCGGTCCTTAAAACCGCGCCCATTGGCCGCGACGAATTTGGGTTCTACGCGGGCGTCAAAAGCCTCTTTTACGCCCGGCATAATCTGGGTCGACAGATGACGGTTCATATGCGCCAAGAAGTTGAAGCGTGAAATTTCGTCATGACTCAACTGCGGATACATCCCATGTTGGCCGACAACCCGGTAATCAGGCGGCCCATCATAGGCGCGGGAAGGCTCTGCTTTGGGCTTATCGCTTACGAGACTGGACATGCTAACATCTCCTAGACCACACCCTGTGGCCATTTCACTTCTAAATGATATACCTATTGCCAGATGAAAAGAGCGTGGCAACCTGTCGCACAACATTTTTCCGGAGATCACTATGGCAGACAAGCGTTTCTTAGGCAAAACAGCGGTTGTCACAGGTTCAGGACGACGCAAAGGCTTGGGCGAAGCGATTGTGCGCAGGTTAGCAGCAGAAGGGGCGAACATCGTTCTGTCAGACATTGGTCGCGCTCGTGATGCAGCCACTGCCGCCGAACATGTCGGCCAAGAAGATGAGATGGCAGCCATTGCGCAAGAGATTGCTGAGATGGGCGTCGGCGTTACCACGAAGGCTTGCGACGTGCGCATCCCTTCTGAAGTCGATGCACTGGCGCAGCATGCAGTCGACACCTTCGGCAGCCTCGACATTTGGGTCAATAATGCCGGCATCGGTTATATCATGAAGCCATTGTTGGAGGTCACCGAAGGCGACTGGGATGCCGTGATCGACGTTAATTTGAAGGGGTGCTTTTTCGGTGTTCAAGCCGCTGCCAAGCGCATGATTGCGGCGGGCAAAGGTGGGCGCATCATTAATATTGCAAGCCAAGCGGCCAAGTCAGGCTTTCCCCATGCCCAAGCCTATACCTCGTCCAAGCATGGTCTGGTTGGGTTGGCACGCTCTGCCGCTGTTGAACTGGGAGCCCATCAGATCACGGTCAATAATGTCTGCCCAAACCATGTCACCACCGGGCTAGGCGCTTGGCAGAATGAGTATTTCTCCAAAGTTGTGGGTGCAGCCTCGGTGGAGGACTATCTCAAGGCGATGGCAGCCCGCATTCCCTTAGGGCGACCTGGCCTACCTGAAGATACGGCTGCGGCCGTCGCCTTCCTTTGTAGCGCCGACGCTGTCTATATTACCGGCGAAAGCATGAACGTATCGGGCGGAGAAGAGCCCCACTAAATGAGGGGTTCCAAAGTGATCTTATCCGCGATTTCGATCCTAGTTGCCGACTATGATGAGGCCATCTCTTGGTATTGCTCGAAGCTGGGCTTTGAGCTGATCGTCGATACGCCAATGGGTGTCGGGAAACGGTGGGTGGTTGTAGCACCAATTGCTGAAGCGCAAACACGCATCATCTTGGCGAAAGCATCTGGACCCGAACAAACCGCTTTGATCGGGCGGCAAATGGGAGGTCGCGTCGGCTTCTTCCTGCAGACGGATGCGTTTGACGATACTTATGCAAGAATGGTTGAAGCTGGCGTTGTTTTCCGTGAAGAACCGCGTAGTGAGCCCTACGGAAAAGTCGTGGTCTTCGAAGATTGTTATGGCAATGGCTGGGACCTCATTCAGCCCGCCGATTAGCGCCTCGGATCCACAAGCGGGCTGGTTCCTCGATCAAATAGTGAGCGCACGCTGCAACCAGCATTAAGATGCCGGTCATCACCAAAATCGTCACTGGATTGATCGGAATGGGCATGCCCAAAACGCCTGCGAGATTTTGGAAAGCCATAAAAATAGGCACATGCAGGATGAAAATGGCATAAGACCAGCCGCCAAGTTTCACCATCAGCGGCGCATCCAATCCCGTTCCGACGCCAGATTCTGGTTTTGTGACATCACGAGCGGCAAGTCCTAGGACCAAGAGGGCCCCACCCAGCGCCACCAGTCCGGTAGTGAGCGCAAAGAAGGCGCTAGCGACAGCAATCAGCGCCCCGAGAAGGACCGTGCGAAAGGCGTCTCGCGCATTCAAATTCCAAGTCTCAAACAGGACACGGGCCGCGACACCAACGAACATCACGGATGCCCCACGCAAGATGCCCAGATCAGCGGTCGACTGGGTCATGGTGCGACCGAGAAGGACGCGGAACCCCAGATCGATGAGTAAGACCAATGCTACGGCTAGCGTGAGCAACATTATAGGGCGACTTCTGAAAGCGGACGCGCAGGCTAGAAAGGCAGGGAACAGCAGGTAACCGAAAAATTCCGCACTGATAGTTCAGCCGGGGAAATTCCAAACGCCGGCACCCGGCACACCCCATGCTTGGACCAGAAGGATGTTGGCAATAAGACCAAGGCCTGTAAAGTTGCGCGCTTCATCGCCTTTCCCAACCAGATGGGCAGCAAGCACCAAACCGAACAGAATAGCCAAAGCCAAAAGGTGCAAAGGATAAAGCCGGGCGATGCGGGCTCGCAAGAAGGTTGGGAAATGAAACTTTGCCTTGCTCCTCGCCCAGTAAATATGAGTCAAGACAAAGCCCGAAAGTACAAAGAAGATATCAACCCGCGCGACGCCCGCCTTCATAATCGGCCAAGAACCAAAACCCGCATGGTCGTACATATCGCCGAGATGGAAGACCGCGATCCAAATCGACAGTAGGAATCTAAGCCCGGTTAAACTGTCGAACGTTTCAGGACGCGACTGGGTCAAAACACTTTTCCAATAAGATTTTCTAAAACGGTGGGAACCTACCTCGCACTGAAAAGTGCCCGTCTGACTGCATCATCATGAGGCGGCGGCACGACCTTGACAAGGCAGGAACTGGGCGGCACGTCTCAGGTCTTGTTCTCGCGGACTAAAGGCTCTGCTCATGACCGTCATTCCTTCCCACTTCAGTTGGCCTAATGGCACCAAATTGGCCATATCCCTTGTGATCAATGTGGAAGAAGGCGCAGAGCAAAATATTCGTGATGGCGACAAGGGTCCTGAGCCTGTGGATGAATTGGGTGCCGTGCCCAATCGTCCCATGCGTGTCTATGGCAATGAGAGCAATTATCAATATGGCGTCAAAGCTGGCTGGCCGCGTATCCGCGATCTATTTGACACCTATCGTTTCGCACCCACCATCACAGCAGCGGCCTTAGCGCTTGAGCGTGCACCGGAAATCGCCGCCGATATTGTCGCCCGAAACTGGGAGGTGGCTGCTCACGGTTATCGCTGGAGCCATCAGTTTTGGATGGATGAAGAGAAGGAACGCGCCTTCATCACCAAAGCGCGCGACTCGCTTCTGAAAACGACGGGCCAGAGGCCGCAGGGATGGCTCTCGCGCTATCTACTGACTGACCAAACGCGGCGAATTTTGGCCGAAGAAGGCTTCACCTACCATATGGACGATTATTCCGGGGACATGCCCTTCTGGGACAGCGTTGAGACTGCACAAGGGATCAAGCCAATGCTGATCACGCCTTATGCCATCGACACCAATGACATGAAAATGTGGGTCGCTCCGGCCATGCAACCGTGGGATTGGGCAGAATATGCCATCCAAAGCTTTGACGCTTTGTTGGCGGAAGCACGACGCGGGCAAGCGCGGGTTCTCAATATCGGCCTGCACCTGCGAATTGTTGGCCGCCCTGGCCGAATTGGCGCTTTGGACCGGATTCTTGCCCATATCAAAGCGCATGAGGATGAGGTCTTCATTGCCGGCCGGAATACATTGGCGCAGGCGTTTGAATCACAAGTCCCCTTTAGCGCATGATGGCCTGCTCAACCTTGCTGAAATGTTAGTTGACCCCAACACTGGCGAACCTGTGAGTATGAGCTCGTTTTTAACCCGCCGCGCGAAGGCGTCTGGCTTTTTTTGAGTGGAGTGTTTTGATGCGTCGATTGACAAAGGCAGTTTTGGTTTCTCTCATCGCCTTAACGGCACAACCGGCACTGGCGCAGATCGCCCCCCTACCCGGCTTTCCGCAGGACCGCTATCAGGACTTTAAGGCAGACCCCGCCGTAACCTATGGGACGCTGCCCAATGGTATGCGCTATGCGATCAAAAAATGGCCGACTCCAAAGGGGGAAGTCGCTATTCGTTTGCGGATTGCGGTTGGTGCACTCAACGAAGAAGACAATCAGTCTGGGCTTGCCCATTTTCTCGAACATATGGCCTTCAACGGTTCTGAAAATGTCCCAGAGAGCGAGTTTGATAAAATCCTCGCGCGCGAGGGCTTGGCCTTTGGCCCTGATACCAACGCCTATACGAGCTGGGATGAGACCGTCTATCAGTTGGACATGCCCAAAGCTGAAAAGTTGGAATTGGGCCTTTCCATGATGCGGGAAACCGCTGGTCGCCTGACCCTCAACACAGAGGCAATTGATCGCGAACGCGGGATTATCCAGTCAGAAGAGCGTTCGCGTGAAAATCCTGGCTTCCGTCAGTTCCGCGCCTTTGCCGCCCAAGCCCTTGATGGAACCCGAATTCCAAGCCGCTTTCCAATTGGCGACATGAAAGTAATTCGCGAGGCCCCGCGCGAGCGTTTCGTCGATCTGTATAAGCGCTTCTACACCCCTCAGCGCGCTTTTTTGGTTGTGGTGGGCGACGTTGATCCCAAGGCTGCTGAAGCCCTGATCAAGGCGCAATTCGCCACTTGGGTACAGCCCAAAGATGCCGGTAAAGACCCCGATCTTGGCACGCCGAAGCGTGAGCCCGGCTCCGTCAAGGTCTTCCTAGAGCCCCAACTCGCAACCTCGGTCAGCCTGTTCAATGTAAAGCCCTATGAGGCCGAGCCCGATACCAGCGCCAACCGGCGCGAGGATCTGTTGCTGGCACTGGCGCACCGCGTCATGAATACGCGGCTTGAGCGGCTGGCGCGTCGCGAAGGCTCGCCCATCACCAGCGCCTCAATCAGCACTGGCTCTTGGTTTAGGGCCGCACGCATTGCCTCAATCGAGACGACGGCAACCGGCCCAGCCAAATGGCGCGAGGCGCTCGATATTGCGGACGGTGAATTGCGTCGTGCCCTTCGTTTTGGCTTTACCGATGATGAGTTTGCCGTCGCCATTGCCGATACACGCGAAGGCTATAGCCGTGCGGCAGCGCAAGCGGGAGCAGCCCGCTCGGCAGAATTGGTCGATGATATTCTTTCAAGCTTTGGCGGCGACGCAGTGCTGACGACACCTGCAGATGATCTGGCGTGGTTTGAGAAAGTGGCCAGCACCCTAACCACACAAGCAGCCTTGGCAGAGCTTAAAAAGGCATGGGGCGAGGATGTGCCAGAACTGTTCGTCTCCACAGGCGAAGCAATCGAAGGCGGCGAAGCAGCTGTCCAGACTGCCTATCAAGGCATGCGCGCCAAGCCGGTCACGGCACCTAAGGCCGAAGCCAAAGCGCAATGGAACTATGTGAATTTCGGCCCGAAAGGCACTGCCATAGAGTCGGTGCTCTTGGCGGATTTGGGGGTGACCCAGATGCGCTTTGCCAATCAGGTGCGTCTGACCGTCAAGCCAACAAAGTTTGAGGAAGGCCGTGTCCGTGTTCAGGTCAGTTTTGGCGAAGGCCAATTGGCGCTGCCGTCTGATCAGCCCGGCCTCCTCTATGCGATTGACGCATCCTATATTGCGGGCGGGCTTGGCAAGCTGGACGCAGATGCCTTGGAACGTGCGTTGGCAGGGCGCAGCGTTGGGCAGGGCTTCTTCACTGGCGAAGATGCTTTCAGCTTTGGCAGCTCAACCACCGCAGCGGATCTGGGCCTTCAGTTACAGGTCTTTGCCGCCTACTTGACCGATCCAGCTTGGCGGCCAGATGGCATGGCGCGTCTGAAAGCGTCGAAGGACGCGATTTACCGCCAGATCGATACCACGCCTGGCAGCGTTTGGGGTACCCAAGGCGATTACGTCCTGTTCGCCAACAACCCGCGCTTTGCATTCCCGACCGCAGAACAATTTGACCAGCTGACCTTGGACAAGGCCAAGTCGGTCGTTGATGCAGCGCGGAAGGACTCTGCGATTGAAATCTTGATCGTGGGCGACACCACTGTGGAAGCTGCGCAAGATGCCGTGGCGGCTACATTCGGCGCATTGCCTGCGCGCGCCGCTAACCCGCGTGCCTTAGCCGAAGCACGCAAAGTTCAATTCCCAGCCGGGCGGGGCACCACCATCTTGAACCATAAGGGTCGGCCAGATCAGTCTCTTGCAATGGTCTATTGGCCTATGCGCGATTATGGTGACGGGCGCGAAGCTCGTGGCATCCGCATCCTGACAGCCATCTTGCAAAACCGCCTCACCGAGGTAATCCGCGAAGAATTGGGCGACACTTATTCGCCCGGTATCGACTGGGCTCCATCACGTGTCTTCCCAGGCTATGGCCGGATCGGCGCGCTTGCCGAAGTCAAACCCGAGGATAGCGATAAGGTTATCGCCGCAATGGAAGCCATTGCAGCCGACCTTGCTGCAGGGAAAATCGATGATGATTTGTTCCAGCGGGCACGCCGCCCCTTGATTGCCGACTTTGATGAAACCACGGCTAATAATCCGTGGTGGCTCGGCGCATTAAGCCAATCCAGTTTTGATCGGCAGCGTCTCGTGCGTAT
The DNA here is from genome assembly GCA_027532555.1 of Aquidulcibacter sp. Classification (GTDB taxonomy): domain Bacteria; phylum Pseudomonadota; class Alphaproteobacteria; order Caulobacterales; family Aquidulcibacteraceae; genus Aquidulcibacter; species Aquidulcibacter rimovensis. The sequence continues at coordinate 11,382 of JAPZTJ010000002.1, forward strand.
TCGGGAAGGTAAGGATCAATACGAATCCACGACCTTGGAAGACGTGAAGACTTTGGCCAAGCGCTATCTCGACCCGTCCAAAGCCCGCTTGATCAAGGTTCTACCGACCCCAGCAGCCAAAGCGCCCTAATTCGCGCCTGTCCATAAGACATCGTCAATGCGGCGGGCCCCACTGGCCAGAACCGCCAAACGATCAAAGCCCAAGGCCACACCGCTGGCCTTGGGCATTTTTGTAAGCGCTGCCAAGAAATCTTCATCCAAGGGATAGCGCTCGCCATAAAGAGCCTGCTTCAGGTCCATATCGGCCTCGAAACGGGTGCGCTGTTCTTCTGCATCAGTCAGTTCGCCAAAGCCATTGGCGAGCTCTACCCCACAGACATAGAGCTCAAATCGTTCCGCCACCCGTGGATCAGATGGGTGTTTGCGGGCCAACGCCGCCTCACTAATTGGATAGGAGTGGAGGACACAAGGGGCGTCAAGCCCAAGTTTGGGTTCAATTTTTTCAACCAGCACTTTTGAAAACACGTCCGACCAGCTGTCTGATTGATCCGTTGCAACCCCTGCATCCATCGCCTGTTTGCGCATGAGGGCTAAATCATTTTGCCCATCTGGGCTGATGCTGGCCATTAGATCCATGCCAGCATAGCGATCAAACGCTTCGGCTAAGCTCAATCGTAAAGTCTTTGCGTCAACGGGTACTTGATGCCCACGCCATGCAAAATGATCGGTTGGGACTGCCGCCGCCGCCACGCGCACAAGCGCAAGGCAGTCGTCAATCACGACCTGCCAGTCTGCCTCCGCCCGGTACCATTCCAGCATGGTGAATTCAGTCGCGTGCAAGGGACCAGCCTCGCGATTTCGAAACACACGGGCGAAATCGAAGATCTTTTCCTCTCCCGCCGCCAAAAGTTTCTTACAGGCAAACTCTGGGCTGGTGTGCAGATAAAGGGGCGTTGGCGACCCATCGGGGGCAAGCTTGGTCGTTGCAAGACCATGCAAATGGGTCTCGTTGCCTGGCGAGACTTGCAATTGCCCAGCCTCGATTTCACAGAACCCCTCCGCCTCAAACCAAGCACGCACGGCCTTTTTGATCCGGTTGCGAGCCAAAAGAAATGGCCGCCGATCCGCATGGCGACCTTGGTCCCACCACGGGCTCTGAGAGACGTCTGACCGTGTCATGCGTCACCCATTTGGCGGATTGCGCGAGAAAGGTTAGAAGGCGGCCACATCACGAAATTTCCACGCTTTGAACCGAAGTCGGATCAAGGCTCAGCACTGAAAGACAGATTATGGTCAAGGTCATCGCCTCCAGCCTTCGCAAAGGCAATGTTGTCGAACATACAGACAGCAAGCTCTATGTCATTTTGACAACCCAGAACATCCACCCCGGCAAGGGCACGCCGGTGACCCAGGTTGAAATGCGTCGCATCACCGATGGCATCAAAATGACCGAACGCTTCAAAACTACTGACCAAGTGGAAAAGGCCTTCGTGGAAGAAAGCAAGTTCAACTACCTCTATGACGATGGTACCGCCCATGTCTTCATGAACCCAGACAATTTTGAGCAGGTGCTGGTGCCTCATGCCGTGTTGGGCGACGATGCAGCCTATCTGCAGGAAAACATGGAGGTTTATCTGACCATCTTCAACGAAACCCCTTTGGCTGCCGTGCTGCCAACCCGCGTGACGTTGGAAATCGTTGATACTGAGCCAAGCATGAAAGGCCAAACTGCCTCATCATCCTACAAGCCAGCCATGCTTTCGAACGGCGTCCGCACCATGGTGCCTCCGTACATTGCAACGGGCACGCGAATTGTCGTCCTCACCGAGGATGGCTCTTACGTTGAGCGTGCAAAGGACTAAGCTGGGATCGAACTTTTGGAGTGGGGGGGATAAAATGCGCCAAATTCTAGTTTCCGGTTTGGCGCTTTGCCTTGCGGCCTGTGCCTCAGGCCCTGCGGCAATGCCCCCAGTCGCCTTAAAGCCTGCTGCAGACCTGCCCGAAGCCAAGCCTGCGGGTGATTGGAAGCATGGTGGCATGATTGCCGCGGCGAACCCACTTGCCGTGGAAGCTGGCCTTGAAATTCTGCGCGCCGGTGGTTCTGCTGTAGATGCTGCAATTGCTGTGCAGACTGCTTTAGGTCTGGTTGAACCCCAATCGAGCGGCATTGGCGGCGGTTCCTTCATGCTGCACTATGATGCCGAGACAGGCGATGTGGTGGCCTATGACGGTCGTGAAGTTGCCCCAGCCGCTGCGACCGACCGCTTATTCTTAGATGAGGCAGGGAACCCCTTGCCGTTCTGGACCGCGGTAAAGTCTGGCCGGTCTCAAGGCGTGCCCGGTGCCGTTGCTATGCTACATTTGGCGTGGAGCGAGCATGGCAAATTGCCGTGGAACCGCAGCTTTCAGCCTGCGATCAAGTTAGCGAGCGAAGGCTTTAAGATTTCTCCACGTCTCAATGCAGTCGCGACCCAGCTCAAGCGCATCACAGAGCCCGGCGCAGACGTGGTGTCCTATTTGATGGATACAACGGGAACGGCTCTTCCCGCTGGCACGCTCTTGAAGAATGCTGCCTATGCAGACACGTTGACGCAGATTGCGAACCAAGGCCCGAAGGCTTTCTATGAAGGCCCAATCGCCGCCGACATCGTCGCCCGCTCGGGCCAAGCCCCTATGCCCGGGACCTTGTCGCTAGAAGACTTGAAAGCCTATAAACCCAACAAGCTCCAACCCATTTGCCGCGCATATCGCGAACGCAAAATGTGCGGCATGGGCCCGCCGTCGTCCGGCGGAATTGGGGTTATGGCCACTTTGGGCATTTTAGAAAACTTCGACATGGGGTCCACAAGCCCTAAGGATGCACTCGGCTGGCATCGTTTCATCGAAGCCCAGCGTCTCGCCTATGTCGACCGCGACACCTATGTGGCAGACGATCGCTATGTTGCGGTCCCCATCGCGGGTCTCCTCGATCCGACTTATTTGAAGAGCCGCGCGGCGCTGATCTCTGATACATCCACCATGAAGACGGTGGAGCCAGGTGAGCCGCCGGGATCGGTAAAGCGCGGTCGCGATGCAACGGGTAATGTGTTTGGCACCACGCATTTTGTCATCGTCGATCAACGCGGCAATGTCGTGTCGATGACAACGACCGTGGAAAGCCTGTTTGGCTCGCAACGCATGGTGCGTGGCTTCTTCTTGAATAACCAGCTGACCGACTTCTCCTTCCGCAATGTCGATGCGAAAGGCGAGCCAATCGCTAATGCGGCCGCGGGCGGCAAAAAGCCGCGCTCCAGCATGGCACCAACTATTGTGTTCGACAAAGACGGCCATTTTGAACTGGCAGTCGGCTCGCCCGGCGGTAACGCCATCATTGCTTATGTTGCCAAAGCTATGGTGGGGATGTTGGACTGGAACCTGTCGCCACAAGACGCGGTCGCGCTGCCCAACATCGTGGCGCGCTCTAGCCCGGTTGCGCTTGACCGGACACGTGCAAGCCCAGAATTGATCAAAAGCTTAGAGGCACTCGGCCAAACCTTCCGCGACGGCGGCGGGGCCGAAGGCTCTGGCCTGCATGCGGTTCGCCTGACCCCAGAAGGACTGGTTGGCGGGGCTGATCCCCGTCGCGAAGGCGTCGCACTGAAGCCATAAGTCCACAAAGATCCAAATCACACACTAAGCAATAACCCTAGGAGCATGGCCATGTTTGAGAAATTGTTTTCCCTTGAAGGCCGTGTCGCCTTAGTCACGGGTGGCTCTAAGGGCATTGGCCGGATGATTGCCGAGGGCTTTTTGGCTCAGGGGGCCAAGGTTTACATCACAGCCCGCAAGGCCGACCAATGCATAGCCGCCGCTGAAGAAATGTCCAAAGGTGGGCGTAGCTGTACCGCTATTCCGGGTGATATCTCGACCTTGGAAGGTGTGAAGGCTTTGGCCGACACCATCATGCAGATGGAGGATCACCTCGACATTTTGGTCAACAATGCTGGCACAATCTGGATGGCTCCGATTGAATCCTACCCGGAAAAGGGTTGGGACAAGGTGATGGACCTCAATGTCAAAAGCCCGTTCTTTCTCGTGCAGGCCTTACTGGGTCATTTGAAAGCCGGGGCCAAGCCGGGCCAACCAGCCAAGGTCATCAACATCACGTCGATTGATGGCATCACAGTCAACTCGGTCGATACCTTTGCCTATCAAGCCAGCAAAGCGGCATTCGCCCATCTAACCAAGCGGCTCGCCGCCGATTTGATCAAGCACAATATTGTTGTCTCGGCTCTGGCACCTGGTGCCTTTGCGTCCGACCTCAACACGATCGCACGTGACCATGGCGACATGGTGGCTGCAGCCATCCCCGCCAAACGGGTTGGTACGACCGAAGATATGGCCGGCACAGCGATCTATCTCGCCTCTCGCGCAGGCGATTATATTGTCGGCGAAGCGGTAATCATTGACGGCGGGCTGACGGCTATCGGGCGCGGTCAGGCTTAAGAAGCTTCGCTCGCCGCTGCCAATCGTTCGTTCAAGGCGACGCTTGCGCGCTTCTTGACGCTTTCGCTGCGCAATTGCCCACAGGCCGCCAAGATATCGCGCCCGCGAGGCGTACGGATCGGTGCTGAATAGCCGGCCCGGTTCACGATATCGGCGAAAGCATGGATCGTTTTCCAATCCGAACATTCATAAGCGGTGCCGGGCCAAGGATTAAACGGGATCAAATTGACCTTGGCAGGCACACCCGAGAGCAACTTTACCAAGGCGCGGGCCTCAGCCGGGCTGTCATTGACGCCTTTCAGCATCACATATTCGAACGTCACGCGCTTGGCATTGTTTAGGCCCGGATAGGCACGGATACCCGCCATCAACTCTTCAAGGGGATACTTCTTGTTGAGCGGAACCAATATGTCGCGCAATTCATCATTGGTCGCATGAAGGCTGATGGCTAACATCGCGCCTGTCTTGGTGCCCAATTCCTCTAATTTAGGCACGACACCCGACGTCGACACGGTAATGCGGCGACGACCAATAGAAATGCCTTCGCCGTCGCTGATCAGATCAATCGCCTTGGCGACTTCATCCAGATTATAGAGCGGCTCTCCCATGCCCATGAAGACAATATTGGTCAAAGCACGGCCATCTGTCGTGGACGGCCATTCATCCAGATCGTCGCGCGCGATCATGACTTGAGCAACGATTTCAGCCGCCGTCAAATTGCGCACCAGCTTCTGCGTGCCCGTATGACAGAAGGTGCAAGTGAGGGTGCAACCCACTTGGCTAGAGACACATAGAGCACCAGAGCGCGCGACATCGGGGATGAAAACGGTCTCAAACTCAACCCCAGGGGCCGAGCGGATTAGCCACTTGCGTGTGCCATCAGTCGAAACCAGTCGTTCAATGACTTCGGGTCGATCTAGGCTGTGATTGGCTTCCAATAAGGCGCGCAAGTCCTTGCCGATATCGGTCATGACATCAAAATCGCGCGCGCCAAAGAAATAGACCCAACGCCAGATTTGTTGGGCGCGCATTTTCGCTTTCTTGGGCTCCACCCCCAAAGCAATCACGGCCTCACGCATTTCTGACAGCGTGAGACCGACAAGCGAAGTCCGCGTCAAAATAGGCGGCGCAACAAGGTCTGTTGCCGCGCTTGGGCGGTGCGAAAGGTCAAGGGTGAGTGTCATGGCGTTGCCATAGCACGGAAAAGGCCGGGCTTAAAGCAGGCCGCTCCACTGCTGTCACAGAACCGTCATACAGTGACCTCGTGACTCTGGCGGCAAACCCGCTAAACAAGCGGGGCATGATCGCTTGTGGGGAAGTATGACAACTCCAGTTCTAGAGGCCAAAGGCCTATTTCGAACCTATGGTGCCCGTAAGGCACTGAATAACGTATCCATTACGGTCCAGCCGGGGGAAATGGTGGCGCTGATTGGGCCTTCAGGTTCTGGCAAGTCCACGCTCCTTCGCAATGCCACCGGCTTGATTACGACCGACGAGGGAACTGGCGAAGTCAATTTGCTGGGCATTTCGGTGCAAAAGAATGGCAAATTGTCTGACTCAGTCCGCCAAGCGCGCGCCCGCGTCGGCTTTGTGTTTCAGCAGTTCAATTTGGTGGGCCGCCTCAGCTTATTCCAAAACGTCATGCTGGGCTCTTTGGGCCGTCTTCCGTTCGCAAAAGGCTTTTTGGGTCAATGGCCGCAAGCTGATCAAGAGCGCGCGATGCAAGCCTTGGCCCGTGTCGGCGTCGCTGATTATGCGGCCCAACGCGCCAACACTTTGTCAGGGGGCCAACAGCAACGCGGCGCAATAGCGCGCGCTCTGGTACAAGGCGCGGAGGCTATCTTCCTAGATGAGCCTGTCGCGTCGCTAGACCCCGTCTCCGCCCGCAAAGTGATGGAGTTGTTGCGCGACCTCAATCAGCGCGACGGCGTGACGGTCATCGTTACCCTCCACCAAATTGATTATGCAACGAAATTCTGTGACCGGATTGTCGCTCTTAAAGCTGGTCAAATTGTCTATGACGGCCCAAAGGACGGCCTGACACGCGACCATCTCATTGAAATCTACGGTGCCGAGTTTGACGAGGAAACAGGAGACGCCGCTCCCAAGGAAGAGCCCGTCCCAGAAATCACCAAGCCAGGCCATCAGAATATCTTAGAAAAAGTGGTGCAGTGGAGCTTGGCTTTGGCCATGGTTATCGGTGGCTCTTACGCCTTATGGCAACAAGCCAAGCCCAAGGTTGAGGCCGACATCAATTTCTCTATCCTAGCCACCGAGAACAGCCAAAATCTGGGTGCCCGCTGGAAGCCGTTTTTGGCCGATATGGAAAAGCAGACCGGGCTGAAAATTAAGCCTTATTTCCAAACGGGCTATGCGCCGCTGGTCACTGCCATGCAGTTTGGTCAGACCCAAGTTGGCTGGTTCTCGAACAAGCCAGGCTGGGAAGTTGCCAGCACCGGTAAGGCCGAAGTGTTCCTGCGTTCTTCAGACCCTTCGGGGGTGGACGGCTATAATTCTGTCGTGATTGTCAATAAGAACTCTACCCTGACTATTGATGAGCTTTTGGCCTGCGATCGCACCAAAGACTTTGGCATGGGTGATGCGAGCTCAACCTCGGGCACTTTAGCGCCGATGACTTATTTATTTGCGCCGCGCAACATCAATCCATCTAATTGCTTCAAGACCGTTCGTTCGGCTAATCATGAAGCCAATGTGCAGTCGGTTGCAGCAGGCCTTCTGGATGCAGCGACCAATAACTCCACCTCGCTACAAATTCTGGGCGCGCAGGATCCACGCCTCATCGGCAAGGTGAAAGTCATTTGGACTTCGCCGACTTTGCCGGAGGATCCCATCATGTGGCGCAAAGACCTCGACCCCGTGAAGAAAAAGAAAATCAAAGACTTCTTCCTGAATTATGGTCGGCAAGGCGATAAAGCGCAGCAGGATCGCGAGCGTGCGATTCTGGCCTCGCTCAGCTTTGGCCTGTTCCAGCCCGCCAATAATGATCACCTGCTGCCTGTCCGGCAGATGCAAGCAACTGAAGACCTGATGCAAGCCCAGCAATCGGGCGATGTCGGCAGAATTGCCAAGGCCAAAGAAGCCTTCGATGCCATCCAAGCTGAGGCAGAAGCCGCCAAAAGCCGTGCTCTGCCCCTGCTTCCGACAACCCCAACTGAAGGCTATGCTGTTGAAGGAAAGGCGGTCAAGAAATGAGTACGACCCCAATGAAAGCGAGTGGCACTTTTTCGCTGGGGCATGTGCCCGCCCCGCCTACACGGACAGCGGCCGACAAACTCTATGACCTTTTGGTTTGGGGTGGGATTTTTCTGTTGTTGGTGATCAGTTTTGGCCCCGCAGAGATTTCCAAGGTCACCCGCCTCTTCACCAATTCGGAGAATATGCAGACCTTCACGACGCGGCTGATCAATCCCGACTTCTCGGAATGGCGTGTCTATGTCCGGGAAATGTGGCTGACGGTACAAGTCGCCATCTGGGGCACCTGCTTGGCCGTGATCATGGCCATTCCATTCGGCTTTATGTGCGCCTCCAACGTAGCCCCGTCTTGGCTTGTATGGCCGATGCGTCGCTTGATGGACTTCTTGCGCTCGGTGAATGAATTGGTGCTAGGCCTGATCTTTATTGTGGCGGTTGGCCTTGGTCCTCTGGCCGGGGTGTTGGCAATCGCGCTGCATACGGCAGGGGTTTTGGCCAAATTATTCTCTGAAGCCGTGGAATCGATCGACAGCCGCCCTGTTGAAGGCGTGCGCGCGACAGGGGCTGCAAAGCTGCATGAGATTATGTGGGGCGTCTTGCCGCAAGTTGCGCCGCTATGGACGTCCTATGCGCTCTACCGCTTTGAATCCAATTCCCGTTCGGCCACTGTTTTGGGCCTGATCGGTGCGGGCGGTATTGGCATGAAGCTGATGGAAAGCATGAACAGCTTCCAGTACGAGCAGACGGCAGCCATCGGGATCATCATCGTGGTGGCCGTTACATTGATCGATATGCTGAGCCAAGCCATGCGTTCCAGACTTCTGTAAACGCAGGCTTGGTAACCGCAGGATTAGATCAGGTTTAGTCGAACAGGGCGTCCAAGTCGCTTTGATCCATCGATGCGCCTTCCGTACCGAAGAGGGCATCAATATCGTCTTGAGCGACCTCTGGGCCGTTGAGCGCAGGGCCGTTGAGCAGGTTCTCGCGCTTGCGCTTGTCCTCTGCCGTCTCTTCAAGCTCAGCATCTTCAACGCCCATCACACTGGCGAAGCGCTCGAGACGCTGCTCGATATGGGTCAAGGTGTCGACCACCTTTTTGATCCGCTGACCGGTAATGTCTTGGAATGTGCAGGCCTCAAAGATCTCCATCATCTTTTCCGACACAAAGGCCTGATAAGCGGCAGGATCGCTAGTGTCTGCTGCCATCACATCTTCTGCAACAGCCATGATAAGATTGGTGGCTTCGGCCGTGTGTTGGACAACTGCGTGAAGCTCTGCACCGGCACCTGGAATACGATCTTCACTCAGATCGTTTGGACGCAGATTAGAAATCTCAAGCCGCGTGCGCTGAATATAAGACGAGATGTAGCGCATCTCGTCAAACAAACTGCGGTCGATTGAACTAAAGAACATTTGCATGGCTTCGCTCATTTGCGAAGCCAAGTTCAGAACCTCACCCAAGCGAGGGTCTTTAAGGTCTGCGCCTTTCAGCGCCGTGATTGCGTCACGAACCTTGGTAGCAACTTCTGGTGACGGCATCGTCAGCCCCCCTTAGACTAGTAATGCTTAAAAATCGCCCAGAACAGAAGCGATCTTGGCTTTCAGGGTTTGGGCGTTGAACGGCTTAACGATGTAATTGTTCACACCAGCCTTTTTGGCGGCGATCACATTTTCCGTCTTCGATTCAGCGGTCACCATGATGAAGGGCGTTGGTTTCAAGATTTTATCGGCGCGCACTTCGCGCAACAGCTCATAACCGGTCATGGGTTCCATGTTCCAGTCCGAGATCACGAGGCCATATTTGGTCTTCTTCATTTTCTCGAGAGCTTCGCGCCCGTCAGCTGCCTCATCCACATTCTCAAAGCCAAGCTGCTTCAAAAGATTGCGAATGATGCGAACCATTGTCTGATAATCATCGACGACCAATACTGGCGCGTTCATATCCACTGCCATACGACTTCTCCTTTGGTGGCTTCGGCCACTCTCACCCCACGGTTGACAACCCTTTACCAGTAGAGCGCTAAAGAAGCGTGAATAACGTTCCAGAAAAGGATATCCCATGCCAAATCCTGCAGCAGGCTATTATTTTGAAGAATTGAGCATCGGTCAGACGGCCGAATCTGCTCGCACCGTTACCGAAGCAGACATCCTAATGTTCGGGGCCGCATCTGGTGACATGAACCCTGTTCACTTCGACTCCGAGTTCGCCGCAACCACTCGATTTGAAGAGCGGATCGCCCATGGCATGCTAACCGCCAGCCATGTCTCTGCCCTGATTGGCATGCGGTTGCCGGGCCCTGGCTCGGTCTATGTTAGCCAAAGTTTGCAGTTCAAGCGGCCTGTGAAGATCGGCGCGACGGTCACGAGCCGCGTTGAGATCACCCAGCTTGACCCTGCGAAAGGCTTTGTCACCCTGTCGACAACCTGCCTGATCGCTGGCAAAGCAGTACTCAGTGGTGAAGCGGTTGTGATGGTCGCAAAGCGCGAGGGCTAATGCTTAGTTTCGATACGCGGTCTCTTATTCCATCAGAAGCTCAAGGCGCGAGCCTTGCGCTGGGGGCTTTTGATGGGCTTCATTTAGGCCATGTAGCGGTTCTACGCGCGGCTCAAGACGCGTGCCCGACCAGCCCACTGGCGGTGGCGGCTTTTGAACCGCCGCCGAAATGCTTTTTTGCTGGACCAGATACCCCATCCTTCCGCCTGAACACACCTCGCCTTCGGGCGGAGAGAGCGGCTGATGTTGGCGCAGCGTTCATGTTTGAAATTCCGTTCGATGCCACCATGGCCAGTATGGCGGCAGAGGATTTCATTGCCGACATTCTGGTTGCCAAACTCAAACCTCGACATGTCACCGTTGGTCATGACTTCCGCTTTGGCTGTGACAGGCGCGGTGACGGAGCGATGTTGAGAGCCATGGGTGATCGGTTGGGTTTTGGCGTTAGCATTGTCGAGCCCGTGCTAGACCACAGCGGCGTGCGCTATTCTTCCACCCGGGTTCGTGAAGCCTTAAGGGCGGGCCATCTAGCCATGGTCACCGCTTTATTGGGGCGGCCTTGGCGCGTGGAAGGCATTGTGCAGCATGGCGAGAAGCGCGGCCGCACGATTGGTTTCCCGACTGCAAACTTCCACTTGGAAGACCAGCTCGCGCCACGTTTTGGTGTCTATGCCGTTCGCGTCAATCGCTTAGGCGATGAAGCTTGGTATAGTGGGGTTGCGAATTTCGGCCGCACGCCAACAACGGGCCTTAGACAGCCCTTGTTTGAGGTCAATATTTTTGACTTTGAAGGTGACCTTTATGGCAGCCGTTTGGAAGTTGGTTTGCACGCTTTCCTGCGCCCGGAAATCAAGTTTTCGGGCTTGCCGGAGCTGATGGCCCAGATTGGCCGTGACGCCGAAGAAGCCGCGCAAATCCTGTCGGTGGTTGCTTAAACCGTCATCGCCAGGCGGTAGGCTTCCATCAGACGGTCCTGATCGCGGCCAAGCCGATAGAGCCAGTCCCATGTATAAATGCCGGTATCATGGCCATCGTCGAAGACAAGCCGCAATGCATAACGGCCGACAGGCTCTGCCCGCACAATACTTACTTGTTGCTTCCCTGCCACCCACTTCTTGCCTGCAGCAGAATGACCCTGCACCTCCGCTGATGGGCTTTCGATGCGCAACAGCTCATACGGGATGATAAAACTCACTCCATCGTCAAAGTGGGCCTTGAGACTCTTGGCGTCAGCTTGGAAGGTCAATTCGACCGGCCAAGGCCGATCCGGGGCAGCAATTGCCGCGTCAGGCATCATTTAACTCACGCGCTTCACCCGCCAACATAATCGGTACGCCATCACGAATTGGATAAGCCAAGCGAGCGGCCTTCGACACCAACTCGCCATTGTCGCGATCATAGGTCAAACACGTGCGGGTCACCGGGCAAACAAGGATTTCCAAAAGCCGTGGATCAATCTCGCGCCCTTCACCGGCAGTGCTTTTAGGGGCATCGGTCATTGCAGGGGCCTCTCCTCATCTTCGGCGTCATCGTCATGGTCACCTTGATCCATGTCTAGTAAGGCAATCAGAACATCACGTCGATCCTCAATAGTCGGTGCCTCTAGCAAGGCCTGCTTCTCGATCGGCACAAAAGGACATAGCGCCGAAAGCGCGTTCACCAAAGGCTCTGCTTGGGCTTGATCAATCGAACCCCAATCAGCCTTCAGATTGTTACGCTCAAGATAGGCGCGCAAGGCCTCTAGCAAGTCTTTGCGGTCAAAACCCACCATGGAGCCCGGCGTCTTCAAATCGTCGGCAAAGCTTTGCCAATCGGCTGTGACCTGACGATAGGGTTTCGACGCCTGATACTCGCGGGCGACGGCAAATCGGCAAATCCCTGTCAAAGTGATTAAGTAGCGGCCATCGTCGGTTTCTGAAAATGACGTCAGTTTACCCACACACCCAACCCGCGACAGACCGGGCTTCTCGGGATCACCCGTCCCATCTGGCTGGATCATTCCAATCAGCCGATTTCCAGCCAAAGCATCATCAATCATATTGAGATAACGCGGCTCAAAAATATTCAGCGGCATTTGACCACGCGGAAACAACAATGCCCCCGTCAGTGGGAATACCGGGATAGTTGCTGGAAGGTCTGATGGTTTGCGATAGACATAACCTGCCACCATGAATTTGCCCTCATTTAAGCGCTGCTTTTGGATCAGGAAAACAAAATGGCGGATAGCTTCCGCCGCCCTTGCCGCGCGACTTCTGCCATCGGTCCAGCCGCATCAAAGACTTTGAGCAATTGCTTGCGGGCTGCATCGTCCTGCCACGCGCGGTCCTGCTTGATGATGAACAATAAATGTTCCACCGCGCCCTCAAAATCTCCCGTCGCGATATGGGCTTTCGCCAGCTCAAATCGGGCGGAAAGATCTTCAGGCGCTTCGGCCAGCGTTTCGCTCAATACCGCCGGATCCCCGGCTTCTGCGACGTCTAAGATCAGATCAATCTGGGCCTGAACGCTGATGACATCACTGTCCTTGGCCTTGGCTTTAGGAATAGAGGCTAAAATCTCTTGTGCCTTTTCTAATTCGCCACCCATCACATAGACGCGCGCAAGGCCGGCAAGCGCTTTTGGGTTCTCGGGGTCGAGGCTAGCTGCTTGAGCATAGGACTGCCCCGCACCGCCCAGATCACCCAGATCAAGGCTCTCTTTTGCCACGGCTAAAAGCTCGTCCACCCCGGCGGGCTGATCACCAACCAAGCGATCAACCAACGCCTTAATCTGGCTTTCAGGCTGAGCCCCCATAAAGCCGTCCACTGGACGGCCTTTGTCGAAAGCAAAAACGGCCGGAATGGATTGCACCCGCAATTGGCCCGCAATGGCTGGATGCTCATCAATATTGATTTTCACAAGGCGTATTTTGCCATTGGCCGCACGCACCACCTTTTCCAAAATTGGGGTAAGCGTGCGGCAAGGGCCGCACCAAGGTGCCCAAAAGTCGACCAACACCGGTGTTTCCATCGAAACATCGATGACATCAGCCTTGAAGGCTTGATCACTGCCGTCCTTGATAAGGCCCGTTGGGTCAGCGGATGGGCCAGATTTTGGTTTTGACGTGCCTAAGCCAATAAGGGCCATGGATTATCCGTGCGGTCCGCACGCTCCTCTCACACTGCGTTCTTGATGAAGTCGCTTCTCGATTAGAAATGGGCTTAGCCCTATCAGGTTGCAAGCGCTGGCCTGTGTTTCGTGGGCTTTATCTCCAAGGTTTAGCTTGGGGTGCCTCGCCCGAGAAATCACACTGATAGACCCGTCCACCCCAATGGCGGATAAACACCGCCAGATCCGCTTGAGAGACTGCGGTCGTCGCATCATTTTTCAACGGGTGAAAATTGATTGGCTCTTCCGCCAACAGTGCCTCATCGAGCACCAAAGTCACCTTCTGACTTGGATCGTTAATCAGCGCAAAAAGCGTCACAGAGCCGGGCGTAACGCCCAAACACTCTAACAGGTGTGCTTCGCTACCAAAGCTCAAGCGCGCGCAGTCCAGCGTCTTGTGGAGCTGATTGAGGCGCACCTGAGTCTGACCCAAAGCGCAGACGAGAAAGAAAGCCCCATCCTTATCCTTCAAAAACAGATTCTTTGTGTGCCCACCGGGAAGCGCAGCCTTAATGTCTGCCCCTTCTTCAACTGTGAAAACAGGGCGATGATCCAGCGTGTGGTGGACGATGTCTAGCTGCTCGAAAAGAGCGAAAAGATCGGCGCGGGTGGCAGGGTCAGAGGCAGCAGCAGTCATGCCCTTGCTGTAACCCATTGCACCTAGCTGCATCAAGCACGGCACACCCCCCTTGCACTTAAGTCATCTCTGGGGCATATGCGCCGTCCTTACGGAGGACTTGTGCCTTCGGTACCCAAGGACGCGGGCGTAGCTCAGGGGTAGAGCGCCACCTTGCCAAGGTGGATGTCGTGAGTTCGAATCTCATCGCCCGCTCCATTGTTTCCGATCATAGACTTGTGAAAAGCGGCTCTACCCGCCCCCTGAGCGCGTGAGGCGCTTGCGGAAATAGATTGCTGAGGCGCAGATGCCGATAAATCCGATCAAGCCTACGGCATAGGCGGATTGGATGAAGAAAGGCACCCAAGCTAGTTGGATGTTGGCGAAGTTCTTGGCGAGCAATAGCCCAATGCTGCCGACATAGCCCGCTGCATCAGCCACATAGATCAGGAAGCCAGCCGTTGCGACTTGCCCGCTGGCGGCCACCAATCGCTCAAACAAAACGGTATTAAACGGCGTGTAGGCAGCATATAGCCCCGCGCCGACCAAGATCATCCACGTGATCGGGCCAATCAGGTCTGCTTGAAAGGCTAAAGTCGACAGGCCAATTAAGGCAAAGCCCGCAGCCAAAATGCCATGCACGAACAAAAGCGCATTCCGATTATCCTTGATCACCATCAAAGAGCCGAGGATGGTCAAAGCGACAGCGGCAACGGGCAGTTCCGATAAGGTGAAGAGGGCCGCACCATTGGCTTGGCCGAGGTCGCGCCAAATTTCGGCCGCGAAATTATCCCGGAAATCGCGAAACGCGGTCAAGAAGACATAAGCCGCAACCAAGAGGAAAAGGCCAAGCGCATAGGCTAGCATAAAGCCATTGCGCTCTTTGGGCTGCATTGGCGCACGGCGCACGCGCTGGGCTTGGTCTTCCTCCGAGGGCGGCGGCAGAAGCGATAGACCCCACACCGCCAGAAACAATAAGGGAAAGAATAGGGCCCCTGCCGCGGCTGGCATCCAGAACGGGCTGACGGCCAATTGGCTCATCAACAGACTGCCAACGGATTTCACAATTCCGGACGAAACAATGAAACTGGCGCATAAGATGGCGCCTAGGGCTTCTGTTGTTCGCCTTCCCTCCAGAAAGCTAAATACAAGGCCCCAAATCAGGCCTAGCGGTAAGCCGTTGAGAAATAAGGCTGCGACGTTCCAAGGAGCTGGTACGATTGCAAACAAAACAAGCGCCAGCCACGACAAGCCAATCAGAGCCAAGATGGCCCATCCCCGCTTGGAGCCATCCAACTCAGCAATGACTTTGATGCCGATAAATTTTGACAAGGCATAGCCAAGGACTTGCGCAATCACCAAGGCGATCTTGTAATCCAGCACAAACGTCCAGCCAGCCACATCTTCATAGGTCGCCGCAGAGAAGGGTTTGCGGAAGGCATACATGGAGAAATAGGCACAAAAGGCAACGATACCGCCATAGGCAATGAAGATTGCCGGATGAGCACGAGTTAAATAGGATTGAAACCGGCCCATCGTTGCCCCCAACTTTCTTGTTTACTATGCGACACCAGCATCCAAAACGATGTTGCTGCTGGGGACAAGCCCTTGCAACCCAAATCGCGCATAGGTCTTAGGTTAAACGCCCCCAGCGTATGGCCATATTCTGCCGTCAGCTAAGCCTGGCACATAACTGCCGCTTGTGACATTTGTGACCACGCGTTGCTGATCAATCAGGCAGCACCAAAGAATTCCCTATGGAAGTTAAAGCCTAGCTGGTCGATCAACTTGCGGGCGTCATGGCCGACGCTTGGCACAATTATGAACTCATGGGGGATATTGAGACTAACAAGATAGCGAGAGAACTCCTCGTTTGCCGAACGTATGACGTCGTCACTGCCAATCGCAATTCGCATCTTAGTTCCGGCACGCACGGCATCGCCATAGACCAAGGCCATACCACGAGGACTTTCGCGGAGAAATCGCGCCTGGTCACCGCCAAATAAGCGTTGCAGCAACAAAATCCGCGCATCCGCTTTTAGGGCTGGTCCATCATCACGGGTTAGGGTTGCTTGTAGCGGCCCAGAAGCTAACATCGAGATCGCGCCAAATTGGTCGTGATGCCGCATGCCCAGCCTGCCCGCACCAAACCCGCCCATGCTAAATCCTTCTAGGAGACGATGAGGACGACCGGCTAGCGTCCGGAATTTGGTATCCACCAACGGCAATATCTCTTGCATGAGAATTGTTTCAACGGGGGCTGATCCGTCCAAAGAGTCGCACCACAGGCTGTCGGCTTGTCCATTGGGCATCACCACTAAGCACGGTGGCAAGTCCCCACGTGCCATAGCAGCGCTGAAATAGGCAGCCATGGGACGCAAAGAGGCGCGGTTCCCGCCGGTTCCATGTAACCAATAAAGCGTCGGAAACCGGCGGCCGCTTTCCGTTTCATAATTGGGAGGTTTGACGACGTGGAAAGCAACATCGGCCCCAACACGGGCACTTGGATAGATAACGCGTTCCACACCCAATACGCCCGTTTCTGGGGTTATCCAGTTAAGAGGGACACTTTGGCTTTGGGCTTGGGCCTGCTTGCCAAAAAGGCTGATCAAGCCTCCGAGTATGAACGCTCTCCGGTCAGGTGACATTGGCAACATCGTAACTTTCACGTTGACGTTCCCTACAATTCGCGTGTTTTTCATCCCGGTAACGCAGCGTCCCTTTTTTTGGGTAGAAGCACTTATTGAATATTAATCCAGCATCCGTCAAGTCGTTTAGAGTTCGGCACGGAGCAAAACAGCATCAGTGCCGAGATCGATCTTTGGGCGCTACCACGATCAAACTTTTTGTTTGTTTGCCAACCAAAAATGATTTTGATTAGGCTTTGCCACTTAAAGCAAGCGCGTTCAGATTTGCAACAAGCACTCAGTGTCGAACTAGGTCCTCTTTTGCTGTTTGACCTTCCTCACGCTCTCGTGATTGAGTGTGCCCATGACCGAAACACATCGCTTTGCTCGTCCGCCGATCCAATTCATCCTAGGCCTCTTAGCCTTGGTTTTGGCGTTCTGCTTCAAGGGCGTGATAACTGCGCCGCCCAGTATCTCGGAAACCTTGTCTACGACAGGATTTGATACAAAGGTTGCGATTGGCCGACTGGTGCGCATCCTCGGCGACGAGCGGCCCCATCCGGTCGATTCCCCGGCCAATGATCTGGTTCGCGAGCGCATCTTAAGCGAGATCAAGACCTTGGGTTATACGCCAGAAGTGCGCGATGATTTTGCTTGCCGAGGATCTAAACGTTTTGGCGGCATGAGCTGTGCGCGGGTTCGCAATATCCTCTTCCGGGCGGGACCTTCTGGTGGTGGTGCAGCCCTCATTGCAGCCCATTATGATTCTGTACCGGCAGGCCCAGGAGCCAGCGATGATGGTGCAGGCGTGGCCGCGACCTTAGAAATTGCCGCGCGTTTGGCAGGCAGGAAGCTGGAAAAGCCGGTTATCTTCCTGCTCACCGATGGGGAGGAGGCTGGGCTGCTCGGGGCAAGTTCATTTGTGCGCAAAGACCCGTGGGCCAAGGACGTGGCGCTTGCCATCAATATGGAAGCGCGTGGCACAGGCGGCCCGGCGATCATGTTCCAAACCAGTGCACCCAATGGCCGTGATATTGCTGCGCTGACGGCTAAGCCTGTGCGCACCATTGCCAATTCCATGGCGGCCGACATCTATCGCACCTTGCCGAACGACACCGATGCGACCGAGTTTTTAGCCAAAGGCTATGATGTCATCAACTTTGCTTTCATTGCTCCGGTTGCCCGCTATCACACGCCCCTAGACAATCTCGCCCATCTCGAGCCCGCCAGCGTTGGGCACATGGGGGGTGCGGCACTGGTGGCGTTAGAAGGACATTTGGCAGGAAAACCTAGCGCAGCCGCGCCAGAGGCGGACGTCATCTATTCCGATGTTTTGGGTCGTTTCCTCTTGGTTATGCCAAAGGCGGTTGGTTATGGCCTGTTGGGTTTTGGGCTGTTGGGAGCTTTGTTTGCTTTTGTGAGAAGCGGGCCGAAAGGCGCAGTACGCGCATTGATTGCGCCTCTGACTTCACTACTTATCGCGGGCGGTGTTGGTTTTGGTACCCTTTGGCTGATTGACCAAGTGCGCGTTGAAAACCAATGGTGGTTTGCCACCCCGATGGCGGGACGGCTTTTGGTCTATAGTAGCGGTCTATTGGGCGCCCTCCTCGCGCTTTGGCTCTGTCGCGGAACCAGTCCCATGCGCGTCCTTGCTGGAGCTTGGATTTGGGTAACCGCGCTCTTTCTTGGCCTCTCCCTCGTCTCCCCGGGCAGTATGATCCTTGCAGCGCCGGCGGCTGGGCTTGCTGGGGCTGGCTTCTTGCTGACGGGAATGAAGTCTGACCGCAGATTGCTTCAAGTGATTTTTGGCCTTGCTTCTGCATTAGTCCTTTTGATTTTCATCCTGCCTGCCTTGGACTTTGCCGAAGTCGGCTTGGGCTTTGGTCTGGGTTGGGCGTTTGGGGCAGTTGGTGCCCTTTTGATGCTTTGCACGCTTGCACCAATCTGGCAGCCCGAGGCGAAATTGGCTGGCGCAAGCTTGCTGACATTGTTGGCAATTGGTGGAGCCTTTGCGTGGGCCGCCGTCACGCCAGCCTATTCACCCGAAACCCCGCGGCCTTTGAATGTTCAACACTGGCATGGTGACGAGGGAGATCATGCTTGGGTGCTCGGCCCAGGTGATGAACCCGCGCCGACCAGCATGCAGGCCCTAGCCCCGTTCAAGCTGGCCTCGCTCAGAAATAGCGACAGCAAGCGCGTCCATGCGCCAGCGCCAGTGCCGAGCGGCACGCCAGTGCCCGCCCGCATTGAGATCCTCACTGAAACCAAGACTGTTGAAGGCCGCACTCTAAAACTGCGCGTGCTCGCACCCGGTGCTGATGAGGTAATCCTGTCGGTGCCAAAGGAGGCGCAGGTTCGCATGCTGAGCGGCGGGGCCGATGGGCAAGCTGGTGAGGTCACCTTTGACACCCCCAAAGCCCTTGGCTTGCGCTGTGTCGGTCGGTCGTGCGTGCAATGGGATTTAGAGGTGAAGCTTGGCTCCACCCCGGCACTCTGGATCACCCGCGCTGTCTTACGAAAGCTGGGACCTGAAGGCGATCCCATCGTCAAGGCACGCCCACCCTGGGCATCGCCGGTTCAAGGTGGCGATATAAGGGTGACCAATCAAAGCCAGAAACTTTAAGAAAAAAGCCCTCCCCCATGCAAGGGGAAGGGCCTTTGTCCAATCAATGTCGACCTTGCGGTAGACGATTAATATTCGCTCTCGTCCACATAGAAGCTTGGCTTCGTTGCTGGCTGCAGGCTTGGGCCTTCTTCAGGATCAATGATCCCCGCTTCAGCGGCAGCCTTCGCACGGCGTGACGAGGACGCCTTGACCAAAGCGTCAAGCTCAATCTGTGTGCACAGACCAATGGTGACGGGATCAACGGGCTTAATCTGGGCGCTGTTCCAATGGCTGCGGCTGCGCACGCTCTCAATAGTCGACTTGGTTGTGCCGATCAGCTTGCCCATTTGCGCGTCGGTGATCTCTGGATGATAGCGCAAGAACCAAGCAATAGCGTCTGGCCGATCTTGGCGACGCGACACCGGCGTATACCGTCCACCGCGTTTTTTGACGGGCGGCAAGTCTAGCTTACGACCTTCCAAAGGCTTGATTTTGTGGGTCGGGTCTGCCTCACCGCGCGCAATTTCCTCACGCGATAATTGCGAATTGGCAATCGGGTCTAACCCACGTACGCCGGTGGCAACATCGCCATCGGCAATCCCTTTAACTTCCAGCGGATGCAGGCCACAGAAGGCTGCGATCTGGTCAAATGTCAGGCCGGTGTTGTCGATCAACCACACGGCAGTGGCTTTGGGCATCAAGATCTCGTACATGATTTCTGGCCTCCAGATACAAAATCGCCCGGCGCGACGGCCGGGCAAGGGGTCGCGGGCCCATTCACTCAAGGGCCCTATAAGGTCTGACATAACGGTCTCTTGCGAAATTTGGAAGCCCGGCGACTGTTAGTTGGTGTCTGACTGGGCTTAAAAATCAACCGCGCTAGAACCGGGTAGATGCACGCAGGCGCATTAAGGTTTCCCCATCAGCACCAGCGATATGATTGGGCTGATAGATGTGAGTTAGTTCAACACCAAGCCAGGCTGCGGCTTCAGACGTGCCCCCCAACAGCCAGTCACGACTAGCGGTCAAACGCATCTCGCGCCCAGTTGGCGCAACTTCGATGCTGCGCTCCGACCAAGTCTGAGCGCTACCCCAAGTGAGGTAAGGGTCCGCAAGGCGGTAACGCAAGCTGCCCTGTTCAACCCGCAAGGGCTGCTCCAGACCTAAGCGCCACCAGCCATTCGTCATTTCTCTGGCATAGACCAAAGAAGCGGCACTGGCGTAAATCGGCGCCCCTGAAGCAAAGGCCTTGTTGCCCGAGATGTTGGCCAGTCGCGCGCCTTGCACGCGAGCGGTCAGGCTTGCGCGGTTATTCAGGACAAAGTCAAATTGCAAACCCAAGAAGCGACTTTGGGCCTGAGTATCATCGGGTTGGCGACGATCAGAGGGCCAAGCTCCGTCGCCCCAACGCGACCCCAGGAAGCTGCCATGCTCAGCAAGGCTGCCGAGTTCTAGGACAGTTGTCAGTCGCTGGCTTTGATGGGCCATTTGAACAAGAGAGGCAGATTGACGGGTCGAGCCCATGGTCCGCAGACGGCTGGACTCGCCTGAGGCATTAAACGCATGCAGACTGAACGAATCATTGGTCAAAACCAGGCCTTGGAAAGATTGAAATTGGCCCAGCCCCATCAATCCGAATTGGGTACCGCCCCCGCTGGCATCGCCAGCTAAGCCATAGGGTCGCGTCGCAGAATCTGCGTCAGATTGTGCTAAAGAAATGGCGAGCGTTCCGCCCCATGGCGCACCCGATACAGGCATAAAGGCACGGACCACGGGGGTTTGTCCGGCGACACGGTCATCTTGCACGCCCCAAGCAGCACTCGCTGGGCTGCGTTTGGTAAAGCTGAGCAAACTATCACCAATTTGCGCCGTTTGCTGGGGCTCGGAGGCGTAGGTTTCAGCTGTGAAGCCTAGGTTAGCTTGCGGACGTAACCGATACCCAAGTGAGACATTGAACGGGCGCTGATATTCGTCCAACACGGCCGTGCTGAGGCCTTCTTTCGTAAAGGCATCGCCAAAGGCTTGGCCGGCAACTCCATCGAACAAATCGACGCGGACAGCTTCACCAGATGAATTGCTCGTCGCTGTGGCACCGATTGGCGAGAAGGCCCGCTCGAGGTCGATAATGCCGCGACCAAATGTATCGTCCGTCCCCGTGGTGCCGAGATCGCGGGCGGTGCGATAAAGGATATCCACGGCTTGGGTGCTCGTGAGATTGGGGAAAGCTTGGAATAAGAGTGCGAGAGAGCCGCTGATATGGGGGGCGGAGAATGAAGTGCCTGACAACCGCCAGCATGAAGTTGCATCGCAATCGGCGACAATGTCGGTGCCAGGTGCGACCAAGTAATTGGTGCGGGCAACGCCAGCCTTTGCACTAAAGGTCGAAAGCGCTTCTGCAGTATCGGTCGAACCTGCAGCAATGATTAAGCCGCGAAACCGCGGGTCGATCGATAATTGGGCCGGAAATTCTGGGTCGGCCGTTGCGTCATTGCCAGCCGATGCAACAACGACGATCCCAGCATTGGTGGCACGCAGGAGTGCGGCGGTTAGAGATGAACCGGTGGACGATGATCCACCCAGAGACAAATTGATAACGCGCACGCCGTCCGCGATGGCAGAGTCCACGCCGCGCGCGATATTGGTCTCCGGCAGCTTACAGCCCTTATCTGTACCAACTTCTTCGCATGTGCCCTCGCGGTCGGCGCGATAACTGATGACGGTGGACTTGAAAGCGACACCCACTGTACCCGAGCCGTTAAACTCGTGGGCGATGATACCAGACACGCGGGTGCCATGACGTTCTTCGGCAGCGATGGTTTGATTGGGGCGACCGACTTCCATATCACGAGATAAAGGTGAGATATTGTTCTTTAGGTCGATCTGATTGACGTCGATGCCTGTATCGACAACGCCGACAAGAATCCCTGCGCCAGTCGCGCCATATTCCCAAGCCTTAACCGTTTTGATGCCAGCCAGGCCCCAACTGCGCGTATATTCGCGCGACAGTGCCGACGGATAGTCCACGCCAGCAACCAATGCAGGTGGCGGCGGTGGAGGAGGAGGCGGCGGCGGCGGTGGTGGTGGCGGCGGAGGAGGAGGTGGTGGTGGCGGAAGCGGAGGTGGGGAAGGTTGGACGATGCCTCCACTGCCGCCACCGCCGCCGCCAGCGCAAGCCGTCAACAGCACAGAATTTGCGGCAACCAAGACCAAAAACAAGACACGGAGCGTCATCATATCGGGCCTCCAGCCCAGATTAGTTTGCGTTACGTTCTCAGAATTACGTTTCGGGACTGTAAATCAGGCGGCTGACAAAAGTGTAAGAATAGATTGACCATAACGTCTAGCCTTGGCTTCGCCTATTCCGGAGATCAACATCAAGGCCGACGACGTCGTTGGGCGTGCTAGAGCAACTTGTCGCAAGACGGTGTCATGGAAAACCACATAGGGTGGGATACCAGCGGCACGCGCGGTTTCCAAGCGCCACGTACGTAACGATCGATAGAGAGCCAAAGTCTCTGGGTCGAGATCATCATCCAAAGCCAGCTTGGCAACAGCACGCTTATTGCCGCCTGCTTGGACTGGATCCTCGCGGGTAAAGACCGGGGATTCACCCTTCAATACTGATCGCGCAAGGTCAGGACAGCCGATGGTGAGAATGGGAAAGCCGTCACGATTTTGCTCGGCCAAAATACCATCAAACAAAAGTTGGTCTAACACCCGACGCCACGCAGTTTTATTCAGCCCCTTGCCAATGCCATAGGTCGTGCGCTCAGCAAAACGGGTCTCTAATGCTCCGTCTGGCTCTGACCCGATCAAATGGGAAATGATTCGACCGCGCCCAAAACTCTCCTCACACCGGATGACTGCAGAAAGCGCCATCTTCGCCCATTGGCTAGAATCATGGCCCATGTTCGGGTTCGTGCAGACATCGCATTGGCCACAATCTTGGACATCCGTCTCGCCGAAATAACGCCGGACGCCGCCCCGCCGACAGGCAAGCCCATCGAGGAAACCATAGAGCTGATTGAGCTTGGAGCGTTGAACCTGCTTCACCTCATCGGGCGCTGGCGAACCATCAATCCGTTCAGCCATAAAACGGCGGTCGGAGAAGCCGTAAAAAGCAATGCCTTCGGCCGGCAAGCCATCGCGACCGGCACGCCCGACCTCCTGCCAATAAGCTTCAATACTTTTGGGTGGGTCAGCATGAATGACATAGCGGACATCTGGCTTATCAATGCCCATACCAAAGGCGATGGTCGCCACCATTACAACGCCATCCTCTTCTTGAAAGCGGCGCAAATGTTCGGCCTTCAGATCAGGTGGCATCTGGGCATGATAGGCTAGCGCATGGACACCCTTGTCTCGCAGACTGGCCGCCAGTTCTTCGGTTTCTTTGCGCGCCGTCACATAGATGATGCCGCACAGGCCTTGCCGCGCCAAAACCAGTTCCAGAATACGGGCGGCTGCGCGGCTGTCCTTGCGCCGTGTCGAAAGGATGAGATTGGGGCGATCAAAGCTCGCTACAAATTCGGGCGCGTGCGTGAGATGCAGTTGCTTGCGAATGTCTTCGCGCGTGCGCACATCGGCTGTTGCGGTCACGGCCAAGCGCGGCACACCGGGAAAAGCCTCTTGCAAGGCACCGAGGCGGCGATAGTCCGGCCGGAAATCATGGCCCCATTGACTGACACAATGGGCTTCATCCACCGCAATGAGTGAAATCGGATAGCGGCTTAAGCGCTCGATCAAGGCCCCAGACGACAGACCTTCTGGCGACACATACAAAAGGTCGAGGCGGCCAGCTTCGAGTGCTGAAAACACCGCCTGCTTGTCTTCCCAAGCCATACTTGAATCCAGGCGCGCCGCGCGAACCCCTGCTGCAAGCAAAGCTTCGACCTGGTCGGTCATCAAAGCAATCAAAGGTGAAACGATAATCCCAACACCTTGCCGCAGCAGGGCCGGGATTTGATAACATACGCTCTTGCCGCCACCTGTTGGCAGCACGGCCAAGGCGTCACCACCGGCAAGGATTTGGGCAACAACATCGGCTTGCAAGCCCCGAAACGCGCTATGTCCGAAAACGCGGGTAAGCGTTGCCTGCGCATCTGCCAAGTTCGGTTCTTGTGGGGGGAGCACTTCAGCCAGCATACCCCCTCATGAGGCGCTTCGGGCAGGTAGGCTAGCGTTTGGCACTGCGGGCGGCATCTTCGACCAGCCGACTTTGAATCGTTTGTTTAGCCATTTCGATGTCGGCGCGAGACGCGGTAACTTGTAGCGGATAGTGCCCCTCTGTTGCATTGCAGATAGTGAACGTCCCGTCTTGAAGGTCGAAGCGACCGATACGAAACTCTAGCCATCTGAGCGATACGCCCTTATCGTCAACACCGCCCTTGTCTTCATAAGTCGCTATGTCGCCATTGGTCCGGAACTCTTGACGGTCAATAATGGTATCGCCATTGCGATCCAACGAAGCAAAAATTTCCCGATCACAGGGCACTTGCAGTTCGGTCTTTATTAGACGCCCATCTTGGTCCGCATCCAGCTTGGCAAAAACATCTGGCGAAGCGGCAAGTGAACTGAGCCCAACGAGTGACAAGGTAAGGCCAATGACAACAGGCTTTAATCGGACGATGGACATCAGCATGCTCCTTAAAAAGACATGCTAACCTTTCCTGATTTGGTCGCCTTCACAAGGCAATCAACCTTGAGTCAGGCCTACCGCCCCAATTCCCGCATGGCCCGATCAAGACCTTGAATTGTCATCGGGAACATGCGCTCGCGCCCGATCACGTCGCGGATCAAGCTCACCGAAGGCGTATGATCCCAATGCCGTTCTGGCACTGGATTGATCCAAATGAGATGCGGGTAGACGTCGGACACGCGCTTCAGCCATGCGGCACCTGGCTCTTCGTTCCAATGCTCCACGCTGCCACCAGGATAGGTGATTTCGTAAGGGCTCATGGTCGCATCACCAACGAAAACGACTTTGTAGTCAGCGGGAAATTTGTGCAGCACGTCCCAAGTCGGCAGTTTCTCTGCCGCGCGGCGACGATTGTCTTTCCATACTTCCTCATAGACGCAATTATGGAAGTAAAAATATTCCATGTGCTTGAATTCGGTACGGGCGGCGGAGAATAGTTCCTCACACACTTTGATGTGGGCATCCATGGACCCACCAATATCAAAGAAGATCAACACTTTGACGGTATTGCGTCGCTCTGGCCGCAAGACAACATCGAGATAGCCATTCTTTGCCGTGGTATCAATCGTGCTCTTGAGGTCGAGCTCAGACGGCGCCCCATCGCGGGCCCATCGACGAAGGCGGCGCAGCGCCACCTTGATATTGCGGGTGCCCAACTCAACCTGATCATCGAGGTTCTTATATTCGCGCTTATCCCAAACCTTCACCGCGCGACCGTGGCGGCCTTCTTTCTGACCGATCCGCACACCTTCCGGATTGTACCCATTGGCCCCAAAAGGTGAGGTGCCGCCAGTGCCGATCCATTTATTGCCGCCTTCGTGCCGCTCTTTTTGCTCTTCGAGGCGCTTTTGCAGCGTCTCCATTAGCTTTTCCCAACCGCCTAGGCTTTCGATCTCCGCCTTCTCTTCCTCGGTGAGATACTTCTCCGTCAGGGCGCGAAGCCAATCCTCAGGAATTGCCGCCCCGAGCGCGTCGCTGGTCTTTTCTAACCCCTTGAAGACATGACCAAAGACGCGGTCAAACTTATCGAGATTACGCTCATCCTTTACCAGTGCCGAGCGCGACAAATAATAGAATTCGGTTATGTCACTCTCAATCACTTCCTTATCCATCGCTTCCAACAGAAGCAGATATTCCTTCAAACTGATAGGAACCTTGGCGTCGCGAAGTTCTGAGAAGAAGCGTTGGAACATGTGTGTTTATCCTAACAGGACGTGGACTCTAACCCCGGCTTTCGCGCCGCGCCAAAAACGCTAAGCGCTCAAACAAAGCTACGTCTTGCTCGTTCTTCAACAGAGCACCGTGTAAGGGCGGGATCAGCTTTGACGGATCTTTTTGCTTGATGGCATCAAGGTCAATATCGTCGGTGACCAAGAGCTTAAGCCAATCGAGCAATTCAGAAGTGGACGGCTTCTTCTTCAAGCCCGGCACTTTGCGCATGTCATAGAAGCTGGCCAACGCGTTAGCGATCAAGCGCTTTTTGATACCGGGGAAGTGGACGTCCACGATTGCTTGCATCGTGTCTTCGTCTGGGAACTTGATATAGTGGAAGAAGCAGCGACGCAGGAAGGCGTCAGGCAATTCTTTTTCATTGTTCGACGTAATGATCACGATGGGGCGCTCAATCGCCTTAATGGTCTCACCGGTTTCATAGACGTGGAACTCCATCCGATCCAATTCTTGCAAGAGGTCGTTTGGAAACTCGATGTCGGCCTTATCAATCTCGTCGATCAGCAAAACGCAACGGCCCTTATGTTCGAAAGCCTCCCACATTTTGCCCTTTTTGATGTAGTTCTTGACGTCCTTAACACGCTCATCGCCTAATTGGCTGTCGCGCAAGCGCGTCACGGCATCATATTCGTAGAGACCTTGCACGGCCTTTGTGGTCGATTTGATATGCCACTCAAGTAGCGGCATGCCCAAAGCTTTCGCTACCTCGATTGCTAAGACTGTCTTGCCGGTGCCCGGCTCACCCTTGATCAGCAAGGGACGCTCTAGTTTGATGGCCGCATTGACCGCGACTTTCAAATCATCCGTCGCCACATAATTCTTTGAGCCCTCAAACCGCATCCCTAGCACTCCTGATCATCTTGTTTTTGTCACGTTGTCGATAGGCTAACAGGCATGGGGTGGTTGGAGCAAGTGCTGTTTGCCGAGCTTGTATGAAGTTCGATGTGCCTGCTTTTTGGGCAGGCCTGCACAGGACACACTCAGTCCGCTTGACAGAAAGCGCTCTGGCCCGTGGAGTGCGGTCGCATAAGGGGAAACACTATGGCGCGCGCGCCTGACAAAATAAGCGATATGGCGGTGCCACCGCGTCCGGGCCAAGAAGGGCCTTTTGCGGGCTATCAGCTGGGGGCTGCTTATGACGAGATGTTTGATGCCAAGGGCGACCCACGTCCCGCTTGGGCCGGTCTTTATAATCGCCTAAGCCAAGCAACGCCGCAAAGCCTGCGTGACCTGCAAGCCAATATTGACCGCACCTTTATGGCCCAAGGCGTGACTTTCACCGTCTATGGCCACGAAGATTCGACTGAAAAGATCATCCCAACCGATATCCTGCCACGCATCATTCCGGCGGCGGAGTGGGACAAATTAGAGCGCGGCTTTAAGCAAAGACTTGAAGCATTAAACCTATTTCTGGCCGATATTTATGGTGATCAAGCCATCATCAACAATGGTTACGTGCCGAGGGACCTGATTCTCGGTTCATCCAATTATCGTCGAGAAATGCTGGGCGTTGAGGTGCCCCATGGTGCCTATGTCAACATCTGCGGCACCGACGTGATCCGCCGCGAAGATGGTGACTATGTGGTTCTAGAAGATAATCTTCGTGTACCCTCAGGCGTCTCCTATATGCTGTCCAACCGCGACGCGGTTAAGCGCGCTTTTCCAGACCTATATCGTGCCGCGCGCGTGCGCCCAGTTGAGACCTATCCCGACGACCTATTGGCCATGCTGAAAAGCTTGGCGAGTGAATATCAGCCAGACCCCACTGTCGTCGTACTGACACCTGGCGTCTTCAACTCTGCTTACTTCGAGCACGCCTTTTTGGCGCGCCTTATGGGAACGCCCTTGGTCGAAGGGCGCGACTTAGCGATCCATGACAATGTTGTTTATATGCGCACGACGTCGGGTCTAAAGCGGGTGGATGTGATTTATCGCCGCGTCGACGATGCCTTTGTTGATCCCCTGGCGTTTAGACCCGATTCGACCCTTGGTGTCGCCGGCTTGATGAATGCCTATCGCGCAGGCAATGTTGTGATTGCCAATGCTCCTGGTGCCGGGGTAGCCGATGACAAGGCTGTCTATGCTTACACACCGCAAATCATCAAACATTATCTCGATCAAGACCCGATCATTGATATCGTTGAGACTTTCTTGTGTCGTGAAAAGAGCCAGATGTCGCACGTTTTGGCCAATCTCGACAAATTGGTGGTCAAAGCGGTTGGCGAGAGTGGCGGCTATGGCATGTTGATTGGACCTCATGCCACAAAAGCGCAGATTGAAGAGTTTGCTACCAAAATCAAAGCAGACCCAGATAATTATATCGCCCAGCCTACCATCTCGCTTTCAACGGCACCGACCTATATTGATAGCGCCGTTGAAACCCGCCACGTCGATCTGCGACCGTTCATTTTGTGTGGCGCTAAGATGACCCTAACCCCTGGGGCCCTGACACGTGTAGCTCTGCGCAGGGGCTCGCTGGTGGTGAATTCGAGCCAAGGCGGCGGCTCTAAAGATACTTGGGTGCTATCGGGTCCAAGTGATGGGCGGGCACGGACATGATGTTATCGCGCGTCGCAGATAGTTTTTATTGGATCGGCCGCTACACCGAACGGGCCGAGCATGCCTGTCGGGTACTTCAAATAACCCTAACTGCTGGGCTGGAGGCCGGGGCAGAAGAAGCTGAAATGACGACTGAGCGCGCAATGCGGGCCCTGGGTGCAGCGCCAATGGCCGCGCGGATGGATGCTTTGGAAGAGGCCCGTCTTCTGACGTTTGGCGGCAAAGGTGATCTCTCTTCCATCCATACAGCCGTCTTCGCCGCGCGGGAAAACGCCCGCCAAGTTCGCGATCAAATCACAACCGAAATGTGGGAGCGTCTAAACCGGCTCTATTTCCGGGTGCGAGAGACCGCAACCAAGCAAAATTTCGGTCAGATTTCGGCTGGCTTCTTTGAAGAAACGATCAATGACTTGCATGCCTTCAAAGGCATTGTTTCTGGTACCATGAGTCATGGCGAGGGCTTCCACTTCCTTTCGATGGGCCGCACAATCGAACGCGCGCAGTTGATTGTCCGCTTGCTCGACCTGCATTTTGGCGAGAAGCAAACAGCTATTGGCGATTTCGGTTGGGTTCAGTTGTTGCGGATGTGTTGCGGTCTTGAACCTTATCTGCGGGTGAAGACGGCGACCTTTAGACGCGACCAGATAGCCGATTTCTTAGTACTAGACCCTTACTTCCCTCGGTCCTTGCGCTTTTGCGCCAATACGATTGCCCAGCATATTGATGCGGTTGGCGCGCTCGCGGATGAGCGCGCGCGCGAAACCTGTACGCGCCTGTCTGGCCGTTTGGCCGCACGGCTAAACTTTGCCGTTTTGGAGGAAGTTACGGGCAAAAATGGCCAAGCCTTTATCGCCCAAGTTGCAGACGATTGTATCGCCATTTCCGACGCTGTTCATGCGGCCTTTATCAGCTATTCTTTGGCCGACCGATTGCCTGGAACCAGCACTTTAGGAGTGCGTTAATGCGCCTCGAGATCACCCATGAGACCCGCTATACCTATTCGGCGCCCGTCCGCGAAAGCGTGATGGAATTGTGGCTGCAGCCCCTGACCTTGCCGATGCAGCGGCTAGTCGGATTTGATATTGTGACTGAGCCGCGTGCCAAATTGATGACCTATCGGGATTGGCTTGGGAACATTGTTTATCACTTTGACGTACCGGCCAAGCATACCGAGCTGGTAATTCGCTCACGGGCTATGGTTGAGACCTATGAGCGGACAGACCCCTTACCTAAAAAAGTCGATCCAGGAGCTTGGGCTCATCTGCGCAGCGATGAAGTATGCAGCCGCTATTATGACATGATGCGTCCATCAACCTTTGTGGACGGATCTGGCCATCTTCAAACCTTCATGCGCGAACGGGACCTGCTGGAACTACCACCTGATCCGCTGACTGGCCTGCGCATCCTGAATAAAGAGATTTATGGGGCGTTTGACTATGTGCCAGGCTTTACCGCCGCCGATAGCCCAATTGATGCCGCACTAGAGCACCGTAAAGGCGTCTGCCAAGACTTTGCCCACATTATGCTGGCCGTCGCTCGCCACTGGGGTGTGCCGTCGCGCTACGTGTCAGGGTATCTGGCCCGCACGGATGGGGACACCCAAATCCGCTCAGTTCCCGATGCTTCGCATGCGTGGGTTGAATGCTATTTGCCCGAACAAGGCTGGGTTGGATTTGACCCAACCAATGACATGTTGGCCAATGAGCGCCATGTCGTTGTGGCCTATGGTCGCGACTATGCCGATGTGCCACCTACTCGGGGCGTCTTAAAGGGTGATGCCGAAAGCCTGCTGGAAGTGGACGTTCACGTGCGCCAAGCTGAGCGCCTTTCCTTAGACAGTGACTTCTTGAAAGTAGTACGTTCTCCTAGGACACGACCGGACCAATTTATAACCGCCATCAAGCCTCAAAAATCGGTTGCGCTCGAAATGCAGCACCAAATGGAGCAGCAGCAGCAATAATTTGCAGTATCCCACGACCAAGTCGTGGATGTCAGATTTAAGACGCATCAGGCGTGTCGAAATATGCTTGCGATTCCGGGCACCATAGCCGTCAATACCCGCTTGGGGTGAAGTCTGAAGCGTACCCCTCATGTTTCCCCAGCACCGACTTTCCCCAATCTGCGCAATGGGTCACAATTTTATCCCAATATAATCAATACGGTAAAATCTCTGGGTTCCAACGACTTGTCAAACTCATTTGACGATTTCCCCAATTAGGTTACCAAAAGTTATATCATTTGTGAATGAAAAATGAATAAGGGCAACATAGCCGATTCTCCAGATAATTGAATCAGGATGGTATCTGCTCATTACTTAACTCAAATAATGACTCCGAATGAAACACAGGAAAACACCTAAATAGCAAGGTTCTCCTGTGGTAACTAATGCAAATTAGGCCTTTTCATGTGCGCGACGCAATGTAAAAGTGGAAAAACGAATTTTAAAAGTGGAGGAATTTCTATGCCACAAGGTAAACTGAATACCAGACCGGTGGTCGCAGCTCAGGATCGTGCAGAGCGAATTCTTGTAGAAGCGACGAGATTATTCACTGAAAATGGCTACGCAGGCACTCGAATGTCTGACATTGCCTCGGCAATTGGCGTAACAAAGCCTATTGTCTATCGCTACTTTGACTCAAAGCAGGTATTGTTTGAGGCATTAGTTCGGCGCGTACTTGCCGACCAAATCGAAGGCGCGTGTCGCTTAATCGACGAACACCGCGGCCCCACAAAGCCCTTGTTGAACCAATTAGTCCGGGACGCCCGTGTTGCTTTAAGCGCCCCCGGTGCCTTGGCACCTTGGCGCATTGCAGTTGGCGAAGCAGACCGCTTCCCAGATTTGGCTGCCTTTTTGCGCCATGGCTTTATCGATCCCGTTGAAGCCTCGATCCGAAACCTATTTGAACGCTCTCTAGCCGCCACGGAAACCCAAGGTACAGATGCTGCAACTCTCACACGATTATTCTGCGCGCCGGTAGCAGCAGTCGCGATGATGATGGCAACTTTTGGCGAAGCTGAAGAAGCACAGTTTGATGTCGACGCCTTCTTGGCTGCCCATGTCGAAGGCTTCTGGCGAGGCTGGTCCGTTAAGCCCTAAGCTTAACGGCCCAAACGGCGTTCCCAATATTTGGCGAGCCGCAGATAGCGGTAAAATGCGTAGTTCATGGCCGTCATAAACCCATAGAGCCCACGCACGAAATGCCGCCTCGCGATATAAGCCTTCAAAAAGGCCAGCGGGAATTCTGCCACCAAGCGCGCAGCGCCAATCTTGCGCCCCTTCTTGTCCAAATCATCGGCCTGCATGTCGGCATAGGCATTTAGCTTGATCAATTCATGACCCAGCGAGCGGATCGAGCGATGCTCAATCACACCATTCAAGCGGTGGACTGGCGTTCCTTTTGCCAAGTCCACGCGGTCATGCACAGGGGAGGACGAATAGCGCCCAACCTTTTTATGATAGAGGCGAACTGGGCTTAACCGAAAGGCCCAAGCATGGGGGCGGGCCTCACCTGGAAACATCTCGATAATATCGGTTTCAAACCCGCATGGCGAAAGATCCGGCTTACCCAGGGCCGCTTCGATGGAAGCTGCCAGCTCCAAGGTCACAACTTCGTCGGCATCAATATTGAGCAGCCAGTCATGGCGGCACTGATCTTCACCAAACTGCTTTTGTAGGCCATAGCCCGGCCAAGGATTAAAGATTACACGGGCACCCAAGCGCTCCGCTAACTCTTGGGTACCATCAGTCGAGCCGGAATCAACAACTACGATATCACTCGATAAGCCCTTCACAGATTCAAGCGTTGGCCCAAGACGATCCACTTCATTCTTGGTGATGATAAAGATCGATAGGGGCAATGACATTGCGCGATTCCTTCAAGGACCCCTTTCCTAGCAGAGGCCCTGCATGCCCGTCGAGATGGATGGCTTGATTGAGCAACGCAAGCCGACCACAAACTGACACCCAGCCCTCGCTTCAGACAAGCTATCGCCCTACATAGTTGGCATGAGTGAAGATCGTGAGCGCAATCGATTAAGTGGCCGACTGAGCCGTGTTGCCCGTGTGGGGGTCAATATGGGTGCGGCTGCAGCCACGTTTGGTGCCCAGAGGCTAGTCGGCGGCAGTGATGCCGACAAGACCATAGCCATTGCGCTGCGCCAAGCGCTCGGCAAAACCCGTGGCCCCTTGATGAAGGTGGCTCAGATATTGGCGACCATTCCCGACTTCTTGCCCCCTGAGTATGCTGAAGAGCTAGCCGCCCTTCAATCCAATGCGCCCTCCATGGGCTGGCCTTTTGTTAAGCGGCGGATGCGCGCCGAATTGGGCCCGGATTGGGAAAGCCGTTTTGCGAGCTTTGAGCGCGAAGCAGCACATGCCGCCTCGCTCGGCCAAGTCCACCGCGCCACCCTACATGATGGCCGCTTAGTCGCCTGCAAATTGCAATATCCAGATATGTCGAGCGCGGTTGAGTCTGACGTGGCGCAACTAAAATCCCTGCTCAGCCTGTTTCGGACCTTTGAGAAATCCCTCGACCCCAGCGAAGCGGTCGAAGAGGTTACGGACCGTTTGCGCGAAGAACTTGATTACACCCGCGAACGCCAACACATGCGACTTTACGGCGATCTCTTGGGGGAGCAGGCCGACATTGCGTGCCCAAAGCCCATTGACGACCTGTCAACCGGACGGCTTTTGACGATGACTTGGCTCGACGGCGCGCCGCTTTTGACTTTTAAGGACGCCCCGCAAGAAGAACGCGACCGCATCGCGACTTTGTTGTTCAAGGCGTGGTGGGTGCCTATGATGGCCACAGGTGTCATCCATGGCGACCCGCATTTGGGCAACTATTCGCTGACGTCGGGTGCAAATCGGCTCAACCTCCTAGACTTTGGCTGCGTCCGGATATTCCCACCGCGTTTTGTGGCAGGCGTCGTGCAGCTCTATCTTTCGCTGGAGCGCGACGACTTTGAAGGCACGATGGCCGCCTATGAGATTTGGGGTTTTAAGGGACTGACGCGCAAATTAGCCGAAGTCCTGAACTTGTGGGCCCGCTTCATTTATGCGCCTCTTCTCGATAATCGCGTACGCACAGTTGCCGACGGTGTAGCCCCCGGTGACTATGGACGAAAAGAAGCCTTTGAAGTGCGCAATCTGTTGAAAGAACATGGTCCAGTGACCATCCCGCGCGAGTTCGTCTTTATGGATCGTGCGGCCATTGGTTTAGGTGCCGCTTATCTACATTTGGGTGCCAAGCTCAATTTCTATGAATTGTTCCAGAACTCTATCGCAGGCTTTAACGAGCCCGACCTCGGTGCGCGACAAGATCAGGCCTTGCAGCGAGTTGGCTTGCGCTGAAATCTTAGCGGCCCTTGACGCAAGGTCACGGCTTGCTCAAGCGCCCGCCTTAGGCCAAGTCGGGAGCATGACAGAGGCTAGCCCCAATAATCTTGTTCGTTCCGAACTTTCTTCCGTGCCAGAAGTCGCCGAAGGCAGCCGCGATAGGGGGCCGTTGGAAGCCTATGGCGGTGAACGTCCAACCTATCCCGCTTGGGCGTTGGACGCGATTTCGCACGCGCCAGAAATCAAGCACTTTCAGGTCGAAGGGGCAAAGTTAGAGCTGCTGATGTGGGGCACCATTGGCCAACCGGGCGTGCTTCTTTTGCATGGGAATGGCGCACATGCTGGCTGGTGGAGCTTTATCGCACCATTTCTTGCCAAAGCAGGTTATCGCGTCGCGGCTCTCTCCTTTTCTGGTATGGGTGGATCAGACTGGCGTGAAACCTACACGATGGACTTGTTTGCAGACGAGGTCTTAGGAGCCTGTGATCAGGCGGCGCTCGCAGCAAGTGGTCGAGCCCCGGTAATTGTGGCCCACTCTTTTGGAGGCGTGCCCGCAATCTATACGGCGCTAAAAGCAGCCGACCGTGTGGGCGGGCTCATCTTGCTCGACAGCCCGATCGAGCCGCCCGGTGAGGAATGGAAGGGTCCACCCAAGCGCACTGCACCAAATCGGGTCTATGCTACTCTCAACGAAGGCTTAGCCCGCTTTCGTCTGGCCCCACCGCAGACTTGCGAGAACCACTGGGCATTGGACCATATTGCGCGGGGATCATTGAAGCAGGTGCAAGGCGGCTGGACTTGGCAGTTTGACCCATTCTTATGGAATAGCTTTTCGCCCATGATCATGTCGGAGCGCGCCAGCCGCCTTCAGGTTCCGACAATTGTCATGCGAGGCGGTAACTCATTTTTGATGGAAGACCGCATCTTTAACTATATGAAGACGATTTTCCCTGCAGGTACAGGCTTTGTCACTATTCCAGAAGCACAGCATCATTTGCTGTTAGACCAGCCCTTGGCAACCATTGCCGCATTGGAATCCAGTTTGGCTGGCATCTGTATCTTGCCTAAGACCCCGATGCGCGGCTAAGAGGGGCATAACGGAGAGTTCATATGGCCAGCCACGACGATCACTACACCCCCGGCGAAATGGATATTGCAGAGCAGTCTGCCATGTATCAGTCGTTTTTGGTTGCAACACAGTGGGGTTGTGTCCTGATCTCGGCCATGGTGGCTTGTATGGCACTCATTTGGGGCGCTGATGTGCCTTGGTTGCAAGCGGTGCTGGGCTGTGGCGCTTTGTCGATCGTTGCCGGTCTCGGCATGAAGATGGGTAGTGCTTTCACGATTACGTCGGTTTTGATCACCATCATCGGCTTGATTTCCGGCGGTATCTCCACCGTCGTCGGCATGTTCATTTAAAGCGGACTGCCAACCGCACGGCCAACCGCAAGGATAGGCTCTGGGGTCACTTAAAGACCCCATTCCAATGCAGGTTAAACACTGGTGTTTTGACCAGAACCGGTTTTAAATCTGACCGAACCCACGGAGCCGTGTATTGGCCAAAGTACAGATTGAAATAAATGGACGCAGATATGCGATTGGCTGCGATGAAGGCCAAGAAGATCATGTCATGCGCTTGGCTCGCTATTTCGATGAGCATGTTAAACGGCTAGCCAGTTCCGTTGGGCAAATTGGTGACCAAAGACTTTTCTTGATGGGTGCTTTGATCGTCGCGGACGAGATGAACGAATTGAAAGTGCGTCTCGACAAAGCTGAAGCAGAGATTGCGCGCTTGAGTGACATTCGAGCACAAGCTGCCCAAGCTGCCCTTGATCCAACCCCGGTTACAGCCTTGGACGGTGCGGCGGGTCGACTTGAGGCGTTGGCAGCGCGGTTAGAGCAAGCCTGAACCATCAGGGCCCATTGCTTCGCGCAACAAGCTATCACCCGCAACTTCTTCCAGAATAGTCTCCAGCGCCTGCCCATTGACGGGCACTTTGCCGATCTCCAGCATCAGTGGCACCGCAAAGGGCGAAATTCGGTCGAGCTTTTGATGGCTGACTTGGCCTGCAATACGTTTCAGACATTCTGATAGCCGCCTGATGTCCAAAAGCCCCTCACCAGCTTCATGGCGCGCAGCCTCCAATAAAATATGGTTTGGCTGGTGGCGGCGTAATACATCAAAAATCAAATCCGACGAAAAGGTAACTTGCCGGCCAGTCTTGGTCTTGCCGATTTGGTTTTGCTCAATCAGGCCGGCAATGACTGCGCAGGTGCGAAACGTCCGTTTCATCAAGACGCTTTCTTCCAGCCATTCCTCTAGATCATCCCCCAGCATATCCTGGTCAAAAAGATGATCCATATCCACGCGAGCCATATCCTTCAGGCCCCACACCGATATCGCGTAATCATTGGCAACAAAGCCCAGTGGATCGAGCCCCAGCCGTTCAAGGCGGCGAGTCAGCAACATGCCGAGCGTCTGATGAGCTAAGCGGCCCTCAAACGGATAGCACGCGAGGTGGAAGCGGTTGCCACGTGGAAATGTTTCCACCAAGATTTCTTTATCCTGAGGAATAATCGAGAGGTAACTTTGCATCTGCAGCCATTCCTGCAACTGCGGATGCAAGGTCGGCCAATAGCTTTTGTTGGCGATCATGGTGCGCACACGGCCCGCTAGATAGGTCGAGAGCGGAAATTTACCACCTGCCCAAGACGGCACTTTTGGCGATTGGTCATGCGCGTTGCTGACCAGACAATCGGTGCCCGAGACCCCTTCAAAGCGCCAGACCTCGCCAGCGAACAAAAAAGTATCACGCGGCGACAAACCATCGACAAAATATTCCTCAATCTCACCGACTACACGGCCGCCCACAAATGTGCTGCCCCCCGCTGGCGTTCCAGGTCGGCGAGAGCGGTTTGCAGAAACTTGGCGAACCTTCAAAACAGGCTCCGCCACAATCGAGCCCACATTCATGCGCCAAGCCCGTGCGGCCTCGCGATTGCGGCACAAGAGGCGGCCCTGCCCGTCGCGGATTAATCGGGCAAAGCGGTCATAGGTTTTGAGGGCATAGCCACCATCGGTTACAAAGCCCAAGACCCGATCAAATTGTTCGCGCGGCAACAGATGATAGGGTCCTGCAGAGGTGACCTCTGCAAAGAGGTCATCGGGTTGAAACGGGCCTCCAACGGCGCATCCCATAATATGCTGCGCCAATATATCGATCGCGCCGTGCCTGGGAACAGGACCATCAAGATGTTGCGCCAAGACCGCATCGCGGGCGGCTTGGCACTCTAGCATTTCAAACCGATTGGTTGGCACCAGAACTGCCTTGGAGACTTCATCCAGCCGGTGATTGGACCGACCGATCCGTTGAAGTAGGCGAGAGGAGCCTTTGGGTGCTCCCATTTGAATCACGAGATCGACATTGCCCCAATCAATCCCAAGATCGAGCGTTGACGTACAAACAATGGCGCGCAAACGGCCCTGCGCCATCGCCTCTTCCACCTTCCGGCGCTGCGATACATCGAGTGAGCCATGATGCAGCGCGATTGGAAGATTGGCGTCGTTGATCTTCCAGAGTTCCTGAAAAGCCAGTTCGGCCTGAAAACGCGTGTTCACAAAGACCAGAGCCATCTGGGTTTGTTTGATCGCTTGATAGACCTCTTGCATAGCATGACGGCCCGTGTGCCCGGCCCAAGGAACCCGTTCTTCAGACAAGAGCATCGAGATATCAGGTGCTACGCCCTTTGGCCCGCGCACAATGCGGGCAAAGCGGGCCTCAGAGCCGCCCTGCGGCGCAATCCACTTAGCCAAGGCCAACTCATCAGCGACGGTAGCAGATAGGCCCGTACGGCGGGCTGAGGGGGCAAAGCGCTGCAAGGCAGCCATCCCCAACGCCAAGAGATCTCCGCGCTTAGTGGGTGCGAGGGCATGAGCCTCGTCAATGATAATCCGCTTGAGCCCTTGAAACAGATTAGCCGCATCTGGCATGCCGACAAAAAGGGCAACTTGTTCAGGTGTGGTCAGCAAGAGGTCAGGCGGATCATAGCGCTGGCGCTGTCGTTTTGCCGTTGGTGTATCACCGGTCCTTGTTTCCACCCGAACCGGCAGTCCCATCTCGCCAACGGGGGTCATCAGATTGCGTTCGACATCCACCGCCAAGGCCTTGAGCGGCGAGATATAGAGCGTGTGGAGACCACGCGGCTGTTGAACAGGCTCGGCCAGTTCAATCAGACTGGGCAAAAAGCCGGCCAAAGTCTTCCCAGCCCCGGTGGGCGCGATCAGGAGACTATGCTCGCCAGCTTGATCGGCCGCCAAAAGATCAAGCTGATGGGCGCGTGGGGCCCAGTTACGTCCCGTGAACCAAGCTTGAAAAGCTGTTGGCAGAACGAAAGCACTCATGGCTTGGTGTGGGGCTCCTCGCCGTCAGCCGACTTCCGACCCATCGCCAAGATCTGGCCAAGGACCGAGTTTGTTTGCACCGGGCCAAAGCCCACTTTTTCTTCACGTGGGACTCCAGGCCGCCGCGCCGTGCGCCACAAAACCCACGGCACCATGATGGCAGATACCACCCCCGCTTGCCAAAAGATTGAGAGCGCGCTGCCCGTCACGTCAACCAACAGGCCGCCAATGGCCGGCCCAATAATGGTTCCTGCTGCCCAAACAAACAGGAGACCAGAGCTGGCAGCAGCCAGCTCAGCTCTAGGTGTGCGGTCCCCCAAATGCGCGACTGCAATACCGTAATAGGACAAGGCCCCCGCCCCCCAGATGCCAAACAGGATGGTATTGAAGGTGAGCGAAAGCTCCGCGCCTAAAGTGGCCAGAACAAAGGCTGCGATTCCTGGAACGCCAATCAGCGTGGCTAGGACGATGCGTCGATCTATCCGGTCAGACAATTTGCCTGCGTGCCATTGAATGAGCAACGAGCCGATCCAAGCGGCGGCTTGGAATGTCGCTGCAGCCTGCGGCCCGCCCCGCTCGCTGGCATAGAGCGGGGCTAGCGACAAAACAGCGCCATTGACCAACCCGGAGCCAACGGCGGCAACAAAGGCTGCCGGTGCAAGCTTAAACAGTCGAGATGGCAACATGCGCAACACCGTCGCAGGCGGTGGTGGACTGGTATCCGCGATGGAGATCGGCACCAGAGACAATGCCAGAAAGGCAGCGGCGGCCATGATCGGCCCAGGTGCATTGGGCTCTGGATGAGTAAAGCCAATGATGAAGGGCCCGGACACGAGCCCCAGCTTAGTGCACAGCATGTAAAAGCCGGTAACATCGCCGCGCCGCGCATTGGGGATCGCAGACGCCATCCAACCCTCGGCTGCTGCAAACATTACCGCAATCGCGGCCCCGGCCAGCAAGCGGCTGATCGCCCAAGCCCAAGCAGAATCACTGGCATAAAGCAAAAGTGTGGTCACACAGGCGATGGATGCGGCAGCCGCGTAGCTGCGAATCGCCCCGATGGCGCGCAACATAATCGGCGCAAACCAAGCCCCGGCCAGAAAGCCAAGACCATAGGCAGACGCAACCAAGCCAATCTGACTGCCGGTAAACTGAAGCGCCTGCATCTGAAGCGGCAGCCAAACACTTAATAGGCCGCCGGCAATCTGCAACAATGTCTGCCCCCCAATCAGGGAGGCGACATCACGCATCGGATTTCCCCTTGGGGTACCTGACGGCCGGGAGACTGGATCGCTCATGGATCAACGATAGGCCCTGATTGGGCACAGGGCCAGAATGTTTCCACATCGCGACCAAGCTTTGTTCACACCCTAGCAAGGTAGGCTCTGGCAAACTATGGGTTGGAGTTATCTGATGCGGCCATCTCAATCTATGCCTAAACCTTCGAGCGCTTTTGCAACGCTCATAACCGCCTTACTGGTAACTGCCTTGCTCGTTGTGTCCGCAGAGGGCAAGCCAAAGAAGCCTACCGGCTTGCGGGGCGGAACTACTGCAGGTGCGGCTCCGGTTAACCCAGCGCAGGCTTGGTTGGGTCAATCTATTTGGCGTCCGACATCTTGTGATCAGAAGGAAAATTTCCAGACCTTTAGTTTCACCGCGTCGCCACAAGTGGAAGTGGGATCTGGGATAAAGGGCGATGGCGAAAAACTAGAGTTGTTGCGCGTTGGCACCAGCCCTGACGGCCTGATTGAAATTGAAACCCGGGTTTGTGCGCCGGTCGGCTGTAATCAGACCGTCGAGCGTTACAAGAAGACTGGCCCAAACCAAATGCAGGAGTGGCACTTTGAGGGCCGACTGCCTGAGCTTCAGCCCTATGTGTTGGTTCGTGACGGCCAAGCCGTCGATGGCTCCGGCCCCGGTCGTTTATTTAACCGATGCCCGAACTAAGGTCTCGCTTGGCCTGAGCCGCGTACTACATATTTGTAGGTCGTCAGCCCTTCGGCTCCAACGGGCCCACGTGCGTGCAAGCGGCCCGTGCCAATGCCGATCTCGCCACCAAAGCCAAACTCGCCACCATCGGCAAATTGGGTAGAAGCATTGACCAAAACGATGGCGCTATCAACCTCATGTAAGAAACGCTCAGCCGCAGCGTGATCCTCAGTCACGATTGCATCCGTATGGCCAGAGCCATAGCGCGCGATGTGGGCCACCGCCGCTTCAATTCCGGGGACTACCGCTACAGATAGGACCGGCGCGAGATATTCGGTGCGCCAATCTTCCTCAGTTGCTTCCGCCATCGGCACAATGGCTTGCGCGGCATCATCGCCGCGTAGCTCACAGCCTTTGTCCATCAGCGCCGCCGCAATCTTGGGGAGTAGGGCGGCGGCAATTGCTTCGTCGATCAAAAGCGTCTCTGTAGACCCGCACACGCCGGTGCGACGCATTTTGGCATTGAGGGTTAAGGCGACAGCCTTTTCACGATCAGCGCCAACGTGAATATAGGTGTGACAAATGCCTTCCAAATGGCTCAGCACCGGCACACGAGCTTCTGCTTGCACGCGCGCGACGAGGCTTTTGCCCCCACGAGGGATGATCATGTCGATAGAGCCATTAAGGCCGGTCAACATCGCCCCTACGGCCGCGCGATCCGTCGTGCCGACTAATTGGATGGCATCTTCGGGCAGGCCAGCTTCGGCCAGTCCAGCGCGC
The DNA here is from genome assembly GCA_027532555.1 of Aquidulcibacter sp. Taxonomy (GTDB): domain Bacteria; phylum Pseudomonadota; class Alphaproteobacteria; order Caulobacterales; family Aquidulcibacteraceae; genus Aquidulcibacter; species Aquidulcibacter rimovensis. The sequence goes on from JAPZTJ010000002.1 coordinate 52,505, forward strand.
AAAGCCTTGGTGATCTCGGTAGAGCTACCAATTGCGTCTGAACCGCCGCGCAAGATGACGCAATTGCCTGACCGCAGACATAAGGCCCCAGCATCGGCCGTGACATTTGGGCGGCTCTCATAGACAATGCCAATCACACCAATTGGAATTCGAACGCGCTGCATATGCAGGCCGTTGGGCCGCGTCCAGTCCTTCATCACTTCGCCCAATTGATCGGGCTGACCCGCCACATCCTCTACCGCTGACGCCATGGCTTCCAATCGAGCTGGATCCAGTTTGAGACGATCAAGCATGGAAGCTGACAGACCTTCGGCCGCGCTGCGCGCCATATCTGTGTCATTGGCCGCTAATATGGCAGGTGCAGCCGCGCGGATTTGGCGCGCCATTGCCCTGAGAGCCGCAGACCGGATGGCCGCACTGGCTTCGCGAACTACTTTGGCTGCGGCACGTGCGCGGGTGCCCATCATCAACATCAGGGCTTCAGGTGTCTCTTGGGTCGGGACATGCATAGTCATGCGCGCAAAATGCCTGCAACCAAGGCCGAAGACAAGGAGGCAGATAGCCCGTTGTCTGTGGCTTCCTGCGCGACATCGCCTAGGCGAGTTCGCGCAATCTGTTTAGGACGGAGGCGAAAGGAACACCTCATGTCCCCTGACGCCCTTGGCGACACAATTTTCATTGAGGCCAACGGCCAGCGCTTTGAAACCCTGATGGCAGGCAAGGGTGGGCATAAGCTTGCAATGCTGTTGCACGGCTTTCCAGAGTCCAATTACTCTTGGCGCTTTCAAATCCCGCTTTTGGTAAAGTTGGGCTATGAAGTCTGGGCACCCAATTTGCGCGGCTATGGCCGTAGCTCCAAGCCGGCCCACCTCCGCGATTATGCTATCGAATATCTGATGGAGGATGTCGCTCAGCTTATCGATCAAGCAGCTGAAGGTCGGCCTGTGACCTTGATCGCCCATGATTGGGGTGCACTGATCGCTTGGGCGTTTGCCGCCTCAAACCAGCGCCTGCTGGAGCGCTTGGTGATCCTCAATGTTCCCCATCCTGCCCGGCTGGCAGAGGGCCTTCGGACATGGCGACAACTGAAGAAGAGCTGGTATGTCTTCTTCTTCCAATTTCCCTGGCTACCCGAAAGGTTGATGGCAGCTCGCGGCGCGCAGGCAATTGGCAGGGCTTTTAGCGCATTAGCCATCGACCAGACCAATTTTGGACCAGAAGTACTTCAAATCTATCGTGACAATGCCCTAATCCCGGGCGCACTGACAGCAATGGTCAATTATTATCGGGCCGCTGCTCAGACAACAGGCTTTTCGAACTTCAGACGGGACAAGGTCGCCGCCATCACAGTGCCCACGCTGATGATCTGGGGCGAAGAAGACCTCGCCCTTGGCGTGGAATTGACTGACGGATACGACGGTTTGGTGCAGGATTTCACGCTACGGCGCCTCAAGGGCGTCGGGCATTGGGTGCAGCAGGAGAATCCAGAGGCGGTCAATGCGCATCTAGAAGCTTGGCTGGCCCGGTGAGTGCTACTGCAAAGGTCACACATCCATGATTTCTTTCTGATTCAATTTCGGCTAATGCCGCCCATCACTGGCCCATAGGGAGTTCCGGCGCGGTCGCTGGCCTTATGGCTCAGGTTAAAAGAGTGCCCAAACTATGGCTGAATCCATCAATGTAAATCGCAAAGCAGAACTTCTCTCCAATGTCGTCGAGCATGTGGATATCGCGTCTTATGACGCGCGCCCCATCATCGACAGCATGAAGAAGATGTCTTTCACCAGCCGCGACACCGGTCGTGCCGCTGAGATTTTCAACACCATGATCGCCGATAAGGAAGCGTCTGTATGGTTGACCTTGGCTGGCTCGACCAGCGCTGGCGGTTGTATGCATGTCTATCGCGACATGGTGAAGTACGGCATGGTTGACGCCATCGTCGCCACCGGTGCGTCGATCATCGACATGGACTTCTTTGAAGCGCTCGGCTTCAAGCACTACCAAGCGTTGGAAGTGCCCGACGATGAGACCCTGCGCAGCCTCTATATCGATCGGATTTATGACACCTATATCGATGAAGAAGAACTGCAGGCCTGCGACCATACCATTCTGGAAATCGCTGACAGCTTAGAGGCGAAAGCCTATTCCTCGCGCGCTTTCATCTCTGCCATGGGGAAATGGTTGAGCGAAGGCAATGCCAAGAAAGAGGGCAGCTTGATCCAAACCGCTTATGAGTGCGGCGTGCCGATCTTCTGCCCCGCTTTTGTAGACAGCTCGGCTGGCTTTGGCTTGGTGAAGCACCAAGTCCAGCGCATGAAGGACAAAAAGCCATATTTGGTGATCGACGCGATCGCAGATTTCCGCGAACTGACCGACATCAAGATCGCAGCTGGTCGCACCGGTCTGTTCATGGTTGGTGGCGGCGTACCAAAGAACTTTGCGCAGGACACCGTCGTATGCGCTGAAATCTTGGGCGTCGAAGCTGAAATGCACGCCTATGCCGTTCAAATCACCGTTGCCGACGTGCGCGATGGCGCTTGTTCTTCCTCAACCCTGAAAGAAGCCTGCTCGTGGGGCAAGGTTTCTGTAGCGTTGGAGCAAATGGTGTTTGCGGAAGCCTCCACCGTGGTGCCGCTGATCGCCTCAGATGCTTACCATCGCGGTCATTGGAAGGACCGGGTTAAGCCACGTTGGGCGAAACTATTCGAATAGGCCTTTGGCCACAAACTAAAAGTCGGAAAAGGGGTGGTCATGGCCGCCCCTTTTTTGTGCCCACTCGCCGGCGTCCAGATATAAAAAAGGGCCGCTGTACTTCGTACAGCGGCCCCTAATTTTAGCCGAAGCTCTTACGATTAGTCGCCCAAGACGAACTTGACTTCGAGTGGGTAATCATCAGCCACGTTCTCGCAGTTCCGACGAGCTGGCTCGAAGCGCATACGACGTGCTTCCCGCTCAACGGCGGATTCGAACACACCTGGCGGGTTAGCCGAGGTCACGATGACCCCAACAACCGAACCGGTTGCGTCAATCTGCAAAGTTGCCCGAACACTACCTTCAGTCCCACGGTCCACAGCACGCTGTGGATAAGCCCGCTCCACGTTGAAATCACGCAGTTTGCGTGGATTCTTTGCCCCCTCGGTGCACGATGGCGGAGGCGGCGGTGGTGGTGGTGCCGGTGGTGGCGGTGGCGGAGCTGGCGGCTGATAGTCCGTCAACGCTGGTGCCGGAGGTGGGGGGGCGCGCACCACAGTCTCGCGGATTTCTTCCACCGGAGGCGGCGGAATATCCACGATTATCTTGGTTTGACGCTCCACCAATGGCGGTGGCGGTGGCAGCTTTTCAGGCGGCGGCGGAGGTGGAGGCGGTGGAGGAAGTTTCTTTTCCTTCTCCGCCTTCACGACGTTCAGATTGTCCAAGAAGTCCGTCACGATATGCGGGCGTACTTTGGAGACGCCGTACAAGATACCCGACCAAATAAGGATCGAGATCAAGAGGAACAACATACGATATTTAGCCATATCTCATTGCCCTCCTATCGCAACTGATCTGGGCTGATTGCATCTTCAGCAACCAGCGAGACTTTTTGGAAGTTGGCTTCCTGAAGGATCGCCATGGTTCCCATCACCGACGCATATGGCAAGGTTTGGTCCGCACGCACCCGAACTGTTTCCAGCAGGCGGTTTGGAGAATCTGGCACATGGAAGGTGATCCGTTCCAAAACCTTGGCAGCCAAGGCATCAGTTTCGGTCAACTGGGCATCCACAAAGATCTGCGGCGTACCCGTTCCGTCGTCACGAATATCGACAACAGTCGGGGTTTTTGGCCTCTCTTGTGGCTTATCAGGCGGCGGAGATGGCGGTGGAAGGTCCACTTTCACATCCGTCGTCGGAATAGGCGCTGCCACCATGAAGATGATCAGCAAGACCAAGAGAATGTCGATGAACGGAACGATATTAGGTTCCGAACTCGGCTGGAGGTCTTTACCTCTGCTCCCTCCGGAGAGTTTAGCGCCCATGGTGCATTGCTCCCTTCAGGTTCAAAATCTCGCAGAAACAGACCTGGGCGGTATAAAAATTCAACATGATTGTACCTCCCTTACCTAGCGGCGTTTGTCTGCGCCAACGAGCGCTACTTTGTAGAAGCCTTCATCTTGAAGGCGGTTCATTGCGAAAACCACGTTACGGTATGGCGTATCGCCATCGGCGCGGATGTAAATCCGTTGATCGATGATTTTAGCCAAGTCACCGCCGAAGGTTGGGTTGTCTTTGACAACGCCTTCGAAGGCCTTTTTCCCGAGGACCGTGGTGTCCACGACTTCGTCATTGCCCACGAAGAAGCCAACGACGCCACCCTTGTCTTGAATCGTGACATAGGTAGGCTTTGGTGGCCGCTTTGATGGCAATACCTTGGAGTCTGGCAGCGTGACATTAATGTCCACTGAAGCAACAGGCGAAGCCACCATGAAGATGATCAACAGCACCAACATAACGTCCACGAATGGCACGATATTTGGTTCTGCGTTGACATCCAGCTGGCCTCTTTTGCCGCCGCCGCCTCCGGCTAGTTTTGCACCCATGATCGGTCTCCTTTTCTAGAGCCCCGATCAGCCCTGCTTGTCCATGTCGCGGGTAACCAGCGAGATGAAGTCGGCTTCAAAGTCTTCCAAATAGCCACCGATTGTGCCGGTTTGCTTTGCGGAGAAGTTGTAAATCAACACGGCTGGAATAGCAGCCACGAGGCCTGCAGCGGTTGCGAACAGAGCTTCAGCGATACCTGGTGCCACAACGGCAAGCGAGGTGGTTTGGGTGTTTGCGATAGCGATGAACGAGTTCATGATGCCCCAAACTGTACCGAACAAGCCGATGAACGGAGCGTTCGAACCGATCGAAGCCAAGAAGGTCATGTTGGAGCCGAGCTCTTCAATGCCCTTGTTCTGCTCTGCAGTCATTGCCGAACGGATACGCTCAATCAAATCACCACGGGCGTCGCGGTTGTTATAGAGACCAGCGTCCTTTGCCTTTTGCAGTTCGCCATAGCCAGCAGCAAACATCTTCTTGGCAAAGCCATCTGGTTGCTTAGCCAGCAATTGAGCGGCTTCTTCTGGGGACTTGGCCTTCTTGTAAGCGGCAACGAATTCGACAGTGCGCTTCTTGTTGCCGCGCATGACGATGATTTTTTCGAACATCAAGGCGATGGCGTATACGGCGCAAAGCAGCAGGATGACCAAAACGACTTTCGACACGAATGGCGAAGCAGCGATCATGTCCATCAAGGTGATGTTTTGTTGGCCGGCATTCTTGGCAGCTTCTGCAGCAGCAGCAGCGGCTTCAGCAGCACTTGGTGCAGCAGGTGCAGCAGCAGCGACAGCATTCACTGACTCAACAACAGCGTTCGTGGTTTCAGCAGCAGCAGCAACAGTTGCGTCAGCGGCGGGGGTGGCAGCGGTGTCAGCAGCACCGGCGGCTTGCAGAAGAGCAAACATGGTTTTCTGTATCCTCCAAAATCAGTCCCGCCGTTAACCTTTATGTAACGATCGGGCTCAAACGGAGTCCTAGCCGCCCTTTCGCGTTTGTGGAAGGGGGCTATGCGCTAAATTGCCGCTGTGAGGCAGGAAATGTCTGTAGAAGATGCTGTTGTTAATAATTGAAGCTGGTTTTGTTACGGTTTTATAACCGTACGGGGCAAATTTGACTCAGTTTTCCGCATACAGATTTGGCCGCCTGTCCCTGAAAAAACCCCAAGCAGCCCTGTGCCGGTCCAAAAATGTTAGGTCAACGGTGCCATAAGCAATACCCTCTTCGGTGCGAGAGAGATCAGAGATCAAATCACCGCGATGATCGGCGATAAAGGACGACCCATAGAAGTGCTGATCATCGCCCAGCCCTTTCTCCACACCTATTCGGTTGGCGGCGACCACTGGAATCACATTGCTGACAGCGTGCCCCTGCATGGCGCGACGCCAAGGATCGCGTGTATCCAACGTCCCATCGTGGGGCTCTGACCCAATCGCGGTGGGATAGAATAAAACCTCTGCCCCTAAAAGCGCCATGGCGCGGGCGGCCTCAGGATACCATTGATCCCAACAGATGCCGACGCCAATTTTGGCATAACGCGTGTTCCAAACCTTGAACCCTGTATCGCCAGGACGGAAGTAGTATTTTTCTTGATAGCCAGGACCATCCGGGATGTGGCTTTTCCGGTAGGTGCCCAAAGCAGTACCGTCTGCATCGAGAATAACCACACTATTGTAATAGCGTGGCCCTTCGCGTTCAAAAATCGATACGGGAATCACAACGCCTAACTCTGCGGCGATTGGCTGCAACTGGGTGACACAAGGGTGCTCTAGGGCAGGATAGGCGGTGGCGAACCAACGCTCGTCTTGGGTGGTGCAAAAATAAGGCCCTTGGAACAATTCTGAGGGCAGAATGATCTGGGCGCCGGCCGATGCGGCTTGGCGGATCAGGGCAATGGTGCGATCAATATTGTCTTGTAGATCAGAGCTATAATGAGTCTGTAGAGCAGCGAGGTTCACAAGGCGTGGCATTTTAGGCTGGCTCCTGCTGAGTGATGCAATGGAAACTACCACCACCGGTCAGAATGGCGGTGCTTTGAATGCCGACAACCCGGTGATGCGGAAAAGCGGCCGCCAATCCGCGCAAAGCTGCATCCGCCGAAGCGGTGCCATAATGGGGCATAACCACACTGGCGTTACCAATAATAAAGTTCATGTGCGACGCGGGGATCGCTTCGCCGTCCTCATCTTCGACCAAACCGGGGGACGGGATTTGCACCACCTCAAGCGCACGGCCCGATGCGTCTGTCATGGACGCCAAGTCGGATGCAATCTGATTGAGGACGGCATAATTAGGGTCATCCGCTCCATATGGGGCCATACACATGACGCGACCTGGGCCGATAAAGCGGGCAATGTTGTCGACATGGCCATCGGTGTGATCATTGGCCAAGCCATCACCCAGCCACAACACCTTCCTCGCCCCTAATGCCGCCTGCAAATGCGCTTCAGCGACGGCTTCGGTCCAGCCTTCATTGCGATTGGGGTTGAGCAAGCACTGACGGGTCGTCAGGACCGTGCCTTCACCATCATGGTCGACGGCACCACCTTCTAGTATGAATCGAGCCCGTTGCACCGGAGTTGCCGCAGCTTCTGCGACCTTGTCGCCTACGCTGTCATCGAACGGCAGGTCATATTTGCCACCCCAGCCATTAAAGGCAAACCGCAACGCAAGGGCCTTACCATCTCGCTTGGCAAAGATTGGACCGGTGTCTCGAAGCCAAATATCGCCAAACCCGCAAGCATGCACTTGAACCTCTAGAGGAAGGCATTCACGTGCGCTTGTCAGGGCTTCCTCGCCATGTGCCAAGACATGAACTAGGTCACCCTTTTTGCCCAAAGGCGTTGTTGCCACAAGCGCGCGGATCATCGCCGCCACTTCAGCGCGCGCTGGGGCCAAATCTTCTTGCCACAGGTCAGCAGCAGACGGCCAACACGTCCAAATCGCCTTATGTGGAGCCCATTCGGCCGGGATAGTCAGGTGAGTCAACAGAAGGATCCTCGAAGCGGCATAATCAGGGGGAGGCACATGGCCCTGTAAGGCTCAGTCTGCAAGATGCACACGTGTACTTTCTAAGCTTCATTCAAGGCAGCTTTACCGCGCTCAACCACATAGCGCTTCAGGGGTTTGAAAGCCTGATCGCGCCGCCATGTGGTTGGGGTGCTCATCAAACGCACATCCATGGTTTGTGGGGTTACGTCCACAAGGCCATAACCGCGCACCCGGTCATCCTGCCATTTCAAATGCGGATTGTCCGGGAAGAGGCGGTTCCAACGATCATAATTAAACGACATGGTCGATATCGAGCCGCCGACAAACTCAACCGCCACCGTGTCACTCTCTGGCTTGGCATAATCTTGCTTTACATCATTGGCCCAGAAGCCGTGCATATCGCCGCCTATGACAACGGACGAAACATCACGGCGACGACGGGCCATCTGATCGATAATCTTCTGGCGCGCAGGCTCAAAACCACTCCAGCCATCGGTAAAGGCGGTTGGATCGCCTTGGCTATTCTTTTGGAAAAGCGTTGAGAAAATCGTCGGCTGGACCAGAACCGACCATTTGAACGGCGCGCGCATGAAATTCTCCGACACGAAACGCTCTTGCCGCGCACCCAAAATGGTGCGCGAGGGGTCCTGCAGCTCCGCACAGGTGGCGCGGCTCACGCTCTCCGCCTCTTGTCGGCCCGGCGACAAGCATGCCCCCTTTGAGCGATATTGTCGGGTGTCCAGCAATGTAAAGTCAAGGAGATCGCCCCAGCCGCTTTGACCATAAATCCGCATGCGGTTGACCGCGTCAAAGCGCGAGCGGGCACGTAAGGGCTGGCTCTCAAAGAAAGCCTTGTACGCATTGTATTTGCGGATCGGGAAGTCCTTGGCGGGGTCTTGACCGGGCAAGACTTTACCAAAGTCTGCCTGATAATCATTGGCTACTTCGTGATCATCCCAGATGAAGAGCCAAGGTGCCGCAGCATGGGCAGCTTGCAAGTCTGGATCCATTTTGTGGACCGCATGAATGAGGCGATAGTCGCTCAAGCTAAATGCATCTTCCACCGGCATACGACGCACTGCAGCGCCATAGGAGACTTCATAGATGTAATCGCCAAGCGACAGGATAACGTCTGGGTTCTGCTTGGCAATGTCGCCATAGGCGGTGAACAAGCCTTGCTCATAATGGGCGCAGGAATGCCAAGCAAAGCGCATTTTGGCCAGTGGTGCCCCAAATTCTGGGGTTGTGCGCGTCCGCCCCGTGGGGGACACGGCGAGGCCGACCCGGAACCGGTAGAAATACGGGCGGTTCGGCTTTAGGCCGCCCACTTCGACATGCACACAATGGGCATGATCGGGCCGTACCACCGCAAACTCTCGCCGCACAACTTTAGTAAAGGCCTCATCTTCAGCGATCTCACACTGAACATCAACCAAGCCATCAATTGAGTACTCAGGGTCCAATGGCTCTGGCGCAAGGCGCGTCCAAAGCACAAAGCCGTCTTGGGTTGGATCACCAGAGGCCACACCCAAAGTGAAAGGGTCTGAAATAAATTTCGGGGTCTGCGCCATCGCAGAACCGCGCCACGGGCTGCTAACCGAGGCCGCTGCCGCCCCCATTGCCCATGCGTTCAAAAACAACCGCCGCTTTGGATCGAAGCTCATCGGATAAGACCTTGTGCTGGAGAAATGAGAGTACCCTTACCCTAGTGCAAGGGACCCTAAACGCAAATGGGGCGGCCCCCGAAAAGGCCGCCCCATAAACCAAACGTTACAGCGCTTTGAGCTTAGAACTCGTAGCGGACGCCGACTTGGATCTGCCAACGCGAACGATCGACGTTGCGGGTCTTTGGGTTGGTCAGAATGGTCGATGGGTTGGTGATGCGGTAACGGTTGCAAAGAACAGTACCAGTATTGTTCACAGCACCCGTCGCATCGGCGCAAGCGGCTGTGTAGAGGGTTTGCTGGTCACCATACTCCTCAACAACACCCCAGTCTTCGTTGATCATGTTCAACACGTTCTGGAAGTCAAAGGTCAAGAAGCCCTTATGGCCTTCAAAGGCACCTGGCAGCTCTTGGCTGATGCGCATATCCAACAAATGGATTTGGTCATTGGTGTTGAAGCCACGCGGGGCGATCTGACCTGCTGGCAGGCCAAAGTTGTTGATCAGAGTCTTGACCGAATTGAAGGTTGCCAATGAGTCGAAAGCAACTTTGCTGTCACTGCTCACCAAGATTGCTCCCGACGTCGAAGTGCTGGTGGTCCCGGACAGGTCAGGGATATACGCCAATTGGCCGCCCTTATTGACGCCGGTGACGATGGATCGGCCAGAGCCTGTGTTCATCAACCAGCTGAATGGACGTCCGGCACGTACGTCGCCGAACAACTCAAGGCGGGTTTCAAGTTCCTTGAATGGCGTTGCACGCCAGCCGAAGGAGTATTTGAACACATTCTCAATCTCTTCTTGACCCCGACCCGTTACTGGGTTGGCTGGGTCAAGTGCCGACAAGGCACCACCATAGAGTGAGCTGGCGGTCGAGCTAAAGCGGCCTGTGCTATTCAACTCGTTGATGTTTTGAAGCGTGTAGGACATCGACCAATTGATGCCGAAATCATAAGACTTGCTCGCCGAGATAGCAGCGATGAAGGCATCACCCAAATCGCCGTCTGGATTGTAGAGTTGGATGTCACGGTTCGAGCCACCGACTGCGGCGGTCGAATTGATCACGGTGCCTGGAACGGCCGCACGGGCGGCTGTTGGGATTGCATCATAACGCTTACGACCATCTGGGGTCAGCGCTTGCTGGCCATTGATGATCAGTGGCGTGGCACGCAAGTCGCGGAACGCATACCCTGTTTGAACTTTGGTATAGACCAGGTCCAAGCCGAGGTTCAGGCCAAAAGCTTCGCCGGTTACGGCCACGTTGGCTTTCCACTCAGATGGGATATCCAAATTTGGGGCGATCGAGTTTGTCTCAGCGGCCGGTGGTGGAGTCACACCGCCCAACAATGCCAACACTTGTGCTGGAATCGCGCGACCAAAATTTGCGCCAACAAGATTGTCAAGCGCGAGCGAACCAATCGCATTGGTGAAGCCGGGAGCTGCGCCAGTTTCGGTGAAGCCGGTTGCGGTACGTTGAATGTCAACGCCGACTGTCAACACACCTGTGTTGGAGAAGGAGTTCGACAGGAACACGTCAGGCAAACCGCCTGAGAATAGACCAACGCCACCCGATACGCGGATGTCAGCTGGTGCGTTCCAGTTGAAGCTGACGCGCGGCATCACGATGGACAGGCCATCATAAGTCGCTTGGTTCGTGAAACCAAATCGGTTGGAGAAGTTGGCGTTTGCAGCTGGTGCGGCGTCAACTGTGTAGCTTTCAACGCGCAGACCACCGGTCAAACGGAAATCATCTGTAACCGACCACGTGTCTTGCAAGTAACCTGACAGAATTTGGTAGGTGAATTCCGCTGCTGCCTTGTTGGGGTCGCCCGACGGATTGTTGGTGTACTGAAGACGGTTGGCCCGACCTGCTTGGAAATCAGCGACCGAGTCAAAATAGTAGGTGCCGTCAGAGTTTGGCACGAACAGGTTGAAAATGTCGCGCTCTTGCCATTGCAGACCGGCCTTCAGCTGGTGATCGCCCAAGCGATAACGGGCTTCGAACTGGCCCTGCGTGTTGGTGGTGGCCAAAAAGTTAGCATGACGGAATTGGTCTGGACCAAAACGGACAACGCCGCGCGACTGCCCCGTAGCTGCGGCGCAAGTAATCAAAGGCTGGCTGCCGGTTGCATCGAGCGAGGTCAAGGTCGAGCAAACCGTAACATCCGCAAACTCTTGGCCACTAGGTGGCTGTTGCAGGCGGACGTAATCGCGATAGCTGATGCGGGCTTCAGTTTGGAACTTGTCGTTCCAATCCGAGTTCAGTTGCAACGAATAGGTTTCATCCAACTCACCGGTGAAGTACCACTGGGAATCAAGTGAAGCCGTCGTCGCACCAAGGTTGGTGAAGTTATAAACCGTTGATTCAGCATTGCGATAGGTGAAGGACGCGCGATGCTTGTCGGTGATGTTCCAGTCAATACGAGCCGAATATTTCTCGTCGAGGATCGGCTTATTGGTTGGGATCGAACCGAGAGCGAAGTTCGATTTGTACGTGTTGGCGAAAACGTTGGTCACGGCCGCAATGTCAGCCAAAGTCATTGGGGTGCCCAACGGACCGACGATGGTGTTACCGAAAGAGCCGCCATCGATTGGACCACGGTTGGTCACGTCGACAGATTCATACTTTTCGTAGGACAAAGCATAGAACAGTTTGTCTTTGATGATGGGACCGCGAAGGGTTGCGCCATAGTTGGTTTGCTCAACAACGTTCGAGACAATCGTGTTTTTGATCCGAGTCCCGGTCAATTTGTCGTCGAGGAAGTTGGCGAAAACCGAACCACCCAACTCATTGTCGCCAGAGCGCAGAACGATGTCGATTGCACCGCCCAAGAAGCCGCCGTTGCGGACGTCAAATGGGGCTGGGGTGACGTTGAACTGAGACACTGCGTCCAAGGAGATTGGACCGCGACGGGTTGGAAGACCACCTGTGTTCAAGCCAAAATCGTCTTGAGCAGCAACGCCGTCGATGGTGATGCGATTGGTACGAGGGTTAGAACCGGCGATGGAGATGCCGCCATCGCCAACCGTGTTCTGGGTAACCAATGGCGATTGACGGGCCAATTCGCGAATGTCGCGGCCTGGTGTCACAAGGCCTTCAATCTTATCCCGGCGAAGACCGGTCGCGGTACCATCCACGCGGTTACGACCGACAGCCGTGGCGCGCACGATGATGCGCTCAACTTCTTTATCCGCTGGCACTAAATTCAGGGCGAGGCTGAATGGCTCAGTCACCGTCAAAAACAAGTCATTGACGACAGTCGGCTCATAGGTGTCTGCCGTTACTTCGACTGTGTACGGGCCGCCAGCACGAAGACCAGATGCCGAAAACTGGCCACTTGAATCGGTCGTTGCACGGGCGCGCGAACCAGATGGCGTATGGATAATGGTGACTGCAGCGCCGGTTACTGGTGCACCAGAGGCTGCGATCTGACCCCGGATAGTACCAGTGGTTTCCTGAGCATAGACCGCAACTGGTGCAACCAGTGCAAAGCCCAATGCGGTCAACGCAGTGGTGCGAGCCAAACGATTTAAAATTGACATGAGTGGTCCCCTGAAAGTGATCCTGCCTGCGCATCGAAGTGGGAGGCTGCGCGTAGAGTGGGCCACCTAGCCCGCTTGAGATACGCCTCTGCGACGATTATGTGACACTTCTATGACAGTGGCGGTTCTGCACCGGGAACATTGGGGATAAATGTGCCAAGCTGCCCACACAGTGGCAACAATGTTACACTTTGTTCAGACTTTAGGCATCGCGGTGACAGAACACCAACTTTAAAAGGACCCTACTGGAATTCGATCAAGTGGCAGGTTGCCCATAGGCATCAAAAAGAAAAAAGCGGTGGAGCTATTGGCTCCACCTAAACCTCAAAAAAAAGCGGTGGAGCCATTGGCTCCACCGCAAGGCGATGCTCAGGGAGCGCCGGTCCAATTCAGCGCTTACGAAAAGCACAATGAAATATTCCGGACACCAAAGCCGAGCCAAAGACCCGACTTGCCCTTACGTTAGCCCGCAGCGGTCCGATTTGTAAATGGGGTAGGCAGTATTTGTGACATATTGCCGCTTTTTAAATCGCTATTGGCCCCAAACGGCGCGCAAACGGGCATCGCGCCCACAGCCATTGCGGTAATAGGCATAGCGCAACGGGTTTTTCTGATAATAATCCTGATGATAGCCTTCGGCATCGTAAAATACTTTGGCGGGCAGGATTTGCACAACAATCGGCTTTTTGAAGCGCGCATACAGCACTTCGCGTGCAGCTTCGGCCGCCTTCCTCTCGGTATCATTGGCGTAGAAGATGGCAGGTAGGTAGGTTTCACCCTTATCACAGAATTGGCCAAACGCATCGAATGGATCGACTTGCAGCCAATAGGTGTCGAGAAGCTTCTGATAGCTAACCTTGGCGGGGTCATAGGTGATTTTCACCGCCTCAAAATGGCCTGTGCCACCTCGGCCGACTTGCTCATAAGTTGGATTGACCAGCGTACCACCAGTATAGCCGGAGGTGGTGGCCACCACGCCCGGGATCTCATCAAATGGCTTTTCCATGCACCAAAAGCAGCCGCCGGCAAAAATCGCGGTGGCAAGATTACTTGGGCTTGTTTCAGGGGATGTTGCCGCCTTGGACACCAAACCATCCGCTTGAGCTGGGGATTGGGTGCCACAGCCAGCAAGAGCTAGAAAGGATAGAATAACGAGAGCGGAGAAAGGCTTAAGTTGGGTCATACTGGCCTATACGCAATAAGCTGCGGATCGGTTGCATCTTGCACGCTTCTCGGGAACGCAAAAGGGGCGCGGCCTGCGCCACGCCCCTCAGCCAGTCCTATCAAATCGATAGAAGTTAGTGGTTCCAGCGAAGCGTCAAACCATAGGTCCGTGGTTCACCCACGAACGCATTGATCTGGCTGTTGACGACACGTGGTGCAAAGCCACCCAAAGCAGGCTGGTTGGTGAGCGCTGGCGCATCACCTTGCAGTGGTGAGTCAAAGGTGATCTGGGCATAACGCTCATCCGTCAGGTTCCGGCCCCACAATTCAACCGTCCAGCGATCATCAGCTGTGCTCAATGCAAGGCGGCCATTGATCAGCGTATAGCCGGGCTGGGTTTTACGTGGGTCCAAGTTCGAGCCCGTGATCGTGTCCGTGATGGTACGGAAGTCGGTATAGGCTTTGAACTTTGCCGTGTCCGACAGAACCGAACGCTCATAATTGAACGCAGAACCATAGGTCCAAACAGGTGAGCTGGTCAGCTGGGCACCTGGCAACCAATAGAGGTTGGGGTTTTGACCAAGGAAAGTCGTTGGCTGCGAGGCCGAGCCCAAATTCTTGGTGTATTCGGTCAAGGAATAAGCCGCCCCACCAGTGATGGACAGGCCATCGATGGGGGTGCGCAGCACATAGTCGAACTCAACCCCTTGCGACACAACTTCAGGAACCGAGGTCACAACAAACGAAATACCGGTGAAGGTATTCAGCTGGAAGTTCTCAAAGGTCTGATGGTAGGCCGCGAAGTTCGCAGTCAAGGCGCGGTTGAACCACTGGGTTTTCAAGCCAACTTCGTAAGCATCCACAGTCTCTGGCGCAAACGAGGTGTTTGGCTGACGCACGGTGCGGTTGCCCACGCCTGGCGCGATGATGGATGTGACCACATTGTTCTGAAGATCAGAGAAGGCACGGTCCAAGTTGAAACCACCAGCCTTATAGCCACGCGAGTACGAGGCATAAGAATTGATGTTTGGTGCAAACCGGTAGGCCGCCGAGAAGATGCCCGACCATTCTTTCTCGGACTTTTCTTGGCGGTGATCCATGCCATCAAGGCCGGAGCGCATCCAAGGCGCGCAGATGGCACCTACAATTGCCGCCAACGAACCCGCGTTTCGTGCCGCATCAAGACCCAAGCGGTTCTCAATCGCGGTACAAGCAGTATTGCCCTGCGTGCGATAGCTGCCTTTGAACTTCTTTTCTTCCGAGGTGTAACGCAGACCCAAGGTCACGCTGAAGTCGTCGTTGAATTGATAGATATTGTGCGTGAACAGCGCGACGGATTCAGCATTTTGCTCGTAATCGTCAAACTGACCACCACCAGCAGCCAAAGTGCCGATATTGGCTGGCGTCACGCCCAAGATGGACTGCCAGGTCGAAACCACACCAGCCAATTGGGTGTTGGTCACCGCTGGGTTCAGAGGGTTCACAGCAAGAGCGGGGTTGGCCAAGGCCAAGGCTGGACCCAAAAGGCCGCCGATATAGGCTTGGTAATCGGTACCCGTACGGAAGCGAACGGTCGAATTGATGGTCTCCTTGGAATAGATGGTACCAACCAACCAATCCAACTTGCCTAACGAGCCAGCATAACGGAATTCTTGGGTGAAGTTATCAAACTCCGCGCCAGCACCTTCCGACTTCAAGCTATAAACGACGTCTGCGCCGCTATAGTCAGAGTCAGCCCCCGCAGTACGCTTCCAATTGCGTTGCGCTGTGATCGAGGTCAGTTTGCCGAAGCCAACATCCCAATTCATCTCAAGGCTGATACCCGCATCTTCAATGTCTTGATCATAGGTGCGGTTGGCGCTGGCCAAGTAGTTATCGAGATTGCGGCCGGTTTGCAGCGCGTT
Source organism: Aquidulcibacter sp. (assembly GCA_027532555.1). Taxonomy (GTDB): domain Bacteria; phylum Pseudomonadota; class Alphaproteobacteria; order Caulobacterales; family Aquidulcibacteraceae; genus Aquidulcibacter; species Aquidulcibacter rimovensis. The sequence continues at coordinate 68,344 of JAPZTJ010000002.1, forward strand.
TGGCACGATCTTGTTCAAAATGTCCGTGGTCGAAGGAACGCGAACATCCCTTAGCCAGACAGCTGCCGCACAGCAGGCTTCGGCGCGAGAAGCTTGGTCAACGATCAAGCGCGCATCAAAGGTTTCGCTAGGCGTATAGAGCAACTGGCCACGGATCGCATAATAATTGGAGTCGTTTGAATCCGTGCGAGCGGTGCCATTGTTCACGTTCATGTAGCCATCACGGGCACGAGCGGTCACATAGAGGCGGCCAGCCAACTTATCCTCGATAAGAGGGCCAGTGATGCCAAGGCCAAGACCGCCTAGGCCATAATTGCCGAAAGTCGCGTCGCCAGAGGTGCCGAACTCAAAGCTTGGCTTCTTGGATGTGACATTGATCAAACCGGCCGAGGTGTTGCGGCCAAACAGGGTACCTTGTGGGCCACGAAGAACTTCGATGGCGCGGATTTCGCCCAAGTCACCAAAGGCAACGCTGTTGCGGGCGCGGAAAACGCCGTCGATCACAACACCGACCGAGGATTCAAGACCGGGGTTGGAACCCTGCGTACCGACGCCGCGGATACGGGCGGTCACCGAACCGGAGTTTTCGGAAACTGGAACTTGCAGCGACGGGGCCAATTGAGTCAGGTCGCGGATGTCTTTGACGCCAGCGGACTCGATGGCCTGGGTGCCGATCGCCGTCACGGCGACCGCAACGTTTTGCAGCGCAGTTTCGCGGCGAGTCGCGGTAACAATGATTTCTTCAACGGGCTGGTCATCTTGCGCCGTTGTTGTTTGCTGTTGGGCAAAAGCAGGTGCAGCGAAAACAGAGGTTGCGCACGCGGCCAACAAAAGGCCACGACGGCCCAATCTTTCAAAATTCATATTTCTCTCCCAGAGAATGTTACTTTTCGACCCGAAGTTTCAGGGCTGATGTTTCCGCGACCTGACGCAGCACTTTCATTGCATCAGATGGACGGACCGTACCCCGCCTATACGCACGGTTGACGTAAGGGTCGAGGGTGAAATACTGCAATCCTAAGTCACAATTGCGTGCTGTTGCCAAATCGTCACAACTTGGCGCTTCACCGAACCACAAGGATGTTAAGCGCATGAAACTTGCTACAATTATGCACAATGGAGTTCCACGTATCGCGCAAATTGAAGGCAAGGTGGCGCAGATTCTGGCAGCCCCCGCTGGCGGTTTGGGCGTAGTCTCAGCTCTACGTGGGCCAGAAGATGGACGCATAATTGTTGAAGCCGTGCCAGTCGACACGATTGAATTCTTGGCCCCAGTCCCGCAGCCACCCCGCATCTTTGGCATTGGCCTTAATTATGCCGATCATGCTGCTGAAACGGGCCGCGAGCCGCCTGCGATCCAGACTTGGTTTATGAAGCAGATCACCGCGGTGAATGCGCCCTATGGCTTGGTGCAGAAACCGTGTGTGTCAGACATGCTCGACTTCGAGGTAGAGCTGGTTGTCGTTATCGGAGCAGAAGCCCGCCACGTACCCGTCGAGCGCGCCCATGAAGTGATTGCCGGCTATTGCGTTGGATGCGACTACTCTGTGCGTGACTGGCAAAAGGCCACTCCAACCATGATTATGGGGAAGGGCTTTAATACCCATGCGCCTTTCGGCCCTGTATTGGTAACGGCTGACGAGATCGCGGATTTGGATCAGTTGCGCTTACGTTGCTATGTTAATGATCAGCTGATGCAGGATGGCTGCGTCGCGGACCTTATTTTCAAAGTGCCGCAAATGATCGCCCATCTCAGCACGGCCTTTACGCTTTTGCCAGGCGACATTATCTTCACGGGCACGCCAGCAGGTGTCGGTATTGCCCGAAATCCGCCCGTTTATTTGTTTGCCGGCGATACAGTGCGGTGTGAGATTGATGGCCTTGGCATGATCGAAAACAAAATCGTGGATGAGGTAAAGGCCACCATCATCGCGTGACCGTAAAGCCAATGCGCCACAGGGGCGCGGAAGTCTCTGACAATATGCCCGCCCCTGAAATGGCCGTTGCAATTGCGGTGCCTGTAACGTTCTCGCCTGCGACAAATATGTCCAAATCGCGCCTAAACGCCCAAGATGCGCGCAAATCCAAGGCCTGATAAGCCTTTAGCCGCCGCGTGTTCAGATCATCCTCAAAGCGTGCAGCTTCACCGCGGAGCGCGACCGTCAGTTGATGCCCGGCCCCGAACGGCAAAGTCACGCCGAGATAACTAGCCCAAGGGGCTGACTGCGCGGGGCGCAGACCGGACAAGGCGGGTAGCAGTCGCCCGCCGTCCACGTTCGCGTCGACCATAGACAAGCGCAGCGCAACTTCGGGCCTGGGGCCATTCCCTAGCGGTGTCCAAGTCAAACTACCCTCCAAACCTTTGGCCCGTATTTCGCCGGCATTTAAGCGTTGCCGCAGCGTGCCCCCGGCGGGCAAGAAGCCAACGCGGGGAAGCACGCCCGGGCCTGCACCAATTGTCACATTGGTAATCGGGTCCTGCAGTTTGCTGGTGTAAAGGGTAAGGTTTCCCTTCCAAGCGCCCCCCAAGCCTTGCCATTGCCTCTTAAGATCTAGGTCGAGACCATCCAAGACCTCTGGAACCAAATCCGCGTTGGCTTCGGTCACATCATTGCCAACCCGAAATGGGCGGTGAAGCTCGTTCAAACTCGGCGGGCGAAAGGTACGAAACAAACTCAGGCGCACCTGCCCGCCCAAAGCAAATAGGGACACGCGTCCTGTCGCCAAATGACCCTCCCGATCCACAGGTGTCTCCGAGAGCGTAACAGCCCCAGTCGCACGATCAGCTTCTAAGCGCTTTGCACGACTATTGGCCCAACGATCTAGACGCAGGGTTGCGTCCAGACCTGTCTGTTCGTCATCTGATTGCCATAAGCGAGGCACGTCGAGGCCAAGACCGATCAGATCCTGGTGACCACCAGCAATGCGCGTGCGGGTAAAGCCATTGCCGATAAAGCGGAATAGTTCGCGCGTTTCGCCTTCGCTATGACGCCAATCCAAGGTCCATCTCGGGCTCCAACGCGGAAAGGCCGGGGCATAAATGAGGGACCCGCCAAGTGCCGAGGCCGGGGTCTCATACTGATCAAACGCTGGGGTTACGCTAGCCCGGTCTGTAGCCACCGAGACAGTCTGATTGGCAAAGTCACGGGTTTGCGCGAACAGAATGAGCCGTGCTTGGCCCCAATCCCCCTCCAACTTGCGTGCACCGCTTATATCCGCACCTTGCGCAGCGCTGCTCGCCCCAAGTGTACCAGCCCCTTTTTCTTCTTTGAATCCGGAAGCCCGAAACGACCATTGTCCATTGTCGGCCGGAATTTCACTGACCAAAGTTAGAGTAGAGGCTGTGAAATCGGCAGGTTGATCGACGGTGCCGCGTTGCAAGAGGCTAACCGGAATCACGCCATCGTTGTGCTCATAAGAAGCCATCGCGGTGATCGTCCCGCTGGCTAACGTTGCAGACCCCCGCGCAGCAAGTTGTATTGCCCCGTGCTCACCGCCCAATAGCCGCAACCGCGCTGGTCCACCGCGTGCCTCAACCAGATCCAACGCACCCGTTAAAGCCAGTGGGCCAAAGCCCGCACCAGCCGCCCCGCGACGCACATCAACCCGATCCAAGAACATCGGATCATGTCGTACCCAGAACACCCAGCTGCCAAATGGATCATTCTGCGGCACACCATCGAGACTGACCAAAGCGCGCCCTGCCCCATTCGGCGCTATCGGGCGTAACGATAGGCCCTGAATAGTCGCATTGGCGGGTCCACTTGCTGTGCGCCTAAACAGGCCAGCGCCCGGTGCAACACGCAGGGCCTCGTCCAAACGCAAGCCAATGCTGGAACCAAGGGCGGTCCCGTCAAGAACGACCTGAGCCGACATGGAGCGGTCTGGAGGCAGCCGCTCTGCCCTTACGACGATGACCTCAGAAGCGGCTTCAGGCTCATTTGCAAGCACACTAACAATGGAATCTGGTGGTAAAGCCGGAGTTGGGCTTGCGAGGAGAATAAGGCTGGGCCAAGAAAACATGCAAACAAACCTAGTCTAGCTTGCTTTCAACAGCGAGTAGTTTTGACCGCGCGGCCAACCTCTTCTAACGACAAATTGATGATGGACTTGTTGCTTTCCCTAGACCTTGCGACCGATCGCGACACGCGCGATTTGGGCGCCCGCTTGGCTCACATGCTGCAGGCTGGAGATTGCGTGGCCCTGCGGGGCAATTTGGGCGCTGGCAAAACGACCCTTGCGCGTGGCTTGATCTGCGCCTTCCTCGGCGTTGATACCGAAGTTCCAAGCCCGACTTTCACCCTGGTCCAGCGCTATCAGCCTGACTTAGACAATCAGCCAAGCGCCCCTGAACTGCTGCATTTCGACCTTTATCGCCTAGAAGATCCAGAAGATATCTGGGAATTGGGCTGGGAAGAGCTTGACGAGGTCATCAGCTTGGTTGAATGGCCAGATAAAGCTGGGCCACATCTGTCACCCGGGTGCCTCGACATCGAAATCATCATTATGGGTGACCAACGCCGTGCCAATCTGTCGGCCTCGCTGGCATCGAACTGGAAATCTCGCCTGAATGACCTCTAACTCTTCCACGCTTGAAGCCGCTCATTTTGAGGCGGCGATCACTGCAGCTTTGCACGAGGCGGGCTTTGGTCAAGCTGACCGGCAAAAATTCGATCAAGATGCCTCGACCCGCTCTTACGAACGGGTGCGCGATGGGGACCGCACAGCTATCCTGATGAAGGCCCCACCGGGAAATGAGGATGGGCCTTGCCCACCGAGCGCTGACGAGGAGACACGCAAAGCCCTGGGCTGGAACGCGCTGTCGCGTTTGGCCGCCTCCCGCGTAGAGGCTTTTGTCGCCGTTGGCGCCCACTTGCGCAGCAACGGCTTCTCCGCGCCCGTCACTTTGGCAGTCAATGCGCCCGTTGGTGTCGCTGTGGTCGAAGATTTGGGCGACGATCTCTACGCCCGAGTCATCGCTGAAGATCGGGCGGACGAGGTCGAGCTTTATCATGCGGCCGGCGAGGCACTGGCTGCCCTGCACCAAACCCCGATCCCAACGACTCTGCCCTCACCCATGGGGCCTTGGCCGATCCTTGATTTTGATGCGATAGCCCTGCGCGAGAATGCCAATCTATTTGTCGACTGGACCCCACGCTTCTTGGGCCTTGATGGGTTTAACGCCGACGCCCGTGCTGAATGGGCTGACATTCGCGATAGCTTGATTGGCGAAATTCTAACCCATCCACGCGCTTTCACGCTGCGCGATTATCACGCTGAAAACATCCTCTGGCTGCCCGAGCGCAAAGGCATTGCCCGGGTTGGCCTGCTCGACTTCCAAGATGCCGTGCATGGCTATCGCGCTTGGGACTTTGCCATGTTGCTCCATGATGCGCGACGCGACGTAAGCGCCGAGGCCTATGAAGCCACCATTGGTGCCTATTTGGACGCGACTGGATCGGAGCGGGCACCCTTTGACGAAGAGCTGGCCATTCAGGGTGCGATCAATGCGTTGCGGATTCTCGGTATCTTTTCGCGACTAGTCGGCCGCGATGGCAAGCAACGCTATCGCCAGTTCATGCCGCGTGAAGCGGGGCACTTGGCCCAAGTCCTCACGCACCCGCGCTTAAAAGCGTTGCAAAGCTGGGTAGAGCGCTATGTGCCGCTTAAGGCCTTCACGCAGGCGCAAACCGGATGAGCACGATGCCAAGCCATGCCATGGTCTTTGCTGCAGGGCTTGGCACGCGGATGCGGCCCCTGACAGATGACCGCCCTAAAGCCTTAGTCGATGTCGATGGCCGCTGTTTGGTCGACCATATGCTCGACCGACTCGCAGAAGCAAGCGTCGGCACAGCCGTGGTCAATAGTTTTCATTTTGGCGACAAATTGGTGGCGCATCTAACGCCGCGGAGTACAGGCAGCCCTCGCCTGATCTTTTCCCGCGAAGACGCATTGCCGGAGCCTTTGGAAACTGAAGGCGGCCTTGTGTACGCGCTACATCACTTTCCTAACGGGCCGCTGCTGACCTGCAATGCGGACGCAATTTGGCTTGACGGCACAGCGATCAACCGCATGGCTGAGGCGTTTGATCCTAAACGAATGGATGGCCTGCTCTTATTGGCGCGCCTTGATGAGTCTTTGGGTTTTGACGGACCGGGCGATTTCTTCATGGACGAGGAAGGTCGCTTGACCCGGCGGGGGGAAGCTGCAAGCGCGCCCTATACCTATGCAGGCGTGCAGATCACGACCAAGGCAAAGTTTGAAGGCAAATCCGCTACCAAGCGCTCCCTCGCCCGCACGTGGTTTGACGAATGGAGCCCCAAGGGTCGTCTTTATGGCCTCGTCCTAGACGGGCCCTGGTTGCATATCGGTGACCCACAAGCCCGGATAGACGCAGAAGCTAAGCTTCAGGCGCTGCGGGCATCCACACAGGCATAAAGCGCTTGGATCAAACGACCGGCGCGCTCGTCACCCAATAGGGCTGGGGTTTGTTTGTTCATGACATAGGCTGCCGATAAGCGTTTAGCAGGATCACCAAATCCACCAGATCCACCCCAACCAGAATGGCCCAAGGTTTCAGGATTAGTGCCGTAGCGCAAATTGGAATTACGCATGACGCCTGCGGCCCATTCAATCTCATAAGGCAAGACTAAATCAAGGCCGCGGATCCTTGGCTTGGTGAAATCGGCCATGGTTTCTGGCGAAATGATCTGATGGCTGCCGATTTTACCGTCATTGGCGAAAACGCCATAAAGTGTGGCGACAGATCGGGCAGTCCCGTGACCGTTCGCGGAGGGAATTTCTGCCTCGCGCCACGCAGCGCCACCTCGATTGGGTGACGCCCACGGCGTCATAAAGGCAACGCGGCGGGCCTCGGAGACCTCGCCCAGTTCGGCCATGGCCTTGGGTCGGCTCATTTCAGCGCAACGACCATGATGGATTTCGGGCAGGCCGATCCAGAAATCTATGCCCAAGGGCTCACACACATCGACCCGCAATTGCGTACCAAGGCTGGTGCCGTGGGCACGTTGGGCAAGCTCGCCTGCGATATAGCCATAGGTCAACGGATGATAGCCACTGGCCGTGGTTGGCTCCCACATCGGTGCGACATGGGCCAAGGCCTCAGCTAAGGCGGGTGGATTGAGCCAGAGGTCGGGATCAATCGGGTCTGAGAAACCGGGGACACCTGCCTGATGAGACAAGGCTTGAGCCAAAGTCACGTCCTTGCCGTACTCGGTAAATTCGGGCCACAGCCAGCCGATCGGATCGTCAAAATTCAACAGACCCTGATCCTGCAAGCGAGCAATGATCATCGCGGCAATTGGCTTAGTGGTTGAATACACCGGCACCAAGGTCTCGCGCGTCCAGCTTTGGGTCTTGGCGCGGTCCATATGGCCGCCGACCAGATCGACAACAACCTCGCCTTCCAAAATGGCGCAGAAACCTGCCCCCAGTTCAAGGCCTTCTTCGAAGTTGGCATTGAAAGCATCTAAAACAGGCTCAAAGCCCGGCGCAACATAAGGCGAAACCAGATCAGTCATGCCCCCATTTGGACCGTTCAACCAAGCTCGGTCAAGGCCAAGGGCTCAGCCCGCCACGCTTCATAGCCCGCAGCAACAATTGGCAATTCTTGCGCGCCCCAATCTTGCGCACGTTGCACCGCGTAAGATACGCCGGCTAATGCTAAGGCCATAGCCTGCTGGGCTGGCTGGCCATCGATCAAATGGGCAAGAAACATGGTTGCCGTCAAATCCCCGGTGCCTTTGGGTGGCGTGAGAGATTTGGGGTGGGTCGAGAGCCAAGCACGCGTTCCATCGACCAACAAACCGCCAATTTCGCCATCTTTCTCGACCGATGAAATCAAGGACGGCCGACCCAAAGCCATGGCGGCGTGATGAATTTGCTGGAGGTCCTTCGGAGCACTCTGCGTTAGATAGCCCAACTCCCATAAATTAGGCGTTAGAAAGTCGGCGCGGGGAACCAAATATTCCCCTAGCGCATCGGCAACACCCTGCCCAACATAAAGCCCGCCCGGCGCATCACCCAAGACGGGGTCAACCAGAATCATGGCCTTGGGGTTGGCGGTTTTGACGGCATCAATAGCCCGGGCAGCAATTTGGACTTGCTCCGCGCTCGCAAAATAGTCGGTGAGGACGCCGTCTACCAAAGCAAATAAGCCATTGGCCGCGATACCTTCCAGCATGCCTGCAAACAGGTCTGGACTGACCGGCCCGCCGCCCGGTGCCCCCCAGCCAGGGTGGCGGCCAAGAAGGGTTGTCGGGACATGGACTGGATCGATCTTCATTGGCGATTGGGCCAAAGCAAGGCTGGCCAAGGTGCCACCCACCCGGCTACCCGCGACATGTGAACCAAGAATCAGGACCAAAGGCATGGCCCGCTCTTTACGCCACCGCCCTGCTTGTGGCTAGAAGAAGTCAAACCCGATTTGAAAGGCTCATCATGACCGCTCCCCAGGCCCGTCCCCGTCGCAGTGTACTTTATATGCCCGGTGCTAATGCCAAGGCGTTGGAAAAGGCTAAGAGCCTGCCCGCCGATGCAGTAATCCTCGATCTGGAGGATGCGGTTGCCCCCGATGCGAAAGATGATGCACGCGCCGCCGTGGCCGCGATCGTGAAAGCAGGCGGATATGGCAAGCGCGAAGTGATTATCCGCGTAAACAGCCTAACCTCGCCTTGGGGCGCGCAAGATTTGGAAGCCGCAGTAGACGCGGGGCCAGACGGCATCTTGTTCCCGAAAATCTCTTCCGCTGACGAAGTGTTGGCCGCAAGTGAAGCGATGGACGCCTTAGGGGCCGCGCCATCCATGAGCCTTTGGGCCATGATTGAGACACCGCGTGCGATCCTTGAGATTGCTTCGATTGCTGCTTCCAGCACCAATTCGCGCCTGGCCGCCTTTGTTATGGGCACCAATGATCTCGCTAAAGAAACCCGCGCCCGCCAAACTGCCGACCGTGCGCCCTTTCATTTTGCCCTAGCAGCCAGCGTCACGGCAGCCCGGCTCTACAACCTTGCTGTCATCGATGGTGTCTATAACGACATCGCCAATAGCGAAGGCTTTGAAGCCATTTGTTGGCAGGGGCTGGAGTTTGGCTTTGATGGCAAAACCTTGATCCACCCAAGTCAGATCGAGACTTGCAACCGCGTCTTTGCGCCCGACGTGGCCGAAGTGGCCCATGCGCGCGCCGTGATCGCCGCCTTTTTGGACCCCGCCAATGCGGGCAAAGGCGTGTTGAAGGTCGACGGCAAAATGACGGAGCTTTTACATCGCGATATGGCAGAGCAAACCGTCGCCATTGCCGATGCGATTGCTTCTATGTCTTCTTGAGGCCCAAGCTCGCGAGCCAGACATTGAATTGAGCAGTCTGATCGGCTGTTAGGGTCGGAGCGGAGCTAAGGCCGCCCGCTAAAAGCCAGATCTGCTTTCCGTTGAGAGCCAGAACACTGGCACCCGAGCGGGCCAGACGAGACGATTCCACGCCTTTAACGATGGCTGGGTGCGTGAATTCACGTTCCATCCAGAAGCCACTTGTACCGTCCTGAAGCTGCCGCAATTGGCGCGTGGGCGAAGGCCCTGCCACGGCTGGCTCGCCCGCACTTTGCCACAGGTCGAAGAATTTCGTTTCATTGACGCCGGCGCTTGATTCCCGGCGCACCAGCGCCCGATGCAGAATTGCTTGGCGAACATCGACTAAGGCTTGGCTCGTCCGAACGGTCCCCTTCAACTGAAGCCAAACGACCTCATTTGCCTTTGGCACGAGCCTAGTGACAGCCGGCGATGTTGCCGCGCCCAAATCACTGGCGGGAGAGACTGCCTCGGCCTTGGAACAAGCCGACAAGAGGGCAAACGGGGCGGAAAGGAGGAGGGTGCGACGTTGGATCATGTCTTTGATACGCAGCCTCGCGCCAATCGGTTGCACCCACTCAAGCTAGACCGCATCGGTTTCAGGAATTGTCCAAGTTTCGAGCTGGGCTGCTTGATCCCAAGCAGTGAAATCACGGTCTTGAAAGATCGCCTCGCACCACGCCTGCAGGCCAGTTGAGACGGGAACCTGATACGTGCGGAACCGGGTTGCGACCGGGGCATAGAAGGCATCAACAATGGAGCGGCGGCCCATAATGAAGGGGCTGTCTGAAGTGCCAAAGCGTGCCTTCAGACCGCACAACAAGTGGTCAATACGCTCTACTTGATATTGCACAGCGTCGGACCATTCATGGCCCGCTTTCACCCGCTTTAAGTTCATCGGGAAGGTCTGGCGCACGGCTGCGAAGCCTGAATGCATTTCGCACGTTGCGGACCTGGCGAGCGCGCGCGCGATGGCATCTTTTGGCCAAAGTCCTGCATCGGGGGCTTGTTCATGCGCCCATTCGCAGATCGACAACGTGTCCCAGATCTTGGTCCCATCGGCCAATTCCAACACCGGCACTGTGCCGGACGGGCTGACAGCCAGAATATCCGGGTTCGGCCCCATGCCGCGCGGCCCCAAAGGAATGATCCGCTCCTCAAAGGTGATCCCGGCCCACTTCAGCGCAAGCCAAGGCCGCATCGACCAACTGGAGTAGTTTTTATTTCCAATGGTGAGGATCGGCAGAGCCATGAGACCAGTCCTTTTTGGGTTTTAGACTTTAGATCGTGCGCGGTGGATAGCCTGCTGCCACCAATGCATCGATGATTTCTTGGGTGTGCCGCGAGTCGCGGGTTTCCATCAGAATATCAAATTCTGCGCCTTTAGCGGGCACATCCAGCGCCAAACGATTGTGCGCGACTTCCAGAATATTGCCGCCCAAATCGCCAATGACTTTGGACACAACGGCCAACAGACCCGGACGATCATCACCAATGATCCGGAGGCTGACAATCCGCTTCTCGCGCACTAAGGCCCGCGTCAGGACGGAGGCCAAAAGCCTGGAATCGATATTGCCGCCACACAGAACAATGCCGACCTTTTTGCCGCTAAAGCGCTGCGGGTGTGCCAATAGGGCAGCGAGACCAGCAGCCCCCGCCCCTTCGGCCACCGTTTTTTCTACGTTGCAGAACAAGGTGATGGCCTGTTCCAAGTCATCCTCATCCACAATGAGAACATCGCGGACCAATTCTTTGGCAATCTCAAAGCCCAAACGACCTGCCTGCTTTACAGCGATACCTTCGGCAATGGTCTGGCCGCCGCATAGAGGACCAGGTTCTTTGCCTGCAAGTTCTGCATGCATGGAAGGGAACATGCGGGTCTGGACGCCCACCACTTCAATGTCGTTCTTCATGGCGCGCGCAGCGACGGCGATGCCCCCGATCAATCCGCCCCCACCAATGGGGACAACCAGTGTTTCCAATTGCGGGGCATCTTCCAGCATTTCAATGCCGATGGTGCCTTGCCCTGAAATCACGTCCGCATCGTCATAAGGATGGACAAAGGTCAGCCCTTCGCGATCTTTGAGCTGATAGGCAAAGGTGGTGGCTTCAGACAGATTGTCGCCATGCAGCACCACGCGCGCGCCATGCTTGCGGGTATGTTCGACCTTGGTGAACGGTGTGCCCAAGGGCATCACGATGGTCGCAGGAATATTGAGGCGCGAGGCGTGATAGGCCACACCTTGGGCATGATTGCCAGCAGACATGGCGATCACGCCATTGCGGCGCTCGGCTTCTGTTAGCAACAACAACTTATTCAGGGCACCGCGCTCTTTAAAGGCAGCGGTAAATTGGAAGTTTTCAAACTTCACCCACACTTCAGCGCCGATAATATCCGACAGCGTCTTCGACATCAAAAGTGGTGTTCGAATGATGCGGCCTTCAATTCGCGCGGCGGCCGCACGGATGGAGTCTAACGTAACGTGCATGAGTAAAGCGGTCCCTATGTAAGCCGCTAGAGCCCTAGCAGCCCCGCGTCTTTAGGCCGGACAGAGGCTTGGATCAATCAGGCTTTGCTTTGCGAGCGAGATTACGCTCAAACGCCTCGCGCTCTAGCGTCTCCTCCCCCCACTCATCGCCATCGCTTTTGCCAACCAAAGCGACCATGTCACGCTTCAATAGTTCTTCTTCCAATGCTGTGCGGTCGCGAACGATGCGCTGATAATCGGCAAATTCAACCCGCTGCCAATCTTCAAACATAGCCGTCAAAGCGCGTTCATCATAGCGCGAGAAGATCATGCCAGCCCGCTCTGCCGCAAAGGCAGGCTTGCCCATGATTTGTAATGACTTCACCCCAAGGCGGACGGCGGCGGCGAAGGTCTCGCGCTCCAGCCCATCTACCTTAGCCGCCATCAATTGATAGGCATGGCGGCGATCGATCGCGCGGGCGAGGATCTTGAGGTTTGGGAAGGCCTCGCGCGCGGTCTCCACCAGCTCCAGCGCTTTTTCGTCATTATCAATGGCAACGATCAACAATTTGGCGTCCGCGGCACCTGCCAAGCGTAACAGGTCAATGCGCGTGGCATCGCCAAAATTCACTTTTCGCCCAAAACCGCGCAGCACATCAACCTGGTCGGCATCATGATCGAGAACGCTGATTTTATAGCCATAAGTCGACAGCATCCGTCCGACGATCTGCCCAAACCGACCATAACCTGCCACGATGACATCGTGGTGGCCTTCTTCAATTTCTGGCGCGCGATCTTCACCTGATCCAGCTTCAAAGCGCCGCATCGCCCAGTCACCCGCCATCAACAAGAGCGGCGTGATGGCCATCGACAGAGCCACAGCAACAACCAATAGGGCGGTTATCTCTGGGGGAATCACGCCGGCACCTTGCGCGAAGGCAAAGAGCACGAAAGCAAACTCCCCGCCCTGTGCGAGGCCGAGGCCAATCAAAGCAGCCTCCCCTGTTTTGCGGCCGAAAGCGCGCGCAATTGCGAACATCACACTGGCTTTCACCAAGACCAGCACCAAAACCAAACCAAGAATTAGCCAAGGCTGGGCGACTAAGAGCGCAAAGTTGATCCCGGCCCCGACGGAAATGAAGAATAGCCCGAGCAACAACCCTCTAAACGGATCAATGTCGCTTTCTATCTGATGGCGAAATTCGCTATCCGCCAAGACGACGCCAGCGACGAACGCCCCCAGAGCGGGTGAGATGCCAACAAACTGCATGAGAAGCGCAACGCCAACGACCAAAAGAAGCGCAAAGGCAGTCAGAATTTCATGCAATCCAGAGGCTGCCACCCAACGGAACATGGGGCGTAGCAACACCCGCCCAGCCAACACGATCAAGCCGACTGCAACCACAACGGCTAAGCCCTGCGCCCAACCTGGATAGGCCGCTAACGCTCCCTTTGCGGCCGCCCCATCCCCAGCAACACTGAGCGTGGCCAAGAAAGGGAATAAGGCCAGCATCGGAATGATCGCGATGTCTTGGAATAACAACACGGCAAATGTCGACCGCCCTGCTTCGGTTCCGGCTATACCTTTCTCGCGCAAGGACTGCAGCACAATGGCGGTTGAAGACAAAGACAGAGTTAGGCCCACGGCTAAAGCCACCTGCCAAGAGAGGCCAAACGCCATGCCAAGCCCGGTCGCGATGGCACCTGTGCCAACGACCTGCAGCCCACCCATGCCCAAAATGGCTGTGCGCAATCGCCACAGCAGACTAGGCTGTAGTTCAAGTCCGATGAGAAACAGCATGATGACGACGCCAAACTCTGCCGTGTGCATCACGTTTTCAGGGTCACCGACCAGATTGAGGACGTAAGGGCCGATGATTGCTCCCGCGATCAGATAGCCTAGAACCGAGCCCAAGCCGAGCCGTTTGGCTATGGGGACTGAAACGACGGTCGCCGTCAGATAGACAAAGGCGGATTCGAGCAAATTGGCTTCAGCCATCGATCAAACCTTCCAACATGGCGCTGAACTTGGCGGCCGCATCGGCTAAAATTTCTGGGGTGGCCTGACGACTGGCGTGCAGAACAAATGGTTCTTGCCACACACATTGGCAAAGGTTTGCAGTCGCTTGAAACGGGCGCAACAACTCATCAATTGAAAAACGGTTCAAGCCATCGGAACAATAGGATTGGGCAGGCCCACCTGTTGTAATCGCTTGAGTCCAGCTTTTTCCTGCGAGCGCCGTCCCACCCTCCCCGTAAGCCCACCCATAATCTAAAACGACATCGAGCCACTCTTTCACCAAAGACGGCGCGGCGTACCAAAAGAAGGGATGCATCAGAACAATATGGTCATGGTCTAACAGCAAGCGCTGCTCGGCCTCCACATCGATCAGAAAGTTTGGATAGGTCTCATAAAGGTCATGCACGGTTACATGGTCAAGGTCTTGGGCGACGGTGCGCAGGGCACGATTGGCGCGCGACCGCGCATAAGAAGGATGCGCAAAAAGGATCAAAACAGATTTCGGCACGTTTCCCTCAATAACTCTGGTCTAGGTGGCCCACGCTAAAAGGTCCAGTATGTTCAGGCGAAGTTCAGAGGTTTTTTGATAAATGATTTGGCGACATAAGGATTAGCAAACATGCACAAATCAGTCTGGATCAGTCTTTGCTTGGTACTCAGCAGCTGCGCAACAGCTCCGGCCCCGCTGGACGCCTCATCCGATGTTCGCGCCTTGGTCATGGCGCTGCGTGATCGCGACTTGCCCGGAATAGAGGCGCGGATGGACCTGCCGGCCCTGCAAGCGCAAGTTACCGGCATTGCCCGAGCCATCGCGGCTAATGAAATTGCCAAGCGCACGGGGGGTGGCGAAGGCGGGCAGATATTAGGGGTCCTGGGCGCTGACCTTGCTAATCCCTTGTTGGAGCGGCTGTCTAGACAAGCGCTAGAGCCTGCCATTCTGGCTGATCTCGCGCGTCGCGCTGGGCTGACGCCCGAAACGGTCCTGCCGAGCCGGACGGCAACAAGCATGGGTCTAAAGCGCCTTGCCGATGGTCGTGTCTGCGCGCCAGACCCGCAGACAAAAGCCTGCATCCTCTACTTTGGGCGCTATCCGTCAGGGTGGAAATTGAACGCATTGGATGAGGCCGCGCTGCGGGGGCGACTGGCAGCCCCCGCCGCCTCCAGAGCTAGGCGCTAGGCAGCAGGATCGCTGGCTTCTGGCTCTGCCGCAGGTTGGCCAGCAGATACCGCCACCATTGCTGCACGCAGTGTGCGACCAGCCAAGACATAGCCCGGCTGAAAGACCTCAGCGACATCGCCAGCAGCCATGTCCGAAGGAATTTGCGCTACAGCTTGGTGAATTGAGGGATCGAACTTGTCGCCCTTTGCGCCTACGCGCGTCAAACCATGACGCTCAAACGCATTGAGAAGTTCGCGCTGGGTCATGTCGACGCCAGTCACGAAACCATCAAAGGCTGGATCGCCCTTAAAACCTTCCGGAGCCGTGCTGATGGCGCGACCCAAATTGTCGGCCACGGGCAAGAGATCGCGCGCAAATTTATCAATGGCATAGATGCGGGCTTCGGTCTTTTCCCGTTCTGCCCGACGACGGATATTTTCGGACTCAGCCAAGGCACGCAGCCCTGCATCCTTCAAAGTCTCAATCTCAGCCAAAGCGGCTTGGAGTTTCGCCACCAATAGTCCACCCATATCCTCAGGTGCCGCATCTTCACCTAGAAGCGCGCGAGCAAGCTCCAGCGGGTCTTGCGCATTAGCTTGGGCATCCGCACCATCTGCAGAGGCCTCAGCGGCCGCGGCAATTTCTGCCTCAAGGTCGTCGCCGTTCTGTGGGGTACCCGTATCTGTGGTCATGTCTTCGATCTCATTCCGTTAAGTTTAAACCGCGGCGCGCAATGAGGCGACCGACGACTTTTGCAGTATAGTCTACCATTGGGATGACGCGGGCATAATTCAAGCGGGTTGGCCCAATAACTCCCAGTGCGCCAAGTACGCGGCGTTGACTATCCATATAAGGGGCGGCGACAAGAGCCGAACCAGACATGGAGAACAAGGGGTTTTCTGCACCAATAAACAATTTTACCGCAGAAGCTTCCTGCGCCGCATCCAAGACATGGATTAGGTCGCGTTTACGTTCAAGGTCATCAAATAAAATGCGGACGCGTTCAAGGTCGCCCGCCGCTTGGCTATTGGCCAACAGATTGGCGCGCCCGCGTACAATCAATTTACGCCCTGCCATTGGATCATCGCCAGACCATTCCGCAAAGCCTGCTTCAATCAAGTTGGCTGCCGCTTTATCGAGGGTCGCCTCTGCGTGGCGCGCATCGTCCACGGCTTGAGCAGCTGCCTCCGACAAAGTTCTACCCTTCAAGCGAAAGTTCAAAAAATTCGTGCTTTCTTGGAGTTGCGACTGTGTGAGACCGACAGGCATCTGAACCAAGCGGTTCTCAACCTGGCCATCGTCAAAGACCAGCACAACCAAGATCTGGCCGGGCCCAATGAGCACAAACTCCACATGTTTGACTGGGCTTTCCCGCGTCGGCGTGGTCACAAGGCCCGCCCCCCCGGCAAGACCCGACAACAGGAGCGAAGCCTCTGATAAAGCGCTCGATAAATCAGAGCCTGCCGCAGCCAATCGTGAATCAATCTCGGCCTTTTCCTCACGGCCAAGGTCGCCAATCTCCAAGAGACCATCGACGAACAGGCGCAGGCCTGTGTGCGTGGGGGTGCGCCCGGCGCTTAAATGCGGGGCGTCCAAGAGACCGAGGCTCGCCAGATCAGCCATCGTATTGCGGATCGACGCCGGGGATAGTGCGATGCCACGCTTCGATAAGGTGCGTGATCCGACCGGCTCGCCTGTTTCAAGATAGGTCTCGACAATATCGCGAAAAATATCTCGGGCGCGGGCATCAAGGTCGGCAAGCGTCGTTGGGCGGGGCGGACTTGAATTCATGAGTGGTGTTTAGCGTGAAGCGGAACTGGACGCAAAGGTATCGCGGAAAGCCGCGCTCAAACTTGTGTTAGGCTCAACAAATTACCATCTGGGTCTTCAAACCAAGCAATCTGGGCTGTGCCGCCCGGCGCGTGCCAAATACCTAACTCGTCTTGGCCAAAGCCTTCATAGATTTTCATCGTGACACCACGTGCGGTCAGCGTGCGGATGCAGTCCTGAATATCGCTGACTTGCCAGCCAAGGGCCGGGTGTGGACTGGGCGTAAAGCCCTCAATCTGGGTGATGCGCAAACCCGTGCCATTTTGGTCGAATACACTTCCAAATGGGTCATCCACGACAAAGGTAAGACCCAACTTATCACGATAAAAAGCCACTGCCGTGGGCCGATCGCGCGTTTGGATGAAGGTGATAACTTGAAAGTCTGCGCCCAATGACATGGTCTATCCCCTTTAAATATGGGGATAGCCTATCGCAGAATCACAAATCAACAAGGCCCAGATCGTCAGCCGCGGCCTGCATCATCTCTTCTTCGACGCGGTAAACGCCAGAGCGTTGGCCCGGAGCCGGCCCATAGAGGCTGCCAGTGATAAACCACGCAAAGCCGCGCGTGGACACGGGGTCAACCCACAGGCCAGCCAATAAGCCATAGGCTTCGCCATAATGGCCGACCATTTCTGTTTTGAGGCCAGCGACTGGGCAGTGATCCCCCGGGATTAAGCGATGCACGCCTAGACCAAAACCTTGGAATGCCCCACCGGAAGTGTCGCCATTTTTAGGGTCAGCCCGATAGGTCCACTGCGGGGTTAGAACCAAAGTACGCATTGCTGGCTCTAGCAACGCGATAGCACCACTCAATGCCATCCCAATTCGGGCAAGGTCCGCCACGCTGGCCCGCAAGCCGCCTTGCGGCGAAAACAGAAGTCCGTTGCTCCCCAAAGTATAGTCGCTAAGGCTTAGACCCGGCTCTGTGGCAATGTTGGGTCGCGGCAGGGTCGCGGGCGACCCGTCAACTTGAACCTCCCAATCACCAACCGTTTTTCGGCGGTAAAGGGTTGCAGCATCCCCAGCGGCCTGATCAGTAATGCCAGACCAATTGAAGCCACAGTCGATCCCAAGCGGGGTAAAGACGAGCTTTTGCGTCAATCGGTCAAAGCGGTCGCCGCCTGCATTTTCGCAGGCTTGCGCCAAAAGCCCCATTGCTAGGTTGGAATAGGTAAAAAAGCCAAAGGGTTGGCTTAAATCCGCCCAATGTTTCCCATCATTCCAGTTTTTGCCGCCGGGCACAAAAAAACCTTCAAGCGACTCACCCACGACTCCGCGATACGTCTCGCCGTCACGAATGCCCGCCGTGTGGCTTAGGATCATGCGCGGCGTTATGGGGGAGTCAGGAAACTTCGGATGGCGAAGCTTAAAACCCAAGGCATCAGAAATATCGCGGTCCAGATCAATCTGACCAGCTTCCACCAGCTTGAGTAGGGTAAGCGCTGTGGCGACCTTCGAGACCGAAGCAACCCGGGCTTTGCTGGTCAATAAGAGTGGGTTGGCGGCAGAAACGTCGCGGAGGCCTGCCGCACCTGACCAAAGAACCTCTTGGCCAGAAAACAAAATGGCCGCACCGCCGGGGGCATCCCGGCGGGCGACCACAGCACCTAGCGTTTCGGCAAGGCGCTTCATACTGGCTTATTCTGCTGCAGGCTCAGCAGCAACTTCTTCGGCGGCCACTTCTTCAGCAGGTGCAGCGGCGGCTTCAGCAGCGGCAGCGGCGGCAGCCGCGGCGTCTGCCTTTGCTTGTGCAGCGGCTTCAATGGCTTCTGCTTTCGCGCGCTCGGCGGCTTCTTGCGCGTCGATCAAGGCCTGAGCCTTTTCAGCGGCGCGTTCAGTTGCCTTTTGGCCTGGCTTGCCCTTGTTTGGGTTATTGCCATTGACATAGGTGCCAACGCCTTGAGCGGCCAAGAAGCGTGCAACGCGGTCGGTAGGCTGCGCGCCCTTCTTCATCCATTCAGCAGCACGCTCAGCGTCGATGACTAGACGGCCAGCATTGTCATCTGGCAGAGTTGGGTTGTAGCTGCCGATCTTTTCGAGGAAGCGGCCGTCACGAGGTGAGCGGGCTTCGGCAACCACGATGCGGTAAACTGGCTTCTTCTTAGAGCCACCGCGGGCCAAGCGAATTTTCAAGGACATGAGACTTACCTTTCAGAGTATATGTGTCGTTTCTGCGTTACTTTTTCCCGAATGGGAGACCTGGTAGGCCCGTAAAGCCACCGGGATTTTGCGTATTGCCCAAACCGGGCAAACCTTGTGGAGGCGACTGGCCAGACAGGCCGGGCAAGCCGCCGCCTGAAGAAGCCGCTTGTTGGCCGAGACGTTGCATTGCGGCCGGGTCCATCGGTGGCATTTTGCCCCCAAACATGCCGCCCATTTTGCCCATCAGGCCCTTCATGCCGCCTTTGCCCATGGCTTTAACCATGTCTGACATCGAGCGATGCATTTTGATAACTTTGTTGACTTCAGAGACATCGACGCCGGCACCCGCTGCGATGCGCTTGCGGCGGCTGGCGTTCAACAGGTCGGGCTTGGCCCGCTCTTGCTTGGTCATGGATTGAATGACGGCAATCTGGCGTTTGACGCTCTTGTCAGATACCGCGCCGGATTCCATGGCCTTTTTGGCTGCTTGCGCGCCGGGCAGCATTCCCATCACGCCACCAAGCCCGCCCATCGCCTGAATTTGGCGCAATTGCATGGCGAGATCGTCGAGGTCGAACTTGCCCTTGGCCATTTTGGCGGCCAACTTCTCAGCGTCGTCCTGCTTAACGTTCTCAACCGCCCGCTCAACCAGGCTGACGACGTCGCCTTGCCCCAGAATGCGACCGGCGATGCGTTGGGCGTCAAAGGCATCAAGCCCGTCAATCTTTTCGCCAATGCCCAAGAACTTGATCGGCAGACCCGTAACAGCCCGCATGGACAGCGCTGCGCCACCACGGCCATCGCCATCAGCTCGGGTCAGAACGATACCGGTCAGCGGCAGGCGCTCATGGAAACGACGGGCGGTTTCAACCGCATCTTGACCGGTCAAGCTATCTGCGACCAGCAAGGTTTCAATCGGGGAAGCGATGCGCGCGATTTCTGCCGCTTCGCTCATCATGTCTTCGTCGATCGAGGTCCGGCCAGCGGTATCAAGGAAGACGACATCATAGCCGCCAAGGCGCCCAGCAGTGATGGCGCGGCGCGCAATTTCGGCAGGCAATTGGCCTGCAATAATGGGCAGGCTGTCGACTTCGGCTTGCCCGGCCAAAACAGCCAATTGCTCCATCGCTGCGGGGCGACGCACGTCGAGCGAGGCGACCAAAACCTTCTTACGCAAGCGGGTGCGCATGCGAAGTGCCAGCTTGGCCGTCGTCGTGGTCTTACCAGAGCCCTGAAGACCGGCCATCATGATAATGGCTGGCGGGCCTTGGTTGAGCATGAGATCGACGGGGCCGCCTGCGCCGCCGAGTGTTTCCACCAGCGCATCATAGACGATTTTGACGACTTGCTGGCCGGGCTTCACGGCGCGAATGACGCGCTCACCCACTGCTTCTTCTTTGACTTTGGCGATAAAGGCTTTGACAACGGGCAGCGCCACATCGGCTTCAAGGAGCGCCACGCGCACTTCACGCAGGGCGGAATCCACGTCCTTGTCCGACAACGCACCCCGTCCGGTGAGCGTATCAAAGACACCCGTCAATCGTTCTGTTAGCGCGTCAAACATGCGTGGTTCCAAAAGCAAACACGCAACACAAAACGCCCCGCCGGACGATCACGTCGGACGGGGAAACCCTGTCCACCCCATCTGCTTTGCCCCCGATTGCTCAGTTCGTGCAGGACCGTGTGGATCAGAGCGCGCGTTTTGATTGCGCGGAAGAGCGGGGGCTATAGCCGAGACAGGGGCAAAGAGCAAGGGCTGGGAGACTGAGTGACCCCAAAGCGGCCCTACTCACCCTCTCCAAACCGATTGGCGACCAATTCACACAGGGCGTCTAAAGCCGCCTCAGCGCGGGGCCCCTCAGCAGAAACCGTAATTTCGGAGCCTATGCCTGCTGCCAGCATCATCAAATCCATGATGCTTTCGCCATCAACCTCTTGATCTTCGCGCCCGACCATCACCCGGCTATCTGCAAATTCGCCAGCAAGCAGAGCGAATTTCGACGAGGCGCGCGCATGCAATCCGCGTTTGTTGACGATTTCGATGGTACGCGACACGCGTTCAGTCATTTTAGCCACTCGCCAACAAGGATGACGCCACAGCGATATATTTCCTGGCGGCATCTTGTGCAGCAAAAACAGCTCGCGGCAAGCTTTCGCGCCCACGAACTTCAGCTAATTTAATCAGCATAGGGAGGTTAGCTCCGGCAATAACCTCATACTCGCCGCGATTCATGATGGAGATGGCGAGGTTGGATGGCGTGCCACCGAACATGTCAGTCAGAATAATCACGCCTGAGCCGTCATCGACTTTGCGACACGCATCGAGAATATCATCCCGCCGCGTCTGCATGTCGTCATCTGGGCCAATGCAAATAGCCTGCATATTGGTCTGAGGCCCAACCACATGCTCTGCCGCCAGAATAAGCTCTCGCGCCAAAAAGCCATGACTGACCACTACAACGCCGATCATACAGACCCTATCCTGCTTTTCTGGCACAGCGCTGCAGGATCGCAGGTTTGAGCCAACTTCGGAAACTATAAAGATGCGGCGGGGATTGGCGAGGCCATTCCCCTACCATCCAGCATGTGTCTGCGCATTTTTGGCATGCGCAATTTCATAGACTGCCGCGCTAAACGCAGGCTCTTCACCTTAGTGTTGAGCAGCTGGCAACCGAACGACGATGCCATCCAAGTCAGACGTCATGGAAATTTGGCACGACAGACGTGACAAGGGGGTCACACCTTCGGCGAAATCCAACATGCTTTCTTCCATGCTGCCTGGTTTGCCGGTCTTTTCGATCCAAGCAGCATCGACGAAGACATGGCAGGTCGCACAAGCGCACGCGCCGCCGCAATCAGCATCGATACCTGGCACACGATTCTTGACTGCACCTTCCATGATGGTGGTGCCAACTGGCACTTCAATAACATGCTCGGTGCCTGAATGTTCGATATATGTGACTTTCGCCATGACGCTTTCTGTTCCCTTTGAGCTTCTGGTCAGAGTTGGCGCTTAAGCGCTGGCCCCGATCTCTTTCATCGATACAGACATATCAGCCAAACGCGCGGGCGCAAGCTGTCCATGCCGTGCAATCACCTGCTTGCCCACGATAAACTCAGGCGGCGCATTGATCGCATCGACCGCAAGTAGCCGATTATCGGCATCTAGATGAAAAACGGCAAAGCGCTTCTGCGACGGATCGCCGCGCACAACGGATTGGGTTGCCCCAGTCGACAGGCCAGCAATCTGAAGCTTGATGTCATATTGATCAGACCAAAACCAAGGCGCTTCTTCGACAGGACGGGGCTGGCCCAAGATCGCCGCGGCCGCCAATTTTGCTTGTTCCAAAGCATTATGCACGCTTTCAAGCCGACTCCGACGCTGACCGTAATGGACCAAAGGACGGCTGGCACAATCACCAATCGCAAAAATGGCCGGATCGCTGGTTCGAGCGTCCAAGTCCGTTTCGATGCCATCATCGGCTTTCAAACCAGCTTCACGTGCCAATTCGGCGTTCGGGATGATACCAATCCCCACCAAAACCAGGTCGGCAGCGATGGTGCGCCCATCCGCCAGCGCCACGCCTGACACGTGCTTTGTGCCTTCCAGCGCCGTGACCTTCACATCCGTCAGAATGGTGACCCCAGCATCACGGTGCAAACTCTGAAAGAAGTCTGAGATAACGGGAGGGGCGACGCGGGCCAGCACGCGGGGTGCCGCTTCTAGAATCGTGACTTCAAGCCCTGCCTTTCGGGCGACCGCGGCGACTTCAAGCCCAATATAGCCGCCACCAATCACAACTAAACGCTTACCGGATTGCAAGTCTTGGCCAAGACCATCTGCATCGGCAATGCTGCGCAAATAATGAACGCCGACAAGGTCTGCGCCCGGGCAAGGTAGCACTCGCACACGCGAGCCGGTTGCTAGGATCAACGCATCATAGGCAAAAACCTGGCCGTTGCGTGTTGTGACCGATTTGGCTTGGCGGTCCAGTTTGGTGGCTTCGGCGTCGAGATGCACCTCCACTTTGTCTTCGGCCCAAGCCTCCATCGGCTTTAGAACGACACGGTCTAAACCCATCGCTCCTGACAGATAAGCCTTGGACAAAGGGGGCCTTTGGTAAGGTAAAAGGCCTTCATTGCCCAACAAAACTAATTGTCCATCATAGCCCCCAGCCCGCAGACTGGTTGCAGCTTGCGTCGCGGCTTGGCCTGCACCCACAATGACGATCCGGCTTAGCATGTTTGAAAATCCATCTCTTGGCCTGCAGCTGAAGCTCTAGGCCCAGATGCGAGAGAGCCATGTGCGAGGCTGTCATAGAATGTCTGATGCGTGCTGTGAAGCCGATCAAAAGCACTTCACGTCTTCCGTCTGCTGCTTGCCTCCGCTAAGTCTTAGCCAAGCTTGCAGCATGGGTTTTCGCTGTGTGGCCACAGAGGGATTTGGTGCCATGTTTGGCTGGGGTAAGAAGAAAAATCAGGCGCTTGAAGCCGACACGGCTCCTAAGCTTGAGCCTCAGGCCAGCAGCTCAGGCATACCAGCGGCACGCTTTGTCGCCACGGCTTTTGACCCCGACAAACTCAGCAGCGAAATCGGCCCCATGGTCGAAGCGGCATCAGCCCACATCACCGGCGTGGTCGGCATCACAACGGAATATGATGCGACGGCCGTCCGCGTGACGCTATTGGCAGAACCCAAGGCCGATCGGGAATTGGTGTTCATAACGGCGCGCGCTGGCGGTCTGCCTCTGGCGGCAAAGCTTGATGGTTTGGCCAGCCTCGCGATTGAAGAGTTAGGCGCGGACGGTCTGGCCCGCCAGACCTATGCCATTGCGGTTCCGGCACCTGAACCAGAGCCAATGCCAGCGGACGTGATCGACAAATTGGTAGATGGGCTACAACGCTCCTCCTCTCGTTTGGCTGAAGGCGTCTCAGCGGTCTTTACCAAGGCAAAGCTGGATCAGGAAACGCTGGATGAGCTGGAAGAACTTTTGATTACGGCTGATCTTGGGGCCAGCGCTTCAGCACGCATTCGCGCCGGCATATCAAAAGACCGCTTTGGCAAGGACATTAGTCCGGAAGAAATTAAGCAGGCTTTGGCGGACGAAATTGCGGAAATCTTGCGGCCATTTGAGACGGATACCTCGCCGTTTGAGCAAAAAGCTGGGACGACGGGGCCCCGTGTGATTTTGTTCGTAGGTGTCAATGGATCCGGCAAGACCACCACGATCGGCAAAATCGCCCATAATTTAAGCCAAGCCGGTCACAAGTTGATGTTGGCCGCCGGCGATACATTCCGCGCTGCAGCGGTAGAGCAACTCAAAGTCTGGGGTGAGCGCGCAGGCGTGCCCGTGGTCGCACGCGAGACCGGTGCTGATGCAGCTGGCCTTGCCTTTGATGCTTTGACCCGCGCAAAGGCTGAGGGCATCGATGTCTTGTTGATCGATACAGCAGGTAGGCTTCAGAATAAGACAGAGCTGATGAACGAGCTTGCCAAAGTGGTGCGGGTGATCGGCAAAGTCGATCCCGACGCCCCGCATGAGACTTGGTTGGTGCTGGATGCGACCGTGGGTCAAAACGCGATTTCCCAGACAGAAGCCTTCCGGCATGCGGCAGGCATTACGGGCCTTGTCATGACCAAACTGGATGGAACCGCTAAAGGCGGTGTCTTAGTTGCTGTGACCGAGAAACATAAATTACCAATCCGATTTGTGGGCGTGGGCGAACAAGCCGATGATCTGCAACCTTTTTCTGCCGATGCGTTTGCCCATGCCCTCGTAGGGCTCAGGACTTTGTAAAATGACTGACGAAACCCATGATCCTGCCGCAGCAATTCCGCTGAGTCCCAACACAATACTGGTGCGGGGTGGCCTGACCCGGTCGCAGCATAAAGAGACCAGCGAAGCAATCTTCCTAACGTCAGGCTTCGTTTACGATTCAGCCAGCGAAGCTGAAGCCCGCTTTAAGGGAGAATTGCCCGGCTATCTGTATGGCCGCTATGCAAACCCAACAAACCGGATGCTGGAAGATCGCTTGGCGGCTATTGATGGTGCACAGACCTGCAGATTGACCGCCAGCGGCATGGCAGCGGTCACTGCAGCCTTGTTAGCGCCTTTGCGTGCTGGGGATCATGTGGTTGCGGGCAAAGCGCTATTCTCGTCTTGCCGCTGGGTGATTGAAACCTTCATGCCGCGCTATGGCGTTGAGTTCAACTTGGTCGATTCAACCGACGTCGCAGCATGGCGAGCGGCCATTCGCCCCAATACGAAAACTTTCTTTCTCGAAAGTCCGAGCAACCCGACCTTAGACGTCAGCGATATTGCCGCTGTTGCCAGCTTAGCCAAAGGCTGCGGTGCCAGACTGATTGTCGACAACATCTTCGCCTCACCGATCCTGCAGCGCCCGTTTGAACTGGGTGCGGATGTGGTAGTCTATTCCACAACCAAGCATATGGATGGAGCCGGGCGGACGTTGGGTGGCGCAATCCTTGGCTCAACCGCCTTTATGGAAGAACATATCGACCCTTATCTGCGCCATACGGGCCCTGCAATGTCGCCCTTTGTGGCGTGGAATGTCCTTAAAGGCCTAGAGACATTGTCCATGCGGGTTGAGCGCGCTAGCGCTAATGCCGCACGTTTGGCCGATGTGATTGCTGCCCATCCTGCGATCAATTATGTCCGTTATCCCCACAGGTCCGACCATCCCCAATATGCGTTAGCAAGCCAGCAAATGAAGTCTGGTGGCACCTTGCTGGCTTTTGAACTTAAGGGCGGCAAGCCGGCAGCGTTTGCGTTTCTTGATGCGCTGCAGATTGTGGACATCTCCAACAATTTGGGCGATTCCAAAAGCCTTGCGACACATCCGGCCACGACGACCCATTATTCGTTCGCGCCAGAGGTTCAAGCAGAACTGGGTGTAACCAGTGGGCTGATCCGCCTATCAGTCGGCATAGAGGACGGCGAGGATTTGATAAAAGATGTAGAAGCAGCCCTAAACGCTACTTTGGGCTAATGCTTAGTGATGGCTTGGTCACGGCCTTCGCGATGACGCTGGGCTAGGACAGCACGCGCGCCATCCTGCACCATCACTTTAATCATGGGATCGGTATCTGCTTCCTCGCGCAATGCCTGCATGGCAACAACAACGATTGTTTGCATCACGCCTTGATCCGGCAAGAAGTCGGAAGCTGTATCATTGAGGTAATGGCAGATTAGATTGGCAGCTTGTCCCAAAGTGATCTTGCGCACGGTGCCAGCCATACCCCGGATTTCGTGGGCATTATTCCACATGATGTCACGCCCACCGTGCACTTTACCCTGCAAGGCTTCTTGCAATTCCTGCAATAGACGACGCACCTCTTCATCGATGGGCGGAATAATCTCTTCCAAAGCCGCATTGGCTTTCCGGTAAGCCTCAGGGGTCAGCATGCGCGACGCTGGTCCGCCAATTTTCCGTTGTAGGCGAAAACTCGGAGCGATCAGTTCTACAGGGTTCTCAACGCTCATGCCGTTTCGTCTTTCGATTCGTTAGATTGGTCGGCCTTCGCCTTAGTGTCTGACTTGCGGCGCAAAGCTCCACCGTAGTCTTTGCCAGCGCCACCACCACGGCGACGACAGGGCCCGGTATAAGTCGACGTTTTCACGAAGGACCTTGGCCGGTCGATGACTGCGACAATGCGGTCGAGGAGGGTTTTCGCCGAGATCGGCTTTGCCACCAATTCGTTCACACCCGAATCCCGCGCGGCGGTAACTTTCGTGCGGTCTGTATGGCCGGTCATCATAATGATGGGCACAAATGGGAATGGACTGTCTTCCGCCGTCCGGATCATCTGGGTGAATTCCAGCCCGTCGATCGGGAACATGTTCAAGTCGACAATCACAATGTCAGGCACGCCTGCGCGCATCGCTTCCATCGCGTCAGCCCCGTCGCTGGCTTCTTTAACAATGCCGATGCCAACCCCGCGCAGAATCGCCACGACAATCGACCGCATGTGAGGATTGTCATCGACTACCAGCACGTGAAGAGAGTTTAGGCCTGCCATTCAATCGGGTTCCGGATATCCACCGATGGTAAAAACTAACCCAGCTTTGTCGCAAGATAGTTAAATGGATATTACCAGTATGTGCGAAATGGAGCCTTTTTTGCTAAATTCTGCCGTTGATTGCGCCGAATACCTAAATCGACCTATCAGCGCGCAAACTGCGCTTGGCTTGGGACTGTCGGAAACTCTAGACTGACAGCCCCGCGCATCGTCGATTGACCGGGCCGGAAGACAGGAAAGCCGCGTTCAACAGGTAAAGTAGCCTTCCGGCCATCTGCAAATACGACCTGCCCTGAAGAGACCCCCCTAAACGCGATGCCAGTTAGCTTTGGGATTGCCAGAGCCAGCGGGCCTGCCCGGCTAATTGCTTTTGTATAGTCTGTAACAGAATTGGATACCGCACTTGCAGGAATGGTTCGGCTTAAGGGCACAGCTGGCTCCAAGTTAAGCACAATTTCTCCACGCGGCGAAGATGCAGGGACTTCCACCTTGCCCTGCCGCAACATGGTCATATCTGGCATCGTCAGGATTTTGCCCTTAGAATCCAATTGAATAGGCGTTCGAACTGCCCCTAAAGCATATACCATCCGTGGTCGGAGGTTTGTCTCCGACGACTTGATTAGATACTCCAGATAGAACCCATCACGGTCCTGAGGCGGCAACCCAAGATAAAGATCGTAATAGGGGAATAGCTTTTTAACCGGAATTTGGCGAGCACTTTCACTTGATGCCGTTTGTGCCTGGGCGGTCAAAACCAGACTGAGTGCTGCAAGCGAGAAACCGAGGAGGGAGGCGTTGGCTGGGAGTGTCATCGATATAGCCTGCGTACGCCGCCGCTATCTGTCATCTTAAATTTCGGTAAGCCATCAATTGAAAGCAGTAAAAGCCTTTCTACGTGCAATGGGGCCCCCACTTGCGCAGCGGAGGCCCATAGCCGGAATAATTGCCTTATTTGGCGGGTTTACGGAATAGAAGCGTCATCCGATCGCTTTCGCCAATCGCCTTATATTTCGCATTGTCGAAATCAGGATTGGCTGGTTGGCCACTTGGGGCCGTCTGCAAGGTCGGCGGCAGGGTCCACACGCCGAACGGGTGGTCTTTGGTATCCTTTGGGTTGGCATTGAGTTCAGATGCGGCGACAAATTCAAAGCCAGCCTGACGCATTTGCGCGATCACCCAATCCTGACGGATATAGCCAGAAGCTGCATTCTGCGGCCGACGAGCGTCACCGCGGTGCTGTTCAATCGCCACCAGACCACCGGGCTTCAATGCGTTAAACATCGACTTCAAGGCATAATCCTTGATATTCTGCAACACGAAGCCATGGAAGTTCCGTGAGCTGATGATCAAATCGACGCTATTTGGCGCGGCAAGCAATTTATCCGAATTCGCAGCAAACACGCCGACTTCCAGTGTACCAAAGAGAGCTGGATTATCTTGATAGCGCTTCAAATAACGGTCACGGCCTGCTTTTTGTGCATCGGTCATCTTGTCTGGATCGCCTGAGGTCACGATCAGTTTGCCACCGCCTGCGGCCAAATAAGGTGCCAGGAGATCGGTCCAGTAGCCAGCGCCAGGTCGGATCTCAGCCACAGTCATGTTTGGCTTCAAGCCCCAGAAGGTAAAGGATTCGATAGGGTGACGAGCACCGTCACGCGCGCGGTCTTGTGGGGTACGCCAAGAACCATCGACAACAGCTTGCAAGGTCAAACCTGCTGCTGGGGCCGCGGCTTTTGCTTTGTCCCCTGCAGGTCCTGCCACGCTGGGGGTAGCGCACAAGGCACCGAGGACGATCGCGCTGACCGCAAGCAGGGAATTTCGGGCACTACGCATAATCTATCTCCTTCAACCGACAAGAAACACAGGGACCTGCGCCTCACCACGAGTCGGGATTGTCGTAAGGGACGCATGTCGCCTAAGCGGCGTGAAAAGTCGAGGGTGCATGACGCGATTCACAGACTTGTGAGGCTAGGCACCTAAGTTTTCTTCTGCTTAGGCGGCACTACCCAATCAGGCTTGTTGGGATTGGCTTTCGCGGGAGGTGGGGATTTTTTGGTCGGGCTATCTTTAGGGGCGTCTTTTTTCCGATTGTTGGGCGCAGCCTTGCTTGTAGCCTTCTTCTTGGAGTCCACTTTATCTTCCGGGCGGCTTCTGTTCCGGGTCGAGGTGCGGCTCTTCGGTTCAGTATCAGCCGCCTTTGCCTTTGCCTTTGATTTTGCCTTGCCGGTCGGTGCCTTTGCCACCGTCGGTTCAGGCGTCGGCTTGCGTGGGGAGCGCCGCGCATTTGTAGCGGGCTCTGCCGCCTTGGCTTTCTCCTCCTCGACTGGAGCTGAGGCCCCGCCCGAACGCGCGCGCAACCGAGTTGAAGCGCTGACCGGCGGGGTCGGCTCTGTGGCCTTAGGCGCGGTTGGTGCTGTGCTGCGCTGGCGCGTCCGCAATGCCGTTGGGGTCGATGTGCCAGCAGGTTCAGTGGTTGCCTTTGGCAAAGTATTACGCGTGGACGGTTGTGGCTGACCCACATCGACTGGCTTAGCCCCTGCGGCATCGGGCGACGCAGGGGTCGTCCCAGAAGCGGAGCTTGGTGCTGGCGTAGGGCCCTTTTTCGTCGTCGAACCGCGCCGGCCATTGGCGGGTGGTGGTGGTGGTGGCGGCGGTGGTGGACCTTTGGCTTGGACCTCCTCTGGCGCGGGACGAATTACGGTCGCCGGCGCGACAGCAACGCCTGGCTTGGGCTCAACCTTGGGAGCGGGAACCTGGCCGTCCGGCTTAACGTCGACCCCTGCCACCACAGGGGGTGGCGGTGGAGGCGCGCCACGACGACCACGACGCGGCGCTGGCGGTGGCGGTGGCGGACCGGGGATGATGGTCACAGGGATTTGGTCCGCAGTTGGTCGCGATGAAGCCAAGCCAACACCGGTTGCATCCAACGGCTTACGGAAACGCAAAGTCATGCGGTCGCTTTCGCCAATCTCATCATAGCGCGTGCGGTCAAACCCGGGGTCGCTGGTCTTGCCGATTGGCGAGGTCAGCGAAACCGGCGGCAATGTCCAAACCCCAAAGGGATGGTCCTTGGTATCAGCTGGGTTGGCGTTAATCTCCGCCCCACCGATAAACTCAAACCCAGCTTCGCGAGCCAGTTGGATCACATAATCCTCGCGCACATAGCCATCGCGAGCCAAAGGGTCTTGTGGCTCGTCTGTGCGGCCACGATGCTCTTCAATCCCCAGAATGCCACCGGGCCTTAAGACAGTGTAGAAGTCCGCAAAAGCCTTTTCTGCCCAGCTTTGCGCCATCCAATTGTGGATATTGCGGAAGGTCAAAACCTTATCGACACTATTGGGCGGAGCCATCGGCCTCGAACTCGGACCAAACGGGACCACATTCACATTGCCATAGACGGCGGGGTCGGCTGCAAAGCGTGCGCGATAGGCGTCAACCATCTGCCGAACGACTTGGGAGTCGGAAGCGGCAGCATCCCAGTGACCTACGATTAGCTTACCTTCACCCTGCTTCAAATAAGGACCGAGTATCGAAGAATACCACCCCTGCCCTGGCCAGATTTCGACCACGATATCGCTAGAGCGCACGCCAAAGAATTGCAGGGTCGCTTCTGGATTGCGCCACCGGTCACGCTGGGCATCAATGCGTTGGTCAGATTTGAGAGCCCGACGCAAAGCTTCCCGCGAGCGTTCGTCTAAAGGCGGAACCGGATTGGCGGGCGGCAAAAAGACTGAAGTCGGCCCAGTTGTTGCCTGGCTCTCAGAAGCTTGTGAATCAGGAACTTGCGCGCTGGCAGACACAATGCCGCTCAAGGCCACGATGCTGGCAGTTCCGGCGAGTGCCCAAGCGCGAAATGTCATGCGCCTCTTTCTCCCTTTGACTACCGGCAACAAGCTTTGAAGTGAGCCAAAGCGAAACTCGAAGGGCTGAGCCTATCCCAGTTTACGTCGCGGGCTCAAGCCTTAAGGACATGAAACTCCTGTCAGAATTTGGACAGCTGCCCCTTGCACAGTCAAAAACCCGCTCCCAACTAGACTGTGCGGTGCCGACAAACGGGCCGCATGGATCGGCATCGGGCTCATAAGCGCGGCACTCCACTTGGCTGATGAGAGCATGTGGGGAGTAGCGTGAGACGGTGAAAATCCAATGGGCGCGCGGCCCATGTCCCGCGTGTTGAACCTGTCGCTTCTAGGAGGACAAAATGCGTACTATTGACTTAACCCCTCTCTATCGCACCATCGTTGGCTTTGACCGGATGGCGCATTTGATTGAAACCGGTGCCCGCTTGGATACAGCAACCGGCTGGCCCCCCTACAATATCGAGCAAACGGGCGAAGACGCCTATCGCATTGAATTGGCCGTTGCCGGCTTTGGCCCGGATGATTTGTCGATTGAGTTGAAAGAGGGGCTGCTGACCGTCACCGGCAAAAAAGCCTCGAGCGAAGAAGGCCGCAACTTCCTGCATCGCGGCATCGCTGAGCGTGGCTTTGAACGCCGCTATCAGTTGGCTGACCATGTCCGCGTGACCGGTGCCAACCTTGAGCACGGCATATTGAGCCTGTCTTTGGTGCGCGAAGTGCCAGAGGCTTTGAAGCCCCGCAAAATTGCAATACAAGTTGGCTCTGCCAGCGCAAGTGCGAGCGCGAATGACGCCCCGCTGATTGAGGGCGAATCCAAGGCTGGCAAAGCCGCCTAAACCCCTATTTCCCGATGGGTCCGCTTGGGGCCCATCGGGCTTTCAGTTCGGCAGATCGCCTCAACGATAGAGAAGATGCGGCGTGCGATTTTCCTTGAATTGTCTCAACGGCTCCTGCCAGTCTGCCACCAGATTTTGCCAAGGCGTCCCTGTTTCCAGCGCCGCCCAAAGAGCCTCACTGCCATAGACTTTATTGAACAGGCTTCGCGCGGAAGCTGTACTGCCCGATAAGGGTGCTTTGGCCGAACGGGCTACCACTTCAGCGCACAGGGCCATCGCAACAGCCATCAGGTCCGTCTGCCCCTCTGGATCAATGATCAATTCCACACCGCCAAAGCCTGGCTTCACTTGGCTCTCATAAGGCTTAAATCGGATATCTTTAAAGCCTTGTCGCTTTAGATCTTGCGCTAAGGCACGGCCATCGATGCCCGGCGCTGCCGCATAGTGGAACGGCTTAGGCGTACCGATCCCAATATCCACTTGCTTAAGCTCGCCCAAAATGCCGGTAGTGGCGCAGTAAAAAGGCGATTCCCACGTTGGGATATTGGGGCTGGTCGCCACCCAGTTTAGACCCGTCTCGGCCCAATTCATTCGCCGTTCCCAGCCCTCCATTTGCACAACAGTCAGCTTTGGAGCCTTACGGACCCAGCCCTTGGCGACAGCCATCCTAGCCAACTCACCAATGGTCAGACCATGCAGATAAGGCACGGGTACCTGACTGACAAAGGATTGAAAGCCGGGCGTTAATGGCGGCCCTTGCATGCGCAAGCCACCTAGGGGGTTTGGCCGGTCAAGCACGACAAAGGCCTTTCCGGCTTCGCCACACGCCTCCATCGCAAGAATCATGGTGGAGATATAAGTGTAGCTGCGCACCCCAATGTCCTGAATATCAAACACCAGCACATCCACGTCTTTCAACATGGCTGGCGTAGGTTTCCGGTGCTCGCCATAGAGCGAATAGGCGGGCAAGCCCGTAATAGGGTCTTGTGCATTTGCCACATGATCGCCAGCCTTCGCGCGCGTGTCCAACCCATGTTCTGGCCCAAATAAGGCCGTCAGCCGTGCACCCAGCCCTCGCTGCAAGACCACACGTGACATGATACCGCTTTGATCAACGCTGGTCTGATTGGTGATGAAGCCAACGCGCTGGCCGTCTAAGGCTGCAAAGCCAGACTCTACCAATTGATCAATCCCTAATCTTACACGCGGCCGACGCGGATAATGCTGTCGCAGCGGCCCGCCACTCGCGCACCCGGGTAGCAGCATACCGGCGACACCTGCGGCAGCGGATTGAAGAATGATGCGTCGATTCATACCCAAAATTCCCTCTAGAACTGGCCGGCTGATTTTAGCCTTTGGGCCGTCTGTTGAATGTGCCGTCAATTGTTCGCCTTGCCCTTGACCAGAGCGCACAATTAAACGGATGATTGCCCAATCAAAACAAGATCGCAAAACAACACTTTGGGAGCCGCGCGTACATGTTTAAGCTAAAACCGATTTTTGCCGCCTTGGCGATCAGCACCAGTCTACTGGCATTCAGTGGGTGCGCGACAAGCCAGTCGACGAGTGCCAGCGTTGCCACCCCGCCACCCTCGGTCTTGCCAGAGCGCATCGGCGCGATGCGGACTGTTTTGCAAGATGGCGTCGACAAGAAAGTGGCCAGCGGCTTTTCAGCGGCCTTGGTGGACACCTACGGACGTATTGAAACGACCTATGTCGGCCTAGCCGATATCGAAACAGGTAAACCCGTGACATCAGATACGGTGTTTCGCATTTATTCCATGACCAAGCCGATCACGGCGGTTGCCATCATGATGTTGGTGGAAGAAGGCAAGATTGATCTCGACGCCCCCGTGGCAACCTATATTCCATCTTTCGCCAAGACCGTTGTGTATGTCAGTGGCGACACCCTAGAGACCTTAAAGACAGAGCCCGCGGTCCGGCCCCTCACGGTGCGCGATTTGATGCGGCAATCGGCCGGCATTCCTTGGTGGGGCCCAACAAAGCCAGTTGAGCGGCTGTATGCGATGAACGGCATTGAACGGGCCCCCGGTGAGGCGGTCCCGGGCTTCAAGGGGCCGCGGGTGGCAAACCTGCAAGACTTGGCTGACCGGGTTGCTGCCACGCCCTTTACCAACCAACCAGGTGAGACTTGGACCTATGGCATTGCCATCGACGTCTTGGGCCGTGTGGTCGAAGTGGCGTCTGGCCAAAGCCTCGGCAGTTTCTTCAAAGACCGCATTTTCACGCCTTTAGGCATGAAGCATACGGCTTTCCAAGTTCAACCGGGCGATCAAGAAAACTTGGCGAACGTCTATTATGCGGTATCAAAAATAAAGCCGCCCGCTGGCGGTATTGATAGCTACGTCAAGAGCTTGAAAGACGTGCCCATGCATGAGGCGCTGCGCCCTGCCGACCCACCAGCCAAAAGCCCTTTCCAAGCACCCGCACGTATTGAGTTTG
This sequence comes from Aquidulcibacter sp., assembly GCA_027532555.1. Taxonomy (GTDB): domain Bacteria; phylum Pseudomonadota; class Alphaproteobacteria; order Caulobacterales; family Aquidulcibacteraceae; genus Aquidulcibacter; species Aquidulcibacter rimovensis. The sequence continues at coordinate 102,529 of JAPZTJ010000002.1, forward strand.
GCGGCGCGGGTCTTGTCGGCACGTTGGACGACTATGTGCGCTTTGCACGCATGATTGCTGGCCAAGGCGAATTAGACGGGGTGCGCATTCTTAAGGCCTCCTCGATTGCCGAAATGGGTAAAGACCAGCTGGGTCCGAAGGCCAACGCAAATCTTGTAAAGCAGGGCTATAGCTATGGCTTGGGCTTTGGCACCGTGGTCGACTCCAATCTTTACCCAACTGGCGCACCCGTTGGCACGATGTTTTGGGGCGGCGCAGCGGGCACTCAATTCTGGGCTAATCCGCAAACTAAGGAATCTGGCGTCCTTATGACACAAGTTCTGGGCGAGTATCTTCGCACGTACCAAGTCAATGCCGCACGCGCTGGCCTTGGTTTGCCGGTGCAATAATGACGCGACATCTGCTGCCTTGCGTGCAAGGCAGCAGAACCTGCGGCGCAAGCCACCACCCTGATTGACCCACGCCTGAGAGGGCGACACACTCGCGCGATGCACGATCCCCATGCCGCCGCCCCGACCCGCCATCTCTCTGTCCCCTATGTGATCTTTATCGCCGTCGGCATGGTCGTAGGCGCGGGCATTTTCAAGTCTCCCGCTCTGGTTGCCGAAAATGCCGGCAGTGAGTGGGCGGTCTATGGCGTTTGGATCTTGGGGGGCCTGATCTCCCTGATGGGAGCCCTATGCTATAGCGAACTATCAACCGCCTATCCCAGCCCCGGCGGCGATTATTATTTCCTGACCAAAGCCTATGGCCCAAGTTTTGGCTTTTCCTTCGCCTGGGCGCGCTTTTCCATCATCAATACAGGCTCCATTGCCCTTTTGGGCTTTGTCATTGGTGATTACCTGAACTTGGTTTGGAATTTAGGCCCGCACGGGCCCGCCTTGTTCGCCTTGGTAAGTGTCGTGGTGATGACTCTCTTCAATTTGCGGGGCACCAGTGGCGGCAAGGGGGCCGATTATGCGATCACCAGCCTCGAAGTCATCGGCCTCTTAGCTTTAGCCGCAGCCGCGTCTTGGCTGGTCATCCAAGCCATACCACCCGCTACTACCGGACCTGGGCACAGCCCGAGCGTCGCCGGAATTGGTTATGCCCTTGTCTTTGTGCTGTTGGCCTTCGGAGGGTGGAGTGAAATGTCAACCTTATCGGCCGAAATCAAAAACCCCGAACGCGGGATGGTAAGGGCACTTCTAGGTTCGGTCGTGATCATTACCCTTTTGTACCTGATGGCCAATTGGGCATTGCTGCGGGGCTTGGGCATTGAGGGTTTAGCCCAGTCCAAGGCACCCGCTGCCGACCTCATGGCTCGCGCCTTTGGACCTCAAGCCGGGATCCTTCTCGCCATAGCAGTGGCGGCAGCAGCCATCACCTCCATTAATGGAACGGTTATTGTCGGCGCGCGCACCACCTATGCGGCTGCACGCGAACGCACCGGCCTCAGCTGGATCGGGTCTTGGGATGGTAACCGCGGGATTCCCGCCAACGCCATTATCGCCCAAGGAATTGTCTCAATTGGCTTGGTGGTTCTTGGGGCCACCTATCAAGGCTTCGCTACCTTGGTAGATTACACCGCCCCTGTTTACTGGGCGTTCCTGACAGCAAGTGGCTTGGCCGTCATCATCTTGCGACGGAAAATGCCCGATCAGCCACGGCCATTCAAAGTGCCATTTTATCCAGTCTTGCCTGTGGTTTTTGCAACTAGCAGTGCGCTGATGCTGTGGTCTTCGTTGAACTATGTAAAGGTTGGTGCGTTGTTTGGACTGGCCGTAGTCGGCGTCGGGATCATACTGGCGGTTTTTACCAAGCCTCAGAAGTGAACCGCATGAAAGGTGTTGGACACGACACCAACCAGCCAGTCCAGACCCGCCAACGCCATACCGATACCCAGCGGCGCTACTGCCAAACTCACCAAGAAGAAGCCGAACGACACCAGCGCTAAAAGGCCATCTCGTTGCAATAAAGCGATCGCCAAAGCCGCAACACTCATACCCGGAGGCCAATTCCCCAAGGGAATAGGCAGCATCAAGATGCCAGCCAGAATAAGCGTCTGGATCCCAAACCAAACGGTGATCGGCTTTTGGGTCAGAAACTGAAAGCGTGGTTGCACCAGTTTCTCAATCTTCAACAAGGTCGGCATCGACAGGTCGATGCATTTGCGGAAGGTCGCTGGTTCAATCTTCAGATCGCCAATACGCTTTGGAACCCAAGGCGTGCCGGCACCAAAAATCATTTGCAGGGCTGGTGCCACCAGCAAAATCCCAAAGACAGTTGAAATACCTGGTACATTGGGAATGCAATTGGGCAAGGCAAGAATCAACAGAAGCAGGCCAAAGGCCCGCCCGTCGAGACGCGTCAAAACATCGCGCACGGCGATTTGCTCTTCACCTGGAAAGGCATCGTGCAACTCTTTGAGCAAGTCTGATGTCTTAGGCGGCAGGGCAGCTCGCACGTTATTCATTCCAATCGGCGGCCCTTGTGGCGCTCGCCCCGGTATGTCGGGCGCAATTCTGGCAGAACAAGGGCCGGGCCTGTGCAAAGTCTCTGACATAAGGCCAGATTATAGCGGCAAGGCTTCACGATTACGTTAGCAATCGTGGTTAAGCGCGTCTGTTTATTTTCGCAACCGCTCTGGCTTTAGCGAGCAGACCTTGGACCCCAATGCCAGAGCCTGCTTTTAAATCCGTTGTGTAGTCGCGGATGATGCCGTCCGTGCCGACGATTACAAAACTTGGCACCCATTTTATGCCCCAAGCCTTATAAGCCGCACTGTCATCGTCAATCGCCACAGGGAAGCGATAGCCCTTTTCGGCAAAGAACGGAGCTAAACCGCCCCAGCGGCCATAGCGACCGCGCGTATGGATGCCGACGAATTGGAGCTTGCGGTCCCGCGAGATCAAGCGATTGAGCTCTGCGACATCATCGACATCGGCCAAACAATCGGGGCACCAAATTCCCCAGAATTGTACAATTGTGGTCTTGCCGCGAAAGTCCGCTTGCGTCAGTCGGCCACCGCCAAAGCGTTCGAGATCGGTCGCAGGTGCCGCTTGGCCGATCAAATCATAGGTGCGCGGTCGACGGTCCACGGGTGGGGCTGGTGCCGTTTGAGCTGATGCATCAAGTGCGACGGTGGTGGCAAGCGTGCCAACGGCTAAGCCGGTCAGAGTATCTCTGCGTGTCATGTTTTTCATGGAGCCAATCTGATAGAACGAATGATTGTTGCCAAGATGCGATTTCAAGATGATCTCACAAATTCGTGGACTTTGCCTACAAATCTTGCAGCGCCGCGCGGCGATTTGAAGGCCCAAGCGTGGTCAATGACCTCGCCCTTCGAGTCGATCAACAAAGTAAGTGGGGTACCAGGAACCCCAATCGAGCGCGCAAGACGTTGCGTACGGTCATCAACAATAGGAATCGCAACTTCTTGAGGCCGACTTGCAGCCCAAGCCTGCAGACTTGGTCCATCCCTTGGTGCCAGACCAATATGCACACTCAAAAGGTCAAAGCGTGGCTCAGCGCCCTGATGGGGCTTTAAAGCGCGGACAACTTCCTCCCAATGCGGCTCATCAATCCGGCAGGGCCCGCACCACAGTCCCCAGAGGCGCAACACAGCTGGGCGGCCCAAGGTGGCGAGGTTAAGGCCAGTCCCATCGATCAAGCTGGCGGCAACGGACGGGAGGCGTTGCCCGTGCAGAAAAGTCGCGGGGTCTTTTCGGCACCCTGAAAGGGCTAGAGTTCCGAAAGCTGAGACTGCAAAGGTGCGCCGATCCATCCGTGATAAAACCCTTGTCTGCTGGCAGGTCTAACAGACTTTATTTAAGCAGGCATGAAAACGGCGGCACAGCCGAAACCGTGCCGCCGCAATATCTTACCCGCCAAACTGGCGCGAAGTCTTAGTAGATTTCGAACAGGCCAGCAGCGCCCATGCCGCCACCGATACACATGGTGACAACACCCCACTTCACATTCTGACCAGCCGCCTTACGACGACGACCTTCCAATAGGATGTGACCGGTGCAGCGTGTGCCTGTCATGCCGAATGGGTGACCAATGGCGATAGAACCGCCATTAACATTATACTTCTCAGGGTCGATGCCCAAGCGGTCACGCGAATAGAGGCACTGGCTGGCGAAAGCTTCATTCAGTTCCCACAGGTCGATGTCGTCGACTTTCAAGCCATGACGCTCCAACAAGCGAGGCACCGCGAATACTGGACCGATACCCATTTCGTCGGGCTCGCAACCTGCAACTGCAAAACCTGCAAAGCGGCCGAGCGCCTCAACGCCGCGGGATTGTGCAGCCTTAGCCTCCATCAGGACAACAGCAGCAGCACCATCGGACAATTGCGAGGCATTGCCAGCAGTGATGAACTTGTCTGGGCCGCGCACTGGCTTCAAGGAAGCCAAACCTTCCAAAGTTGTGTCTGCACGATTGCACTCGTCACGGTCGACGATCACGTCTTTGATCGTGGTCTCGCCGGTTGCCTTGTCCACGACTTTCATCTTGGTGGCCATCGGGACGATTTCATCGTTGTAGAGGCCGGCGGCTTGGGCAGCCGCGATGCGCTGTTGGCTGCGCAGAGCATATTCGTCTTGATACTCACGGCTGACATTGTAGCGCTCTGCCACGATGTCGGCGGTCTCAATCATAGGCATCCACAAGGCTGGCTTGATGTTGAGTAGATGCTCTTCTTGGTAGTGCGACAAATTCATCGAACCGCCCATTTGCACCAATGAGATCGATTCAACGCCACCGCCAATCGCGCAGTCACCGCCGCTTTGGGTGATATAGTTGGCGGCCATCGCAATAGTCTGCAGACCTGACGAGCAGAAGCGGTTCACGGTGGTGCCCGAGGTGGTCACAGGGCAGCCGGCCCAGATGGCAGCGTTACGTGCGACGTTTGCGCCGGTTGCGCCTTCAGGTTGGCCAGCACCGATATAGACGTCCTCAACCAAGCCAGGCTCAATGCCAGCGCGTGCAATCGCGTGCTTAATGGCGTGACCGGTCATGGCAGCACCATGGGTCATGTTGAACCCGCCACGCAAAGACTTGGCAAGGCCCGTACGGGCGGTAGATACGATTACGGCTTCACGCATAGTGGCGGCTCCCTTTACTTCCTGACACGCCGGTTCATCCGGCTTTCTAAAGGTCTCTTAGCGTCTGTGTCGGGGATGGAAAGCCCTAATTTCGCAGTGACGCTGGGGCAGGAAGCAGAAATTGAGATCAAATCATGTTCAGATCAGCGATAGTCATTATGGAGAGAGCCGTCTTTGCCCCTTCGCGATAAGCCCACTGCGCTCGAATTTTTTGCCGGAGGTGGCCTTGCAAGACTTGGACTGAGCGCACAGTTTGACGTTGCTTGGGCCAATGATTTCGATGCAATGAAGTGCCGGGCTTGGCGCGAGAATTTCGGCGCACAGGGCTTGATTGAAGACGATGTGGCAAACATTCAGCTTGACCAGCTACCCCAGCGCGCAGCTTTGGCTTGGGCCAGTTTTCCTTGTCAGGACCTCTCGCTTGCCGGAGATCGCGCCGGCCTAAAGGGCGGGCGTTCTGGAACCTTATTTGCATTTATGGCGCGACTGGCCGAGTTGCGAGAACGAGGCGACCCTCCCGAACTGGTCGTGCTTGAAAACGTCAAAGGCCTGTTGAGTTCAAACAGCGGGCAAGATTTGGCAGCTATTTTCAGGGCCCTGCAGGGCTTAGGCTATGCGGCAGGTTGCCTCGAAATGGATGCGGCTTGGTTCCTACCTCAATCAAGGCCCCGTGTTTTCATGATTGCCGTTCGCCAAAGCGTGGATATACCGTCCGCGTTCTTGTCCGGGCCTGACCGGCCCTGTGTCTTCCAAACACCGGCCATTTTAAAAGCCCAAGCCGCTGTGCCAGACGCAGTGAAATGGTTTGTGCCATCACCTTCCCGGCCATCAGCAAGTTTAGCCGATATTCTCGACCTAGCAGACACGAGTTGGTGGGGTCCAAACAAGCTTGCCACCTTCCATCAGCAATTAAACGACAAACACAAAAGACGCCTTGAGACGCTCTTGGCTACGCCCGGTCGTCACATCGGCACAATGTACCGTCGGATCCGGCGCGCGGGCGGAGAGAAGCAGCAGCGTGCCGAAATCCGCTTTGACGGAAAAGTCGGCTGTCTCCGGACACCGGCGGGAGGGTCCTCGCGTCAATTCTGGCTGGTGGTGGATGGCGGAACCCTAAAAGTTCGCCCGATCAATCCGCGCGAGGCCATGCGTCTGATGGGCGTACCTGATAGCTATCTTTTGCCTAAAGGCACTTTGGCAGGGCTAAAGATTGCAGGCGATGGTGTCGCCGTTCCCGTCGTTGCCTGGTTAAGCGAAAAACTTCTCGCGCCTTTATTGGCCTGTGCCCGCCCGTAAGCATCTGCTTGCCTTTAAGTGAAGGCACGTCTTAGAAAGAGGCGATGATCGACACTGTCCCCAACCAGAAATCCAGCCCGATTAAGCGCACACTTTCGATGATGCTGGCAGCCGGTGTGGCCTTGGCTATAGCCTATGGCGCAGGGGAAATTTCGCACCTTTCATCATTTTGGATCAGTGAAGCGGGTGCGCCTGATTTCTTCCGGGAGCCCATTAATTTGGCGCTAGCCTTAGCGGGGCTTCTGGTCTGGCAAAAGCTAAGCCGACTGCCCAATCAAACGCCACCCATATGGGGCTCACCTGCTATTGGGCTTGGTTGGGGCTGGTTAGTTGGATGTAGTTTGCCAGGCCTCGCGCTCCTAGGCCTAGTTATCGTGCAGGCTGGGGTTTTTGAAGGCCGCCCCTTTGTCCTTGCCGCCCTCATCATTCCCATACCTTTTATCCTGATCCACGCCATGGCTGAGCAAGTTGTGGTTCGCGGTATTGCCCAGCGCGCCGGACACGCGGCGATTGGCCCCTTAGCGGGCATTGGCCTTGCAGCCCTAACCTTCTGCGCTTTGCAGACGAGCCAAGGCTATAGCTCGGTCTGGCACATTGCCAATTCAGCGCTATTTGGAGCCGCCTTAGGATTTCTCGCGCTAGGTCGTGGCGGAATCTGGGCTGCAATCGCAGGCCATGCTGGCTGGACCTGGCTTGAAACCAGCTGGATCGGGGACGCGGTCACCTTTCAAAAGGACGGTGGCTTCTGGGCAGGAGCCGGGCCGGATTCGTATGGCTCACCGGTCTTTACCTTGGTTTTGATCCTGTTTCTGGCCCTGATGGGCACAGGTCAGGCTTTGCAAGCAGCAAAAGAAAAGCAATAAGAGCAATCATGTCCACATCATTTAACTTAAGCCCCCCGATCATTGAGTATCTGTCTGAGGTCAACCAATCAGAGCACCCAGCCTTAACTGCTTGTCGGGTTGAGACGGCGAGTCACCCAAAGGCAATGATGCAAATCAGCGCCGAACAGGGCGCGTTCATGAGTTTTCTGATCCGTCAGTTGGATGTGCGCCTGGCCGTCGAAGTGGGAGTCTTTACTGGCTATTCGGCTTTGGTGACCGCACTTGCGTTGCGGCAAAATGCAGGGCCTGGCGGAAAGCTCTTTGCGTTCGACATCTCTGAAGAATTTACCGATTTGGCCAAAACCTATTGGCAGCAAGCAGATGTCGAAAGCACAATCGACTTGCGTATCGCGCCGGCTGGCGACAGCCTCAGCGCCTTGGCAAACGAAGGCTATGCAGGCCGGATCGACTTCATGTTTGTCGACGCGGATAAGCCAAGCTACCAAGACTATTACGAAAAGGGCCTGACACTTCTGCGCACGGGCGGCGTCATGCTGTTTGACAATATGTTGTGGAGCGGCTCGGTGGCGGATCCAAACGATCAAAGCATCGAGACTGTTGCCCTGCGGGACCTTGCTATGCACGCCAAAGCCGATCCCCGTGTGCGCGCTGTCATGGTTGCTATTGGCGACGGCCTGATGCTGGTGACCAAAATCTAAAGGCTTGATGGGTGCAACACCCGCTTGACCTGATGCTCAAACGCCGCCGCGGCTCTATCGGGCAACCCACAAATTGCCTTGGCGCACCAAAACTTTGTCTGACAAGCTGCCGGTGTTCTCGACACCACTGGCGGCAATCTTTGCGAGACGGGTCATGTCACGGGCGCGATCTGCCCGACCGACAACCAATGTGTCGCGTGTGGGCACGGCAACCGCCAACGGCCCCCCTAATTGCTCTTCGAGTTTAGTCCAGACTTGGTCGAGGGCCAAAAGGCTAGTCCCATAGGGCTGATCTGGATCGGCTTCTAACAAGCCGTCATTGACGGACCATTTGATGCCGGTCAATTCTTTCAACGTATTTGCTCGGGCCCGATCAAACGCTTGGGTGGCACCCAATTGCAAATCGTTCAGTCGGCCAATTGGCATGAGGGCAATGGTCGTTGGTGTATCGCCAACAAGGACTTCTTCAAGCCCTTCCGCAAACGGGCGGCGGACTACAGCATTTCGCTGCCCTAAGGCAGCCGTTTGGACTTCAAAGGTGTTGATGGCTTGGGTGGTGCGGATCACCACACGCAACCGCTCGAGCTTGAACGGATCCTGCTGATCGAGGAGGTTGCGCACATTGGTTTCAAAGCGACTATATTCAGCCTCAGGATTGGCATCTGGTAGATTGACACGCGCCTGAAGCGTGTCGAGGCGGACGCTGACTTCAGAATGGGTAACAACCCGCAAACTATTGACCAAACCATCCATGCGCTCCACCCCGCGCACGCCCGGAAGGGCAGACAAGCGGCGTGCCATTTCCTCGCTGACTTCTTCCATCGATATCCGCTCAACTAGGGATACTGCAGACCCGGTGGGGGCTAGGTCAGAGACAGATTGGGCAAGCGCTGGGCCTGCGACGGCAAAGAAGGCCCAAGCGCAGGCGGACAGCAGGGATTGAGAGTTCATGATTCTTGTCCGTTTCAGTTAAAGGCCGGGTGCGCTCAAGCGCTCCGCCCGATCTGCTTCCTGCTTAGCGACCGGGAATGCGCAATAGTCAGCGGCGTAATAAGCACTCGGCCGGCCATCGCCTGAAAGACCAGGCCCGCCAAATGGCAAAGCGGAAGACGCGCCAGTTGTAGGTCGGTTCCAATTGATTAGGCCCGCGCGCAAATTGAGCGTTGCTTCCTCCCACAAGGCTGGGTCATCACTCACCAGACCGGAGGAGAGACCAAAGCGCGTGGCATTAGCCCGCTGGATGGCCTGCTCAAACGTCTTAACCCGGAATACTTGGGCAAACGGCGCGAACAATTCCTCATCCTCAGCTTCTTGCGCGTGTGTCATGTCAATCATGCCTGGGCGCACAAAGGCGCGCCCTTCGATGCCAATTCGGGCCTTAACGATGGATTTGCCACCTAACGCTTGCAACTCTGCTTCGAAATGGCCGACCTGTGTGGCTTGGCCGGCGTGGATGACGGGGCCCATAAAGGGGGCTGTCTCAGCATTCCAAGGTGCCAAGACCATACGCTCGATACGGGCCTGCGTTGCCTCGAGAACCTGATCACCAAAACGGCCTTCTGGTAGGATCAAACGCCGCGCACAGGAACAGCGCTGGCCGCTGGTGATGAATGCAGAATGCACGACCAAATCTGCGGCAGCCTCAATATCTGCCGGGTCCCAGATAATCAGCGGATTATTGCCGCCCATTTCAAGAGCCAGGATGACCTCCGGGCGGCCACCAAACATACGATGGATCGCCGTGCCAGTGGTGGCGGAGCCTGTAAACAACACGCCATCAATACCTTGTGCAGCGAGAAGCGCTGCCCCTGTATCGCGCGCGCCCATCACCACATTCAAGACGCCTGCGGGCAGGCCTGCTTCTTCGAAGGCTTCGACCATCAGAACGGCAACAGAAGGGGCCAATTCTGAAGGCTTAAACACCACCGTGTTGCCAGCCAAAAGTGCTGGAACAATATGACCATTGGGCAAATGGCCCGGGAAGTTAAACGGGCCGAGCACAGCCATGACGCCCCAAGGGCGATGGTCCAACGCTGTGCGACCAAAGGCGGCTGCTTCGCTTTTAACGCCAGTCCGTTCTTCGTAGGCCCGCACCGAAATCGCGATCTTGCCAACCATCGCGCCAACTTCAGCGGTCGACTCCCACAGTGCCTTGCCCATGTCGCGGGAAATTGCCTCAGCAATGGACGGCCCTCTGGCTTGGAGCGCTCGGCTATAGGCTTCAAGGATCGCAACGCGCTCACCGCGCGACGTCTTTGCCCACGCAGGGAATGCCGCGCGCGCGGCAGCGACGGCTTGCTCAACTTGGGTGGCTGTCGCCGCATGGGCAGCAAACACGACCTCCTCGCTGGCTGGATCGATCGAAGTGAAATGAGGGCCAAGCCCGGCCTGCCAAGACCCGTTGAGATATAGGCCCCCGTGTGGCTGGCGATCGTGTGAGTGGTTAGACATCAAAACTCCGCACGCGGCCGATCTGGCCGTCTTCCATTTCTAAAGCATCCAATACCTGGGGGGCCACGATGACCGCATCAGGTGTGATCCGGGCCTGCACTAAGGTGCAGCGAAATCCTTCAACCCGGCCGTTCGACAACATCGCGCGATCTTCCCCGTGGGCGTCACCGGCCAGGAATGGTAAAGCGCGGGAGTCTCGGACTGTGCGTGTATCTTCGATCCGTGTGGCCAAAAGTGGGCCACCGTCAAAGATATCAATCACCCCTTCAAAGCGCAGACCTTCGCGCTCTAACAGACGCCGGGCTGGGGCTCCATCGGGATGGGTTTCGCCAATCGCGCCGCGCGCACTATCAGGCAGAAGATCGACATAAATCGCGTGTTTGGGCGATAGGTCGATGATGAATTGATTGTCGCTGGTCGCCGATAACTTATCGGCCTCATCAAAGTCCATTCGGTAGAAGGGACGTCCCACGACTTCCCAGAAGGGGGAGCGTCCATCCAAATGCACCACCCCGCGCAGCTCGCTCACCACAGTGCCATGAAAGCGGGTCGGTGAACCTGCCATCAACATAAAGCGCGACAAGCTCAACAATTTACCTGCGCCATCACCGCGGCGCTCTGGCTCGAGAAACAAGGTGCCGACTTCTGTGCAGCCCGTATAATCATTGACCATAGTCAGGGCTCGCATCTCAAAGCGGCGGCTGGCAGCTTTAGAGGCTTGGCCATAGGTGACGATGCGATAATTGAAGAAAGGCACATCGCGGCCAATATTGGTCTTCACGGCCGCACAGCCAAAGGGTCGCCCGCCCTTGGCGCTCTCAATCATCAACAGATAAATCCCACCATCGCCATCGGCTTTGGGAGCCTCTGAGGAAAAGGTGGCCAAGCTTTTTTCCAGCCGCTTTGCTAGGAGCGCTTCGTCCTCAGGTAGGCTGGTAAAGCCCGGGCCCGAGCGCCGGGCAAAGCCCATGAAAGCATCAAAATCATCTAGCCGCGCTGGGCGTACTACGAGCATGGATTTGTTCCCAATTCCTGTGCCAGCAAGCGACGGGGGGCTTTGGCATCCAATTGACCTGTCGCATAACCCACCAAAATCGCCAAAGACAGCCTGACGCGCTCTGGAAAGCTGTCAAGAATGGCAAATTCCTGATCGGAATGGATCAAACCTCCGCGTGGACCGAGCGTATCGACATTGGCGCAGCCAGAGGCGGCGAGATTATTGCCTTCACAAACCCCACCAGTATCTTTGTAGACAATCTCTAGCCCAACCGCCTTTCCCGCTGCTGCTACTTGGGCGAATACCAGCTCTTGTGCGGGCGTTCTGGGCTTGGGGGGGCGACTAAAGCCGCCGTGAAGATGGGCGTGAATGCCACCGCCCGAGAGATATTGACCGATAAGGGCTTCCACTTCGCTTTGCGCCCAAGTCGCTGCCGCAGCATCTGGCACACGGACATTGAAGCGGACAACGGCGAGATCTGGCACCACATTATTCGGCCCGCCGCCATCAACCCGGCCCGTGTTGAACGTCACGCCGGAGGCTTTGCCGTTAAGCGCCTCTAAGCCTGCAACAAAGCGGGCTGCCGCAGCGATGGCCGAGCGCCCCTCATGATGGGCACGCCCGACATGAGCGGCTTTACCGTGGATCGTCAGCGAAAAGTTGCCCGAGCCCTTTCGTGCGCCCGACATGGAGCCGTCCGCGAGCGCTGGCTCATAAGTCAAGCCGACGTCGCTGCGCGCGCCAATCTCATGCAACAAAGCGGCAGAGCCGGGTGAGCCGATCTCTTCATCGGGGCTGAGCAGGACTTCATAGCCAATCTGAGAAGCACAAGGCAATTTTTCAAACGCCTTCAACGCCTCCAGCATCACCCAAAGGCCACCTTTCATATCGGCAACACCGGGCCCGTTCACAACACCGGGCTCTATCTCCCTTACGGTCTGAAAACTCGATTGCGCGGGAAAGACGGTGTCATAATGGCCGGTCAAGACCAGCTTGATCGGGGCCTCCGGCCTCACAACCACGTGCAAAGAATCGCTCAAGGCTTGCTCTGCCTCTTGGCCCTGAGCATTGACGATCGCCTCTGGCTGCAAAGCGCGCCGCGAACAGGTGCCGGGCAGGACTTTGAAGGCCGCTTCCAACTTGAATAAAAAAGTCTGCAAGCCCTCGAGATTGCGGGAGCCGGTATTGATACTGCACCAATCCTCAAGTCTGGACCTCCAGATCGAGCGATCGGTTTCAACGGCATCCAGCGCTTGCTGAGTTTCGCGATCAAAAATCAGATTCGCGATCATCTTGATCTTCCTTCACAAAAATTCTGCCGGAAGTGTAGACTAAGGTTGCTTCCAAAATTCAGATGTAGTCGAAAGCCGCGCGCAGCGCCACGCCCCTTACCTGTGCTATCTGTGTCACGCCACAGTCGGACGACATGGTTTAGGGGACAAGGCGTGTAGACCCGCGCATCCAGAAAAGGCCTAAAGCGATGTCAGCAGTGTTCGATCATGTCGAGTTTGACCACCATGAGCGGATTGTCTTTGCCCATGACCATCAAACGGGTTTGCGCGCGATTATCGGCATCCACAGCACGTTTCTGGGGCCAGCGGCCGGAGGCGTCCGCATGGCCAATTATACCAGTATGGACGACGCGCTAACTGATGTACTGCGGCTCTCTCGTGGCATGAGCTATAAAAATGCGCTGGCTGGCCTGCCCTTAGGTGGCGGCAAAGCTGTCCTGATTGGTAACCCAAAAACCGACAAAACGCCTGAATTGATGCGGGCATTAGGTCGCGCGATTGAAGGCCTGTCGGGGCGCTATTTGGCGGCTGAAGATGTCGGCATGACCTTGGCAGATATGGAAGAAATCGCCTTGGAGACCAGCCATGTCTTTGGCCGCGATCCGAAAGCGGGCTTTGGTGGCGAACCCTCCCCGATGACGGCGCTGGGCGTCCTTCTTTCAATCAAGACCTGTGTACGACGCTTTATGGGTCGAGATGACTTGGGCGGCGTACGTGTCGCGGTGCAAGGTGCGGGGGCTGTTGGAGCGGACCTCGCACACCAATTGGGCCAAGAAGGCGCAGATGTTTTGATTGCCGATGTTGACCCTGCGCGCGCTCAAGCCGCAGCGGCGGCGGCAGGCGGGCAGGTTGTAAGTGTGGAAGATGTTCTCTTTGCCGACGTAGACGTGCTGGCCCCCTGTGCCCTGGGCGCTATTCTCAATGACACAACGATCCCCGCTCTTCGCACCAAAATTGTATGCGGGGCAGCCAATAATCAATTGGCAGAGCCGCGCCACGGCCTTGCTCTGGCAGAACGCGGAATCCTCTATGGACCTGATTATGTCGTCAATGCTGGCGGTATCATCAATGTCGCCTATGAAGTATCGGGCAATTATGATGCCGCCAGAGTGATCGAGCACATTCAGCGCGTGCCGAAGACGCTTGAGCGGATCTTTGAAGAAGCGGCCGATGAAGGTCTAACGCCAGACGTGGTTGCAGACCGGATGGCGCGGCGTCTTATTGGACAGTCGTAGGTTTAGCCGGTGCGTCTTTGGCCTGTTGCGGCTCAGAAGGCATAAGAGGGTAAAGCCACTGACCCAAGAGATTGGATGGCATATCCCTATCTGTCAGGCCCAAATTCATCGGCTTTTGATCCTTTGGCATATAGAAGGTGCCAAACAGATGGTCCAAGAATGAAAAGGTCGCAGCAAAGTTCTTGGAGCCGCCTTCGTCCGCACCTGTATGGTGCCAACGGTGGAACACCGGGCTTGCAAACACATGACGCAAGGGCCCAAACGTCCAGTTTAAATTGGCATGGACCATGGTGGAGTAAAGCACGTTAAACGGCGCGAGCACGGCAACAGCGGCAGGCGGGAATCCAATCCAAAGCGCCACCGCGTTGGCGAAAATGCTATGGAAGATCAAGTTGATCGGATGAAAGCGCACCGAATGCAGCCAGTCGAGTGTTTCCGGCGCATGATGGATCGCATGGAAGCGCCATAAAGCATTGGAGTGAAACAAGCGATGCGTCCAATAGAGCGAAATATCGGTAACAATTAAAACGCCCAGCGCCTGCAGCCACAACGGCCAATCTGCCAGCCAAGGTGCCCCAGTATTGCTCCATGCGACAGCAGCATCTAAATTGCCGCCAAAGAGAACGATAAAGCCGGCACCAATTAAGAACGCACCGATTGAGGCGTAGACCGAAGGGCCCAGCATCCAATAACCAATGTCCATCCAAATATCGCGTCGGATCGGGCGGGGCGTTGGATCGAGAGGGAAGAGACTTTGCAGGAAGCCAAACAAACAGGCGCAAATCAGGAGCCAGACGGCCGGATAGAAGAAGGGCAAACCCATAATGTCGTTCAACATGACGCTTCCTCTTGCACGGACCCACTAATTCCAGTGCCGCCAATGCAAGGTCATAGTCCAGAGACACTTAATCCGCCGTTAGCGACATTGCAAAAATCAGAACTATCAGACGGTCAAATCCTTGGGCTGGACCTAACGGATGGGGGCGCCCAAAGGCGTATCATGGTGATCCGACGTGGGGATGAGGTGACCGCCTTCGAGAACCGCTGCCCTCATGCCGGCTGGCCCCTCGACACCTTTGACGGCAGGTTTCTGACAACTGAAGCGGGTGGTCTGATCTGCGCCGCGCATATGGCGGTGTTTGATGCGCGCAGCGGTGCTTGTTTGGGCGGGCCGGGTCAAGGACGAAGCTTGACCCGATTGACTGTTCAAGCAGATGGCGAGCGCTGGCTAATTAGTGGCCTAGCTCTCCCAGCTGACTAAGCCCGATCAAGGCTTAGTCAAAAGCGGTGCAGGCTTTGACCGCTCTGGCGGCGGGGGCGGAGCCCCAAAGGCAGGCATGCCCTTGGGCTGGCCCGCGACCTTGGGAACCTTCGCGTCGATCTTATCCATCCACGCAATGGCTTGCGGGCCGAGGTCAATCTGCGGGTTAGATGGATCAAGCCGTGACGCCACTTCCCACTTCGTGATCAAGGACCGGGCCTGTGCAAAGGCATCGGGAAGAGGAATAGGCTGACGCAGAGCTTGGTTGATCAAGGCGTCACCGAAAAAGGTCCAATCATTTTCTGCACGGCAGCCAAAGGAGGGTTTCTGCGCGGATGCTGCCGTCAAGATGATGGTCGATTCATTTTGCAAGGCAGGCACAAAAATACCGGAATAGCAGGCTGATAGGATAACAAGACGATTCTTTATTCCAGCTTCATTGAGGAGCGCGGCCAAGCGTGTCGGTGCAATATTTCCGCCAGCCCGGTCTCCATCCCGGTAATTCAACCCTGTATTCCAATGACCGTGCGTCGTGATGAACAAGGCCAACACGTCTTCTTGCTTGTTCATCACTTCGGCCACATGGCCTAGCGCTTGGGCTAGATGATCCGGGCTGCCATCTGGCACAACGGGGTCCGTTGCAGAGCCTGACGCCCCCTTGCCATTGGCCATCACGATCACGCGTCCTTCGGCGTCATAGCGACTGGCAAGCACGCGGGCCGTTTCAGCCGTTTCGCGACCAAACACGCCATCGCTATCGAGGCCAATTGCAACCACATAGACATCGATAACGCCCTTGCGCTCTGGCTTTAGTCGGGCCAGCGCACTGGTCATGGCGCGGGTCTGCCGCAGCGTCTCAGATGGTCCATAGGGTTCGGTTACGATCACACTGCCCTTCTGGGCAGCCTCGCGCTCACGTCGTTCTTGGATGGCGCGCGGACTGGCAGGCTGATAGCCATAGTTTTGGGCCATCGCTTGCTCCGGCAGAGCCAATGGCGGTGCTAATCCCGCAATCAGGCCGAAGCCCAAACAGAGTCCAAATCGCAACGGAGTCATCATACCCAAGTATCAGCGCGCAAGTGCGCTTCTGTCCAGTCGATCGGCGCGATTTTTAGTGAGTCACGAGCGTTGAAGGCAGATTGCGGTTGCCTCACCACCGCCAATGCACAGGCTGGCGAGCCCACGCTTGGCCCCACGCGCTTCCATCGCAGCGATCAACGTCGCGATGATGCGCGATCCCGAAGAGCCAATCGGATGCCCCAAGGCACAGGCCCCACCGTTCACATTCACCTTCTCATGCGGAATCCCAAGGTCTTTCATGGCGATCATCGGCACGATGGCGAACGCTTCATTGATCTCCAGCAGATCGACATCCCCAATAGACCAACCAGCTTTAGCCAAAGCCTTTTGCATGGCTTTGACGGGGGCTGTGGTGAAATAGGCGGGCTCATGGGCGTGGGCGGCACTCGATACAATCTCAGCCAATATCTTGAGGCCGCGCGCTTCCGCCTCGGACTTAGCCATCAGGACGAGAGCGGACGCGCCATCGGAAATGGCAGACGCATTGGCAGCCGTAACTGTCCCATCCTTGGTGAAGGCAGGCTTCAGGCCGGGAATTTTTTCAGGGCGGGCCTTGGCAGGAAGTTCGTCGCGATCAACCACGGTGTCCCCGCCGCGTCCGCTGATGGTGACAGGGGCGATTTCCCGGGCGAATGCGCCTGAAGCCGTTGCTTCTTGGGCGCGCTTCAAGGTTTCCAACGCATAATTATCTTGCGCCTCGCGGGTGAATTGATATTCCCCTGCCACTTGGTCGGCGTAAAAGCCCATCGGCTTACCTTCATAGGCATCTTCCAGCCCATCGAGCGCCATATGATCGAAGATGCGGTCATGGCCATATTTGACGCCGCCGCGATGAGACTTCATCAAATGGGGGGCGTTGGACATGCTCTCCATCCCACCAGCAATGACGATCTTCGCTTCGCCCGCTTTAATCGCATTGGCTGCCATAATCGTGGCTTGCATGCCAGAGCCGCACATTTTGTTGAGCGTGGTTGCCTCAACGCTTAAAGGCAGGCCAGCCTTTAATGCTGCTTGCCGGGCGGGAGCTTGGCCTTGGCCAGCAGGCAGAACATTTCCCATCAAAATCCAGTCGACATCTGCGCCAGCAATTCCTGCTTCGGCCATCGCGGCCTTGACGGCAACGGCACCCAATTCATTGGCGCTAAAGCTGCTCAACTCCCCCAACAGGCCGCCCATAGGTGTGCGGGCCAAACCGACGATAACAACGGGGTCTTGCATGGGGTGTTTCCTTTTTTGATGGGGTAGCGACTTCAGGTCTCTTCAGAATAAGCACTCAAAGGCGTCACGTCACCCCTATTGGCGATCAAGGCTTTACGACGGCAGAAACGCTGGAAGCCCGCAGGACCCATGCGCGATCCACCAAGCCCACTTGCCTTGAAGCTCTGCTTCTCAGCTTCATAGAATTGGCTGGTTAGTGCTGCATCATTGAGGCTGATGGCACCCGCTTCAATCTGGCGACCAATGGCTTCAGCCTCCGCCAAGGTTCCCGCGATGACGGCGGCTGAGAGGCCGAATTCGGTATCATTGGCCAAATGAATGGCCTCCTCAATCGTATCAAATGCCATAACCGGCATCACAGGGCCAAAAGTCTCCTCGCGCATCAGGGCCATGGAGTGGTCGACATCGACCACCACGGTTGGCGCGATCCAATCGCCGCCCAAATGATGTTCCACCACGCCACCGGTCAAAACTTTCGCGCCCTTCGCAACAGCATCGGCCAATTGAGCGGCAATCGTCTCAGCCTGTTTGCCAAAAATCATAGGACCAATCTCGCCGATATGACGGTCTGGCTGGTTGAAGCGAGCTGCCTTGGCTGCCTCGACCAAACGTGCGACAAAATCCCCATAAAGAGCCCGGGCGACATAAATGCGCTCAATCGATTGGCACGCTTGGCCCGTCGACAGAACCGAACCGCGCAAGGACGCGGTGACGGCACGGTCTAAGTCCGCTGTTTCTGTGATAATGAGTGGGTCCTTGCCGCCCAGTTCCAAGAAGGACGGGATCAAGCGGCCCGCAGCTTGGACGGCAACCTTTTTGCCAGTGGCCACAGAACCGGTAAAGCAAATGGCATCGACCGCGTCGATCAAGGCCACGCCCGTTCCCCCATCCCCCAAGACCAGCTGAAGAACGCCATCGAGAGCGGGGACTTCAGCGATGGCCGCCTGTAAGGGCGCTACAAAGCGCGGCGTGACTTCCGACGGCTTGATGATGACGCTGCACCCAGCCAGAAGCGCTGGGATCGTATCGATCATGGATAAAGTCACCGGAAAATTCCACGGGCTGATCACGCCCACGAGCCCATAAGGCACCCATTGCGGCGCATGGGCCATGCGCGGATCAAAGCGGCCATCGGCCCAAGCGGTCGGCAACAAATGCGGCGCTTGAGCAGCCCATCCGCCAAGGCTCGCCAACGCGCCTTCAATTTCGCGCCGGGCAATCTTGCTCCGCCCCGTATCCACTGCCAGCGCGGCGTGAATGGCGTCAAAATGACGGGTTATGGCCGCCTGCAGTTCCAGGAGCGCCTGAGCCCGCCCTTCTAGCGCCAAGGCCTGCCAAGCAGGCTGCGCGGAACGAGCACGCGATGCCAGTGCTTGCACCGCGCTGGGGTCTGCAGCCTCAATCGTGAAGTCTACTTGGCCCGTGCGGGGATTTTTGACGGCGAGGTTGCGCGTGCTCATAGGCCTAATACCCCGGGATTCATGCGATTATCTGGATCAAGATGGGCTTTGATCGCTTTGAGAAGCGCCCACGTAACTGGCTCGCGGGTTTGCGCATACCGATACGTGCGGCCGATTTGGAAATGTGTTGCGCCAAAGCGTTCGAAAATGTCGAGAATCTTCCCGCGCACTTCATCGACCAAAGCCGCATTGTCAGCGTTTGCTAGCAGCTTTGGCACCTTAGCCAGGTAAGACGGCTCCAGCGTCGTTTCATGAATGCCATAGCGGGCATCCGGCCAGAAAAAGACAGGCTCAATCAAAAAGCCATTGGTGCTAAGGGTTGTCACCAGATAGCCGCTCGTCATGCCCCGAGCTTCAAACGCGGAACCATAGGACGCAAACAAGTCATCCAATTCCTGCCAGCAGGCCTCGCCTTGCGACAGGGGTACAATACCATGGATGGGCACCCAGCGTTCGCCATCGGGCCCGAGGATATTGTTTAGAGGGGTAAAGGGTGCCGCGCGCATCGCCTTAGGAATAGTGTTCTCAATTTCGCGGCCACCGTGGCCCTTCATAAGATCGCGCAAGGTACGGGCGGCTTCCTCGACTTGGGCGGCGGAGGCACCTTCGGTGATCAAGTGCAAGGTATAGCCCGCATCATCCATGAAACCGCGGCCAGCCATGGCCATTTTGGCTCCCTGCTTGACGCCCTCAAATACGTTCTTCTGAGCGCCGATCACCGCTGCTAGGGTCTTCACATCCTGCAGCAGACTGGCGCGCCGCATACGGATTTTAGCCAGATTAGGATCAAAGGCGCAAACCTCGCTCGCGAGATTGGTGCGCGCGACTGCGGCTGTGGCACGTGCAGTTGAAGCCAGATCCGGCAGGGCAAAGCTTAAATGAGCCTCGTGTGCAGGGGCCGGGATCAGACGCAAGGAGATCTCTGCCTTGATGCCCAGCGCGCCGCAATCGCCACAAAAAAGACCGGCGAGGTCAGGACCATAATGTTTGAAGAATGGGCTGCCGCCGGCGGTCCCTGCGCTGCCTGTGCGCACAATGCTGCCATCGGCCAGAACCACCGAAAGACACGTGATGCTCTCCGACGTCGTCCCCCAGATACCCGCGCCAAAGAAGGCGTTTAGCTGGGATAGCCCTCCGCCAATAGTGGAGCTGATGCCCGATAAGGGCCCCCAGAAGGGGGTTCGCAGGCCAAGCGGCGTCAAGGCTGCCTGCAAAGAGGCCCAAGTGGCCCCGGCTTGCACGGTCACCAGCATGTCTTCGGCGCTGACCGAAAGGATTTGATCCATGCGCCGCATATCGATAACCACAGCGCCAGCCTGCTCGGTAACAAAGCCGGACGTATAGCTCATACCGCCACCGCGCGGCACAATGACCGCGCCTGCTTGGTGGGCCGCCTCCAAAACCTGCGACAATTCTTCGAGATTGGCCGGGGCCACAACCAGGCCCGCCACGCCGCCTTGGCTGAAAACATCCTCGCTCATCGCGCGGCGGGTGTCTTCGTCGCGGGCGACATAGTCTGCCCCAATCAGCTGTGCCAGACGGTCAGCCAAAGCCATGTGGAGGGGAGCGGTTTCAGCCATGGTTAGGATCCTTCATAGCGGTTTAGCTAAGCCTAAAAAGGCTGCGACCAGCAAGAGCAGCCAGATGGTCACCACCAGCGGGCGACTTTCATCTAGAGCGCGGGCAATCTCTGCATCGGTTTCTGGGCTTGCGCCTTCTTGCACAAGCCGACTAAAGGCTGGGCCAAACCGAACCAAGGCGCGGCGGATCAACAGGCCACAGAGGATGGTGGCGGCAAGGATCGCGCACTTGGCTTTCAGAAACAGGGGCAAACCCGCCGCATCGGGCCACAGGTTCAGCGCAAGTATGGCCAAGGCCGTGATCACCGCCCAGCGAATGACAAGGTCAGCTCTCCGCAGCACCGATGTTGGCCCAAGATGCCGCACATGCAGCACCCAAGCGAGCGCGAGCCAGATCAGGCCAGCAACCCAAATCAATGCCAAGCTGAAAGGCCCTAGCACCAGCCATCCTTTTAGGGCCGCTAAGGTCAGCCCCGTAGGCAAAGTAAGGATCATTGCCGTGCGCGGGGCCATATCGACTTGCGCCAGAACCTGTGCGGCTGCCACGCGCGCCGCCGCTGATTGCTTCGAATTGGTCAGAATGGTGGAGCTATAAAACACGCCCAAGTCACCGCCCAACCAATAGACGAAGACGAGTAGATGCAAGAGCGTGAAAAGGGCTAGGTCCACTTCGGCGTCGATCCATTCAAATGATATAGTTCTATATCAATTAATCGGATCCATCCGCAAGCCGATTAGGCCCGCAACAAACCCAAAATCCGCGCCAGAGTGGCTTTGAGTTCGCGGCGATCAACCACGATATCGACCATGCCATGTTCCAATAAATATTCGGACCGCTGGAAGCCCGGTGGCAGTTTTTGACGGATGGTTTGCTCAATCACCCGCTGTCCAGCAAAGCCGATCAAAGCGCCGGGCTCTGCGATATGAATATCGCCCAGCATGGCATAGCTGGCTGTGACTCCGCCCGTGGTAGGGTCTGTCAGCACAACAATATAAGGCAGGCCCGCGCGGCGCAGGGCGTCAATGGCCAAGGTCGTGCGCGGCATCTGCATCAAAGACAAAATGCCTTCCTGCATCCGAGCACCGCCTGCAGCAGTAAAGCAGATAAGCGCGCACTTACGTTCCAGCGCTTCTTGTGCAGCCTTAATAAAGGACTCGCCCGCAGCCATGCCAAGCGAGCCTCCCATGAAGCTAAAGTCCTGCACCAAGGCCATTGCTGGACTGCCACCGACCTTGCCATAGCCAATCGCCATGGCATCATCGCGGCCAGTCTTTGCCCGTGCATCTTTCAGGCGATCAACATAGCGCTTGTCATCTTTAAATTTCAGTGGGTCTTCCACCACTTTGGGCGTGTCGATCGCCAGCCAGCTTTCGCCGTCAAACAAATAGCGAAAGCGAAGCTCGGGCCCGATCCGCATGTGGCGGCCGGAAGGCGTCACCCATTGGCTGTTTTCAAGATCAACCCGATAAAGCATTTCGCCACTATCGGGATCTTTGACCCAAAGATTATCAGGCGTTTCGCGCTTTTGCAGAAGCTTATTGATGCCCGGGCGGATGCGGTCGATCCAGCTGTTCATGCGTGTGGCTCCTAGCGGGCTTGCGCAATGGCTTGCGACAAGGACTGACAAAACACGGCAGCTGCCTGGGCAGCATCAGCGCCAGTTTCATGCGCGCTGGCGATCACGTCAACTAGGGCAGAGCCAACCACCACGCCATCGGCGATCTTGGCCGTGCGGGCAGCCGCTTCTGGTGTCTTGATGCCAAACCCGACCGCGACTGGAAGACCTGAGGCCTGACGCACAGCGGCGACAGCTTCTGCGATATCGGCGGTTTCAATCGCCTTATCTCCGGTGATGCCTGCGACCGAAACATAATAGACAAAGCCGCTGACGCCCGCGACGACCGCTGGCAAGCGCTTTGCGTCCGTGGTTGGGGTGGCAAGCCGGATGAGTGCCAGATCGCTGGCTTGCATTGCCGCGCGCAATTCGGCGTCTTCCTCAGGCGGAGCATCAACTATGATGGCCCCATCAATGCCCACTTCGGCAGCATGACGCGCGAAGGCGTCATAGCCCATGGTCTCAACCGGGTTGAGATAGCCCATCACAATCAGGGGGGTCTCGGGATGGTTTTGGCGGAATTGGCCGACCAGTGCCATGGTCTTGCGCAAGGTCGTGCCATTTTTCAAAGCGCGAATACCTGCGCGTTGGATTGATGGGCCATCGGCCATTGGGTCGGTGAACGGAAAGCCTAGCTCAATCACATCGACGCCCGCTTTAGGCAAAGCGTCGAGAATGGCAGCGCACGCCTCCAAGGAAGGATCCCCTGCCATAACATAGGCAACCAAGGCGGCACGGTTTTCGGCTTTAGCGCGCGCAAAGGCGTTAGAAAGACGTCCCACTGGCATTAGATCTTCGCCCCTAGAGCATTGGCGATGGTGAAAATGTCTTTGTCGCCACGGCCGCACAAATTCATCACCACAATGCCACCCTTACCAACATCCTTGGCAATCTCACCCACGCGGGCCAAGGCATGCGACGGCTCCAGCGCCGGCAAAATTCCTTCCAGCCGCGCGCAAAGCTGGAAGGCTTCGAGGGCTTCATCATCGGTCGCCGACAAATAGGTCGCCCGTCCCGTATCTTTCAAAAACGCATGCTCTGGCCCAACACCTGGATAGTCTAGGCCCGCCGAGATCGAATGCGCGTCAATGATCTGACCATCGTCATTTTGCAAAAGATAGGTGCGATTGCCATGCAAAACGCCAGGCCGTCCGCCGGTCAAAGTTGCCGCATGCTGACCTGTTTCAATGCCGTGGCCGGCCGCTTCCACACCATAAATCTTGACGCTTTCATCTTCGAGGAAAGGATGGAACAGGCCAATGGCGTTAGAGCCCCCACCAATGCAGGCCACCAAAGCATCGGGCAGCCGACCTTCGCGTTCCAGCATTTGCTGCTTGGTTTCCCGCCCAATCACTGACTGGAAGTCGCGAACCAATTGTGGATAGGGGTGTGGGCCTGCGACGGTGCCGATGATGTAGAAGGTATCATCCACATTGGTGACCCAATCGCGCAGCGCTTCATTCATCGCGTCTTTTAGCGTCGCGGTGCCAGCATCAACCGGGCGGACTTCGGCACCCAACAGCTTCATCCGGAACACATTCGGGCTTTGCCGCTCTACATCGGTGGCCCCCATGTAAACAATGCAGGGCAGGCCAAAGCGGGCACAAACGGTCGCCGTGGCAACGCCATGTTGGCCAGCACCAGTTTCCGCGATTATGCGCGTCTTGCCCATACGCATGGCCAAGAAAATCTGGCCCATGCAATTGTTGATCTTATGAGCACCCGTGTGATTGAGTTCATCACGCTTAAAATAGATTTTCGCCCCGCCGAAGTGATCGGTCAAACGCTCAGCAAAATAAAGCGGGCTCGGACGACCGACATAATCGCGCAAGAAGACGTCCAAAGTTTCCTGAAAGCTCGGATCAGCTTTGGCGTCCTCATAGGCTTGCTGCAGCGCCAAGATGTTGGGCATCAAGGTTTCAGCGACAAAGCGACCGCCAAATTGGCCAAAGCGGCCTTGCGCGTCGGGATAAGAACCCCAGGAATTACGTGCGTCCATCTTGTTTAGTGATCCATTCTCAGTCGTTCAAAGCTTGCATGAAGCTGGCGATCCGCGCGCTATCCTTTAAGCCCGGCGCGCGCTCAACGCCAGAGGAGACATCCACCAAAGGTGCGCCGGTTTGGCGCACGGCTTCAGCGACATTTTCAGGATTAAGGCCGCCTGATAAGAACCACGGCACAGGGCTCCTGAACCCCTGTAAGATTGTCCAGTCAAACACATGGCCGAGGCCACCTGGTCTTGTCGCGCCTTTGGGAGCTTTGGCGTCAAACAAGAGATAATCGACGACATCGAGATAGGGCTTGATCTGCTCTAAGTCTTGGCGCTCAGAGATACCAAAGGCGCGGATGATACCGACACCTCGCGCTTTAATGGCCGCACAACGCTCCGGGCTCTCTCCACCCTGCAATTGCAGGAAGTCCGGACCCAAATCGGTCATCACTTGGTCAAGAAGCGCATCATCTGGATCAACCACAACCGATACCGTCCGGGCCATACCCGCCGCCATTTTGGCGAGCGGCTTGGCGTCCACTGGCAGAATATGGCGGGGACTTTTGGGAAAGGTCACAAAGCCGATAAATGCCGCGCCACAAGCCAAGGCATCGCCCACGGTTTGACGATCAGACAGTCCACAAATCTTAGCTTCAGCAAGGCGCATGCGAGATCATGTAGAGCGTTCAGCCACAAAGCAAAAGCGCGCACTGCGGCGAAAGGACCTTCGACTTCAGCTTTGCTTTTTTAAGAGATCGCGAATCTCTGCCAAAAGCTCTTCTTGTGTCGGCCCAGAGGGTGCTGCTGGGATCGGCGCTGGTGCTTTGACGCGATTATAGGCTTTCACGACCAAAAACAGCACAAAGCCGACAATCACAAAGTTTAGCGTCGCTGCCAGAACATCGCCGTAACCGATCGCGACTTCTGCCTTTTTGGCGGCCTCATCGGCTGCCTGCAGCACGATTTTCATGCCCGCCAGATCAACCCCGCCGGTCAGCAGACCAACAACAGGCATAATCACCTTGTCGACAAAGGCGGAAACGATCTTGCCGAAAGCAGCACCAATGACGACGCCGACGGCGAGATCAATGACGTTTCCGCCCGCAATAAAGGCTTTGAACTCATCTGCAATGCTCATACTCAGGTCCTTTATATACGACCATCGCAACAGGAAGCACTCTCTCAGAAAGCACTTGCAACTGAAATGATCTTAAGAAAAACGCCTGCTCCGGCGGACGCTAAGCCAGCAGGACGAGGGCTTATTCGCCCGGATCAACGCCACCGTTCAAGCGGGCACGCAATTCCTTGCCCGCTTTGAAGAAAGGTGCGTGCTTGGCATCTACAGCCACGCCTTCACCGGTCCGCGGGTTGCGACCCTGACGCGCCCCGCGCGAGCGAACCGAAAACGCTCCGAACCCGCGCAATTCAACGCGATCGCCGCTTTCCAATGCCTTGGTGATCTCTTCGAGAACGGTATCGACCACGCGCTCGACATCCCCATGAAATAGATGCGGATTCTCGGTAGCTAATTTAGCAACAAGTTCAGATCGCAACATTTGGGCCTGTCCCTCAGTTAGACTTTATCAAATCCATATAACAGCAAAAAACCACTCGCGCGCAAGCCTTCTTAAGGAAATTTGTCTTTGACCGAAAAACAAAAAAGGCCAGAGCGACGCTCCGGCCTTTCTTTAAAGCTGTAGTTTCTTGCGGTGATCTTGGGTCACCGCAATGAAACTTAGTCGTTTTGTTCCTTTTGACGCAGCGCCGCGCCAAGGATATCGCCCAAAGATGCGCCGGAATCGGACGATCCAAATTGGCTAATGGCTTCTTTTTCTTCAGCCATTTCAAGCGCCTTGATCGAAACCGAGACTTTACGCGTGGCTTTGTCGATTGCAGTTACGACGGCATCCACGCGGTCACCAACAGCATAGCGTTCTGGACGCTGCTCTGCACGATCACGCGAGATGTCCGACTTGCGAACAAAAGCTTTCATGATGTTGTCTGGACCAATCGAGACTTCGATACCGCCCGAAGCAATTTCGGTCACGGTGCAAGTCACGGTTTGGCCGCGCTTTAAAGTCTCAGTTGCGAATGGATCAGACGAGACTTGTTTGATGCCGAGCGAAATACGCTCTTTCTCAACGTCCACATCCAGAACCTTGGCTTCGACCATGTCGCCGCGCTTGTAGTTCTTGATGGCTTCTTCGCCAGCTTGGTTCCAGTCGATGTCCGACATGTGCACCATGCCGTCCAACTCTTCATTGACGCCAACGAACAGACCGAACTCGGTGATGTTCTTGATTTCGCCAGTGAGGGTCGAACCAACTGGGAACTCAGTAACAAACGCATCCCAAGGATTGGGTTGAGCTTGCTTCATGCCCAAGGAGATGCGGCGCTTGTCGCCATCCACATCGATTACGATCACGTCGACTGGATCGCCAGGGTTGACGATCTTGGAAGGATGCAAGGTCTTTTTGGTCCAAGACATTTCGGACACGTGGACCAAGCCTTCGACACCAGATTCCAGCTCCACAAACGCACCATAATCGGTGATGTTGGTGATGACGCCCGAATAACGTGCGCCAACTGGATATTTGGCTTCTGCCCCATCCCAAGGATCTGACAGCAATTGCTTCATGCCCAAGGAAATACGCTGGGTATCTGGGTTGATCTTGACGATCTGAACTTGAACCGTGTCGCCCACGTTCAGCACTTGGCTTGGGTGGCTGATACGCTTCCAGCTCATGTCGGTGACGTGCAACAGACCGTCGACGCCGCCCAAGTCCACGAACGCACCGTAATCGGTGATGTTCTTGACAACGCCGTCGCGGATTTCGCCTTCGGCCAAACCGGCAACGATTTCGGTACGGGCTTCTGCGCGGTCGAGTTCGAGGATCGAACGACGCGACACCACGATGTTACCACGTGGGCGATCCATTTTCAGGATGCAGAATGGCTGGACGATGTTCATCAATGGACCGACGTCGCGCACTGGGCGAATGTCGACTTGCGAACCTGGCAAGAAGGCGTTTGCACCACCGAGGTCAACTGTGAAGCCACCCTTAACGCGGCCGACGATTGCACCATCAACCGACTCACCGGTTGCAAACAGCTTCTCAAGACGGCCCCAAGCTTCTTCACGGCGGGCCTTCTCGCGGCTAACAACGGCTTCACCAAGCGCGTTCTCAATCCGGTCGAGGTAAACTTCAACAGTGTCATTGACCTTCAAGGACGAGCCTTCAAGACCAAATTCGCGCACAGGAATGCGGCCTTCGGTCTTCAAACCAATGTCGACCAGAACGAAATCGTTTTCGATCGAAACAACGGTTGCGGAAATGACTTTGCCTTCGGTCAAGCCACCACGGGCACCAAAGGATTCTTCTAGCAATGCCGAGAAATCGTCCCGGCTCGGGTTAAGGAGCATGTCGCTCATGTGTGTATCAGTCTCCGAATAGATGAAAGCAGGCCTGCCGGTTGGCTCCGGCGGTCTTGCCCGAAAGGTCCTGCGGCCTTCGGGCCTCGCGTCTTACAACGCATCATTTTAGCGTGTTAAATGTAGATCAACCGATTGTTGGAATTTCGAGGAAAGCTTGTCTAGCTTTTGGCCAAACGCACCTGTTCCACGATCAATCGGGCTTTATCCACAGCCGCCTCTATACTCAGACCAGTCGTATCGAGCAAGTGGGAGTCTTCAGCAGGTTTCAACGGGGCATCCGCGCGCCCGGAATCTCTGGCGTCGCGTTCAAGTGTTTGCGCCAACATAGCCTTAAATGAAATGACTTCTCCTAAGGCTTCCAGTTCCATCTGACGACGCCGGGCGCGCTCTTCCGGGCTAGCCGAGACATAGAGCTTGATATCCGCTTCAGGGCACACAACCGTGCCAATATCGCGGCCATCGAGCACCGCCCCACCTGCTTGCAAGGCAAAATTGCGCTGCAGGTCGAATAAAGCTTGCCGCACCGCCTGATTGGCCGCTACGACCGAAGCTGCCGCGCCCACCTGCGCCGTGCGCAAATCCGCATCCTCAATCCCATCCATCGACAAGGTCCGCGCCACTTCGGCGGCGGTGTCGGCATCCTGCGGCGCAAGACCAGCCGACAGAAGACGATAGGCCACGCCCCGGTAAAGCTTACCCGTGTCCATGTGGGGCAGGCCATAAAGCTGGGCTAGGGCCTTAGAGATCGTACCCTTTCCGGCAGCTAGGGGGCCGTCGACAGCGATAATCATAAATTGGGTGCCCGTTGGCTAGGTTTCGGGGTGCTGGGTTTCGGGCGTGGTCCTATCAAGCTTGTCTGTCGCTGCCAAACAGCAAATGCAACCGGATAGAGGCCGCTTTGTCTCCAAGCCCGCTTTAGCAAAGCTCTCATGCCGCAATGCGACTTTATTTTGAAGGCTCGCGACTTTAAGAAGCGCGGATGGAAACCTTGTTCATCCCCAGCTTCAAAGCCCCAGCCCACGGCACCGTGACGGTACCGGGCTCTAAGAGCATCAATAATCGGGCCTTGCTGTTGGCTGCCTTGGCGCAAGGCCAGTCGCTCTTGACTGGCGCACTCGACAGCGATGACACACGTATTTTTGCAAGCTGCCTGAACGCTTTGGGCTTTGAAGTCGCCCATGATCCAGCGGCTTCGACCTTCACGGTTGCAGGCTGTGGCGGCCAATTACCAGCGCCCAAGGGTGGCGCAGCAGACCTATTCGTCGGCAATGCCGGTACCGCCGCCCGCTTTCTTTTAGCCTTGAGCGCCCTTAGCCTTGCCCCTGTGCGCTTTGACGGGGTCGCCGCCATGCGCAAGCGGCCCATGGGCGATCTGTTGGATGTGCTTATAGCCCAAGGTGCCAAGATCAGCTTTGAAGGCGCACGGGGCCATTTCCCTCTGAGTCTTCTGGGTTCCGGCCTGCCAGGCGGTCGCCTCGAACTGGACCCGCAGCGATCTAGCCAACAAGTGAGCGCCGCCCTGATGGTAGCCCCTTTTGCCAAGGCCGACACCGACCTTGTTTTGACCGGGCCCATCGTTTCTGAACCCTACATCGCGATGACCATCGACATGATGGCCGATTGGGGGGTTGTCGTCGAACGACCCGAACCACAACGCCTTCATGTTGCCGCTGGCCAATTCTATCAAGCAAAAGCGCACTATGCGGTCGAGCCCGATGCCTCCAGCGCATCGTATTTCTTTGCCGCAGCGGCCGTTACCGGAGGACGTGTAACCGTTCCCGGTCTCTCGCGACAAGCACTGCAAGGTGATGCACTCTTCGTCGATGCCTTGGCCGGTATGGGCGCGACGGTTGAAGAAAGCGCCGCTGGCCTAACGGTGACCGGCCCTGCTCAGCTCCACGGCCTCGAAATCAATATGAATGCGATTTCAGACACGGCACCCACCCTTGCCGCCATTGCCTCAAATGCTTCCAGCCCTGTCCTGATCACGGGGGTTGAGCATATGCGCTGGAAAGAGACGGATAGAGTAAACGCCATGGCCACCCAATTGCGCGCCATGGGTGCAGATCTGGATGAACGCCAAGACGGCCTGTTGATCCGGCCTGCCAAGCTCAAGCCCGCCCAAGTGGCCACTTATGACGACCACCGCATGGCGATGTCGCTGGCAATAGCTGGTTTGGCCAATGAAGGGGTTACGATTGAGGATCCGGCCTGCACCTCTAAGACGTTCCCGACCTTTTTTGAGGTTTTAGGCCAGTTGCGCAGCCAATCTTCCGCCTAAATACATTGGACTGCAGCATAGGTTTTGACAGCGTCACACTTACGTGGCAAGCGCTGCGCCCTTAGATTACATTCCCAATGTGGCGATCGGCCAGTGGAGCCCCAACAGTGCCTAAAATTGACCTTGGCGAAAAACAATTGTGCCCCGCCTGCGGCGCAAAATTCTATGACTTACACAAGCGGCCTGCAGAGTGCCCCAAATGTGGCAATGTGTTTGACCCCGATGACGAGGCCGTCAAAGCCCGTCGCGCCAAAGCACGTCTGACCGCCTTTGATCCCAAGCTGGCTGCGGCCGCTGAAGAGGATGATGAAGACGCACCCGCAAAAGTCATCGATCCCGATATGGACGAGGACGAAATGGAGCATGAAGAAGTCACGGCAGAGCTCGATGCAGCCGCCGTCGACCAAGCGCCACTCGAACTCGACGACGACGAAGAGTCCGACCCAATCAACCAAGGCACTGGCGGCGCAGACGTGCCCGAAGGCTTCTCTGAGCAAGAGTTGGACGATGATGATCCAACCGCCGGCGATGATGAAGTGCCCTTCCTAGAAGATGACGAAGACCTCATCGACGACGATCTGGGCGATATTCCCGGTCCAGACGATGATGACGTCGACCCCCGCTAAGGCTTAAAGCCTGCGCCGCCTTTGGGGGGTGCCAAGCGATAAAAAGGGCCTGCTCTCGCCGCATTAAGTGGTACGGGCGGGCCTTTTGCGTTTCTGACACCTTGTTTGGCAAGAAATGCCGGATGGAAGAGACGGCTGACAACGCTTGCTGCAGCGCCGCTGCGACGCCCGTCTTGATCCCCTCGGCTGAGACGTCTATACGCGGCCCTCTTGTGGGTTCGGTGGAGCCCACAACTCGATCCGTTTGGACTAAATTTCCAAACCAGATGGGGCCATAGCTCAGTTGGTAGAGCGCTTGAATGGCATTCAAGAGGTCAGGGGTTCGACTCCCCTTGGCTCCACCATTAAAACAAGGGGTTAGCGGATCGAAGCGCCCCGGAAAAAAGTTGCCGATACCGTATCGATACCAACTAAACGCAATTCGCGGGCATCAGTTGGCAACTGTTTTGTGCTTTTTTTGACATGCAGTTTTACTGCTTTTTGTTTTGGTTTAGCGCTCCAGCCCTGCCCCGATCACATGACCTACGGCCAGTTCTTGCCCGCTACTGACAGGTGCGATCGCAATCCCGACCCCGCGATCAATGACAGCCTGCTTGCCCAAGGACGTTGTGATGCTGCCAATTACGACGCCCTCGCTCAAGCCAGAAGAGATTGCCCGACCCGAAATGCCCAGCTCCTTCTCGAGCGCATAAGCAGCGTCAGCATCGCGCAGCTTTGCCCAAGCGTCTGGCTTGAAGCCGATGCCTTCGCCTTGGCGAATACCGTAACCCTTGTTGATCAGAAATTCGGCACGTGCCCTAAGATCTGGATCGCCACGCAAGCCCCCCGCGTCTTTGTCGCCTCGAAGCTGGCCCAAGCGCGCTAGCTCGACATCGTGAGGCGTGAGACGGTCAACGCTTAGAGCGTCCCACTTGGAGTTGGTTTGACCCAGCTGAGCCGCTTGGTCCTTTTGCGACGTAAGAGCCACACCGACCCGCTTCTCTTCCCAATGCGAGCGCATGATATCCTGCGACTTCTGCAAGCTATCCAGCCGAGCCTTCAAATCGCCGGCAAAGGCAACTCCGTCCCTGGACTTGGTTGCCAGTCCAAGGCTCTCTAAGTGCCCTACACGCGCCCGCACAAGCGCTCCTATGGTGTCGCGACGGGTCAGCTCCGACTTCGGCAGAAGCCCGTCATGGCTATTGGCAAGGGCTGATAGCCGGATATCGATATCGGTCCAGCGGTTGGCCGTGCTGCGGGTGAATAGGCCACGCTCTGCATCGCTGCGGCTGCTGTCGCCTAGAATAGCTTGAGCCTGCTCTTGAGCGCGTTCTCTTAAGCCGTGACTGACGTACGATCTGGGCAAAACAAGATCCTTGCCGTTAGCCCTTCTACCGCGCATCATCACGTGCGAATGGGGCTGATCGGTGTCGTAATGATTGACCGCCACCCACTCCAAATTCGGCTCCTTGAGATCGAGACTGACCTTCTCCATGACGCCCTTCACATAGGCGTCCAGGTCATCAATCTTGTCGCCGTGCTCGGCGCTAATGATCAGGCGAAAATGGTGCCTGTCCTGCTCCCAACCCGCGCATTGGGCTCCGACTTCTTCGGCACTGAGCGAACCATCCAGATCATAAAAGCCAGCATCAATGCCATCCTGCCCTGCCCCTTCACGGGCCAGATAACTGACATGTTGGGCCAGAGCTTTACCCGGATTGGCAACACCACGGGGTCCTGAATGACGCCCAATAAACACCTTCACCATCGCGCGCTGACTAGCCGGAACATAAAGAGTGACGCCATCAGACTTAGCTGAGCCGCTGCCGCCGGCTTGCGCCCGTCGCCCAAACATTTGAGAGCCAGATAGCCGTTTTGCGAGACTGGCCTTGACCGAGCCAGGGTCTCCGCCGCCACCTTTGGGCATATCTGGCGAGACGCGCTCATGTGGCGCGACTAGGCGCGTGGCAATCAAATCTCTTACGCCGCCTGAACTGCCTGCGTCAGATCCGTATCCAGAAGTCTTATGCGAACGCGCCATTGGGTGCCTCCAGACACCCAAAATCGCAAGACTTATGCCGACTTACATGCCACGACACACTGCAAGTTATGACCCCTTCAAGATGACTTGCGAAAACATCAATCAAAACATGGCGCTGAAAGCACCGGCAAGTCGCCCTCTTATATCTTGCAAATCTCCCCCAAATCCAACTCACTTTGTCCCATTCTCGCAAACACTTGTCCCACTCTGACCAGGGTCACCCGAACAAGCATTTCCGAAGCGCAAAGCCTCTGGGGGCCAAGAAGACTAGCGCACGAAGACAAGCCTAGACCCGAGCACGCGAAAAGGGCGGAGCTGTTAGGCTCCGCCCTTAGGCAATTTTGCTAGAATGAAGTGGCTAGGCGGCTGTCTCCATCGGCAGGTGTGCTTCGGTGCCAGAGCCTTCGGCTTTGGCTTTGCCGCGGGCGAGGATTTCGAGTTCGCTGAAGGGGCCAAGCACAAACTCGATGACGTAGCGGGTGCGGCCTTGATCGTCGTCGTAGGAGCTGGGGCGGATGCGACCGAGGAGACGAACGCAGGTGCCCTTTTGGACCATCGTCTCGATGCGGGCGATGATGGCGGGGGCAAAGACGGTAACGCGG
>JAPZTJ010000023.1 GCA_027532555.1 Aquidulcibacter sp.
CCAACGGCGTATCACACTCAATAAATCCATGTTGATCACTCCTCATCCCCCAACTCTCAGCCAGGGGACAGTTCAAACATGGGTCAATTCTCAATGAAAATTTGTGCCTCTACCGGGTCACTTCTCGGCGACAATCAACAAAAGAACCTCACCCACTAACTGGCCTTGAAGTTTTTCGGTCCCACACAAAGAAAAAAAGAACAGATAAACCAACCTGCCCACAAGCAATTAAAATAGATGGCCAAAAATCCGTCCCATGGCCTGAGGCAATATCGACGTTTTCGAACCAAAGCGAAATTCGATAACCTGACCATAAGTAAATTATGCCATAGTGCAAAATGCAAAGGCTAACCAGCGTTGATAAGAAGATGCTCGACTGGCCACTTGAGGTTCTGGTAACGATTTTCTCGCTCCAAGCACCAAAAGCAACAGTCAAACAGCAGATCAGAACTGCGGTTATCGCGATTGTCAGCTCTGAGTCTGCGTCCGTTGTTAGGCCTGCATACTGAAGATATGCTCCCGGCACTCCTGCAAAGTATGACAAGAACCCTACAAACTTTTGGGCGTTTAGCCAGTCTGAAAGTGATACCGTAGTACGTGCCGCGATCGACCCAATACCCAATAAATAGATTAAACGCGTGACCCACAAGCTAACAGTTTGACCCATGCCAGTCACCCCCGAATCTGAGCTGTGAACAGCCCAGTTTGAAACAATACGCAACCAAGCGAAACGTCGCTAAAGCGAGAACCAAGTCTGGCTTCCGTTACAGAAATCTGTGCCCCAATCCCACCCCAATTATCACGAAATCGTGATAGAAATTTTTGGCCCCTTGCAATATTTTGTTTTTACTATAGTAATTGGAGCGGGCGATGGGAATCGAACCCACGACATTCAGCTTGGGAAGCTGACGTTCTACCTCTGAACTACGCCCGCATAGATACGAATGACTTAATCAAAACCCGATTTTCATCTCAGGCTTGCCGTCCTCAGATCATACGGTTCTTTTTGACCATTTTCATGTCGGTGGCAAGGCCAGACACTGGAGAGTGATTTATAGCGATTTCGGACGCCTCAAGATAAAAGGCCGCCATTAAATCGGTGACTTGATCTGAAATGGACAACAAGTCAGGGTGGAGCTGCGTTTCTGGGTGCTCTTCAACAAAGGCCTGCCAGCTTGTGAGAATTAGTTGAGCGCGATCAATGATTTCGTGCAGACCTCTCTCAGGATAGACTTGACTCATAGCTCGTTACTCCCACGTTATTACCCTTAGGTAAAGGCAAATAGGGCAATGAGATCCAGAGTCAAATAGATTGTTTTAACCTGTTGCAAGCTGCAGCTGGACTTACCGCAGGATGCCGCGGACAGCCATGTCTTCTATCACTGCGCGTTGGCGGGCCAAAACCTCTGCACGTTCAATCATTTTGCCATCTGGTGTCTTATTGGCCGGTGCAAAACGGGTATCGGCATAGGTCTTTTCAAACGCATCCATTGGCAAGCGCGACAACGTGTTAGTCATGCCCGTTTTCTTCCGTGTCTCGCGCAGGGCCGCAATATCAAGGACCGCATTGGCGTTAAAGGTCTCGCCCGTGCCAGCTTCAGCCAATGTCCGTCCATACCAATCGAGCACGATGGACATGCCGTCGGTTGAATTGGCCGCCACCGGAGTGCCGTAAATGCCGGCCGAATTGGCGCTGACAACATAAGCGATGTTTTCAACTGCACGGGCCATTTTGGAAATATGCTTGGGGGTCAAATTTGGACTACCCACTTCACTGGTGGGGTGCAGCAAGATTTCCGCGCCCTTAAACACGGCCATACGCGCGATCTCTGGGTAGAGGATTTCCTCAGACGCAATCGTGCCCAAGGTGCCAATCTCTGTCGCGGCCACTGGGAAAACGGCATCGAGCCCATAGGCATCGAGATACTTGTCCCACACGTCATAAGGGCTCGGCGTATAGAGCGAAATCATGCGGCGATAGCGCAAGACGACCTTGCCAGTGGGGCCATAGACCACATTGGCTTGGAAATAGAGATCAGGGAAATGGGGGTCGGTCTCATAATGGTTAGAGCACAGATACAGTCCATGCTTTTGCGCCATTGCCGCAATCGCGTCCGCTTCTGCCCCTTCCATGTCGATGGCGGCCTTGGCCTGCCACTGCTCACGTGTTTCACCCAAGGGGAAGCTGGTCAGCCAATATTCGGGCAACACCACCAGTTTGAGATCATAGCCATTGAAGCCTTTGAGAAAGCCTTTGGCTGCGCCAATCTGGCTGGAAACGCGCGCCATGGTCGCATTCATGCGGGCGCGGGCAGCTTCCTTGGTGCTGTCCTGATTAACGGCATCACATCGCGTTTGTAATGCCAAGGCCGAGTAGCGCGTGGGCGAGGTTTGGGCAGTGGCATCTGTCATGGCTAAGCTGGCTCCAGCGGCTAAGGCGGTCATAAGGACGTCGCGGCGGTTCATGATTGGGCGCTTCCCGTTTGCTCTGCATCCCATTTTTTCAGGAAAGTCTTTTTCGCTTGCTCACGCCAGACACGCCTGAGGTTTGCCACCACCCAGTCGGGATCGACTTTGTCTGGGCGGGCAAGGATGAGAGGCCAGCTTCTATAATGAGGCGTGAAGTAAAAGGTTTCTGGATCAACCTCGATCAAGAATTCCCGCTCTTCAAAGGTGGTTTTGAACACGGGCGTATTTTCATGCGGGCTCCACCACACCCACATCTTGCCATGCGCCTTTAAATTCGGCTGTCCCCACGAGACCGCATCTTCCACATTGGGCAGATTGAGCGACAAGGCCAGTGCCCGCAGGGTCTCCCAGGTAAAAGCCTCAGCTTGCGGCATCGGCAATCTCCTGCGCAGTCGCGCTCCATACTTGAGCATCCTCGCCAAGCGCGGCAAATACCTCTCGCACCGCCCAGAGGCGGAATGGCAGGCCCGTGACATAGGGCGTCAAGGTGAAGGACAACACTTGGCCACCATAGCGCGGCCCCTCCTCCACCAGTAAATCACGGGCGGCGAGGATCTGGTTACGCCATTCCGTTTCGCTTTGGCGCTGGTCGATCAGAAGCTTGCGGTCATCCAATTCATTGGCCAGCGGTACGCACGTCAGCGGCCCCGAAGCGGTCGCCATTGGCCACGGCACGCTGTCGCTTTCCCAGTCGAGACAGATGTCAAAGCCTGCTGCTTTGATCAAATCTGGGGTCTGCTCGCTTTGCTGGCGCGCCGGAGACAACCACGTGCGCGGATTAAGGCCTGCAGCCCTAAAGGCGTCGCGTGTGCGGGCCACATAGGCAGCTTCTAAGTCGGGTTCAATCCCACCCCAATGGATCGAGTCGGTGTCCCAGCCATGGGCGGCAATCTCATGCCCGTCGGCCAAAATTGCCTCAATCAAGGGCTTTTTCTTGTCCAGCAAAACGGCGTTCACAGCAAACGTAGCTTTTAGGCCTGCCAACTTCAGCGCCTTCAACAAGCGGAATACGCCGACCCGATTGCCATAGTCGCGACTGGTATAGTGGCGCAGGTCTGGATAGGGCGTCACCATGGCGCCCGGATGCTTAAACGGCTTGCCCGAAGGGTTCAGCATGAAGAATTCCAGCGGGATCACAATCATGGTCGCAACGGTCTTGTCACCGGGCCAAGGAAGCGGCGTGCGCTGGTCCGCCTGCCGCCACGCATAGCGGTCGATATCTTGGCCATAGCCACGCTTAGGATAGGTTAGATAATCGCTCGGCAAGGTCATAAGCCACTCTAACCCCGCTTAGCCGCAGGTTTCAAGGCAAGGATATATCTTTATGAGCGTATCTAAAATGGATGGACCCGACATAGCGAGAAGCATGACTGACTTACGGGTGTGGCCCCCTCACCGCGCCCGTTCATTCAGAGCTTGGGTGAGGTCGATGAGGCTACCGAGTTGATCGATGGTGGTGGCAAAACGGGCGTCGTCGCCGTTTGCTTCTATGCCGCCGCTTTCAAACATATCTTTGGTCTCGATCACCACGACAACCCTGCCCTGCGCAAAGGCGAGGCGCATATTTTGGCCATTGAAAGCAGCTTCCATCTCCATCAGACGCTCGCAAAAAGCGGGGTGGAGGAGATAGCGGGCTTCGACTTGATCGGTGGAGACCACTTCAAAGCGTCGCTCAAAGTCTGGATGTACCATCTTGACTGGCTCAAGCTTGAGGCCTGTTAGGCGTGAGCCGAAATTAATCAGACCATTCAATAGGCCCATATCTTGGCGCACCAAAGTGGTGGAGGAAAACGGCCGCGCAAATTGGTAACCCATAACCACGCCTCGAAACACGGTGACGAGGCGGCGATGCTTTCCCTGCTGTTGATACTCCTGCAGATGGGCCTCGTGCAGCGTACCTTCTGCGGAGCCAAACGTGCCCTCCCAGAAATCACTGTAATCGGCTTGATCAGGATTAGACGGCAAAAGACCCATGCGGGTTGCCAGTTCAAAGTCGCTGCCGGGGGTTCCGTTTAGGTGATAGCGCAGGCCGAGAACTGCCCCCAATTCTTCATTCGCCCGCACTTTGATCTGCTGCGATATGGCCTGAACAGGCAGGTTCGCGACCCACCACGTAATCCCACCAATCAGGGCTCCCACGACAAAGCCGTACTCTGCTTGGTCTGGCATGAATGCCATAACAGCGATGGCGGCCGCTGCTGCAATGCCCATCCCGATCATCAGAATCTGCAAGTTTTGGCGCTTGGCCTTTTCCCGCGCGGTGGCTTGGCTATCCAACCAATCGCGCAGGCCGCTCGTCATCACGTGGTCAAACAGGGCTTGATGTCTCATAGATGAGGAACTTAACGCTACCAAGTAAACAGAAAGCAACCAAAATTGCAGGTCAACTCAAACAGACTCGAGGAGATTTAACGATTTATAGGTCTTCCTCTGGCATTAAGCCTAAGGCAAGGGGCTTTTGTTGGGAGAAATAGCAATGGAATTGTTTATCTTTGTCGGTATCCCGGTTGTTTTGATTTTCTTGGTCGCCGGCATGTATAATAATCTCGTGGCTGCGCGCCAGAATTGTAATCAAGGCTGGGCCGATATTGATGCAGCACTTCGCCAGCGCCATGACTTGGTGCCGAACTTGGTTGAAACCGTCAAAGGCTATGCCACTCATGAATCCGGCACACTGACCGCCGTGATCGCCGCACGGGCCGGTGCTTTGGATGCCAATTCGCCAGACCAATTGGAAAAGGCGGAAAAAGTTCTGTCAGGTGCTTTAGGTAACTTGATGGCGGTCGCCGAGAATTATCCAGACTTGAAGGCCAGCGCCAATTTTCAAACGCTGCAAGGTGAGTTGGCCGATATTGAAGACAAGCTGGGTGCCTCGCGCCGCGCCTATAACGCAGCGGTTGCCACCTATAATACGTCGATACAGTCGTTCCCCAGCAATATAGTCGCAGGTATGTTCAACTTTCCTGAGCGCAGCTATTTTGAGCTCGACCGCAATGAACGCAACACGCTGAGTGCGGTTCCAAAGGTCAGCTTCAACTGAAGTTGAAGAGTAACAAAGGCAAAAACCCTCTGGCCTTTCGTTTCTTCTCTCAACGTTAGTCAAAGTTAAACATTCAACGCTAGAAATGCGAAGAATATCGATTGGAGTAAAGTACATGTGGCCACGCAATCAATCGGTCGGAGCAGGCGGCGGACGCAACACAGCCCCGGGTGGCGGGTTCTATACAGGTCCGGGGGGCGGTCGATCCAAAGAACCGGGCGGGGGGCTTTATGATGGTCCAGGCGGTGGCCTCTACAAAGGACCAGGTGGTGGGCTTTCCAACGGTCGTGGCGGTGGCCTCAGCCGAGAGCCTGGCGGTGGTCTTTACACGGGGCCAGGCGGTGGCCTGTATACAGGGCTAGGCGGCGGCCTCTCCACTGAAGTGGGCGGGGGCGCTTATGCTGGCCTCGAAGGGCCTGTCTATATGAGCAACATTCCGCCTTGGGAGGTCTTCCTGCAGATCCTATGCGAGGACTACCCCCAATATGCGCATTTGGCCCATAAAATCCAAAGCGTGATCCGGCTCTAAGATTCCGTGGTTTAACGCTCGACAGGGCGTTGTCACAATTAAGGTTAAAGCGCGCGCTCAACCATCATGGTCTTAATCTCGCCAATCGCTTTGGCAGGATTGAGGCCCTTAGGGCAGACTTGGGCGCAATTCATGATGGTGTGGCAACGATAGAGCCGGAACGGGTCTTCCAGGTTGTCGAGGCGCTTGCCCTTTTCTTCATCGCGGCTGTCGATCAGCCAGCGATAAGCTTGCAAAAGAACCGCGGGGCCCAAATAGCGGTCGCCATTCCACCAATAGGACGGGCACGAGGTCGAGCAGCAAGCGCATAGGATGCACTCATACAGACCGTCCATTTTTTCGCGGTCTTCAGGGCTTTGCTTCCGTTCCTTCTCTGGTGCAGGCGTCGTCGTCTGCATATAAGGTTCAATAGAAGCATATTGCGCGTAAAAATTCGTGAGGTCCGGCACCAAGTCCTTGATCACTGGCATGTGCGGCAGCGGGCTGACCGACAAGGTATCGCCATGAATTTCATCATGGCCCTTGGTACAAGCCAAGGTGTTGCGCCCACCAATGTTCATGGCACACGATCCGCAGACGCCTTCGCGGCACGAGCGGCGGAAGGTCAAGGTCGCATCCATCGTGCTCTTGATATGGATCAGGGCATCCAACACCATCGGGCCGCATTGATCGACAGCTACGTCATACGTATCCCAGCGCGGGTTTTGGCCCGTCTCAGGGTCATAGCGGTAAATCTTAAACGTCCGAACTTTCTTAGCATCGGCTGGGGCGGGGTAATGCTTGCCCTTGGTCACCCGAGAATTGGCTGGAAGTGTAAGCTGGACCATGCGACGCGTATCCTCATACCGACTGCGGTAGATGTGACATAGTCCAAGTCACAAGCTTCGGCAAAGGGTTGATGGCGGTGGAGCGCAGTAAATCAGCGGCCTTAAAGAGAAAAGGCGGGCCCTGACTTCAAGGCCCGCCTGATCTAAGTGAAGGCGCAGATTGTATTAGCCTTTTGCAAAACGGCTGGCGCGCCCAGCCACTTCGTCGAGCAAAGGAAACATCGATGCATGTGGCGCATCTTCTGCGATGACATCCACACTCT
This sequence comes from Aquidulcibacter sp., assembly GCA_027532555.1. Classification (GTDB taxonomy): domain Bacteria; phylum Pseudomonadota; class Alphaproteobacteria; order Caulobacterales; family Aquidulcibacteraceae; genus Aquidulcibacter; species Aquidulcibacter rimovensis. The sequence goes on from JAPZTJ010000023.1 coordinate 7,129, forward strand.
CGCCATAGCCATTAAAGCGGGTCGCCATAGCAACGCCGTAAGCACCCAACATACCAATTTCGATCCAATCGCCCTCGCCAATATCGGCCGGCAAACGGAAAGGCCCTTTAGCGGCATCCATCGAATCGCACGTTGGCCCATAGAAGCGGAAGTCAGCCAGTTTGGATATTGTCCCGCCGTCTGGGCGGATCATCGACACCGGATAGACCCAATTGACGTGGGTGGCGTCAAACAAGTTCCCATAGGAGCCATCATTGATGTAAAGCGCGTCGCCTTTGCGCAGGTCGACTTTGACAACGATCGAGGTTGCTTCAGCCACCAAAGCCCGGCCAGGTTCTGCCCAGAGCTTACAATTCATCGTCACCGGCATGGCGTCAAACACGCGATGAATCTCGTCGACAAATAGCTGCATCGGAGGTGGGTTCATGCCCGGATAGATCGAGGGGAAGCCACCGCCAACATCAACCACGTCGATGGTTACGCCAGCTTGGATGATCAATTGCGAAGCTTCGCGCAAGGCCGAACGCCAAGCGCTGGGGTTCATGCATTGGCTGCCAACATGGAACGATACACCAAGGTCTTCTTGGGTAGCCGCCCGGGCAGAGCGCAGAAGCGCGACAGCCTCTTCGCCCATGGCCCCGAACTTTGCCTCCAACTTTAAGCTGGCGTCGGCATTGCTGACACGCAGGCGGACAACAAAAGTTAGGTCCGTCGCACCATCGGTCTCATCAATAATTTTCTGCAGTTCGTCCACGCTATCGAGCGCGAAAATGCGACAGCCAAATTCATGATAGGCACGCGCAATCGCTGCACGATTCTTGACCGGATGCATGAATGCCAAAGTCGCCGTTGGGAACATGTCCCGCACCAGCTTGCATTCATTGACGGATGCGACGTCGAAATGACGCACGCCTTCACGCCACAAGGCTTCCAGCACCCACGGCGAAGGGTTTGCCTTCACCGCATAAAGAATATCGCCCTCGAACGAATCGAGGAACCAACGTGCAGCCGCCCGAACAAGATGCGGACGGTTGACTGCCAATGGCACATCCGGACGCAGCTTCACGACAGCGTCGTGCGCAGAATTGAAGTGATCCATGCGGACCCCCCTATGATCTAAACCCAGGCCGGCGTTAGTCGGACATGCTAGGCAAAAATCGGAAGCCCGATCCTTACCCGGATGTAAGTCAGGTCCGCCCTTGGAAGCTTACGCCGGAAGCGGGGGTGGAAGCCGCTGCCGTGTGGCCTGGGCCCGAGGGGGCGTTAGTGGACTGGATGCTGTTTCCAGGTCCGCCGGAAGGAGCGCGTATAAGGCTATTTTTCCGGGACGCAATTGTTTTTTTCACTTCAAAAAACATGACATAAAAAACCGTCGAAAAGTTTATATTATTCAGTATATTATCAAGGATTTTCTGCTGCTATTTTTTCAGCGGTTGTCGACACCAAATCGCGAGTCATCCCACGACTTGAAATTGGACCACAGGTCCATCTCGCCGGAAGACAGCCAACTGCAGGTCTCAGGCCTTTGCTTGCAGGTCTTTGCGCCGCTCTTCGCCACTAAAATTGGGGTCCGGCCTGCGGCGGCGATCTGGACCAAAATATTGCTTGCTCTTCACAAAGTTGCGCGGCCTATTCACGATCAGCGACAAGCGCTCCATCAAGCCTTTTGCGGTGACAGGCTTCACCAAGAATTCATTTACACCCGCATCACGCGCGGCATTTACTCGAGACCGCTCTGAATGGCCGGTAATCATGATGATTGGAAGGAAGTGGTTCGGGCTATTTTCGTTCGTGCGGACCATTCTGATAAACTCAACACCATCCATCAATGGCATAGAAAGGTCGACCAATAGCAAGTCTATCAAACTCGACTTCATGTACTCAAACGCTTCCAAAGGGTCTGAGGCTTCCTTGATATCACTCACGCCCGCAGCGCGCAGCAATTCTTTCAAAATCCCCCGCATGTGCTGATTATCATCGACAATCAGTATCGTTATGGGAATCGAAGTTGATGCAGCCAAAGCAAAGGTTCTCCAAGATCGAAAATTGATACCCGAAGAAATATTTAGCGCAAGTGTACAGGTTCAGAAACCGAAAAGTAATTCAGGTTTCAAGAGTCTCAAGTGGTCAAAAATGATGAACTGTTCACAAGCCCAAGGCGCGAGCAGTTGCGACAGTCAAACTACCTTGCCCCGGAAGGCCATTAGCACGCTGGAAAGCAGCTAGTGCTTGTTTGGTCTTTGGACCGATAAGGCCGTCGATTGGACCGCTATAGTATTTTCTCGCCGCCAAAGCGCTTTGGACAGCCTGAATGGAGTGCCGCCCTTCTGGTGTATCAACACACACAACCGGCACCCACTCATAGCGCTCTGGCGTTACTTCAACTTGGCGCTGCAAGATGCCCGTGCGGGCCTCCACTTTGGTGCGGATCTCGCGAGCTGGCTGAACCAAGGTCTGGATTTTCACATCCTTACTTTCGGCTTTTACATAGACCTCGCGGACGGTGGGAGCCGTAACTAGGAAACGCCGCTCGATGGTTTCCTCAACCGCAGGAACGTGCTCACGTGTGACCTGCGCTGGCGTGATTTGGACTTCACGCTGCATCACAGCGGTCTTGGCTGGTTCTTCAACCAAGCAAAAAACTTCGCCCGTGGCCGCATCAATGCGGCGCACTTCTGAGCCCTTGCTACCGGGACGCCAAACAAGTCGTGGCTCGCGGATCACCACTGTTACGGGACTTGTTCCAATCACGGCCGGGGAAGCACGCAAGCGCTCATGGGCAGGACGAACAACGATCTTCTGCTGTTCAGTCCGGAAGGTTGGTGGGGTTACGACATAATCTTTGTATGCATCGCTGATCGGGATGCTTTTAATCTCACTTTTAAAAACAGGATCGCTAACCTGCACACTTTCGTGCGCATCGCGGATGACTATTGGTACGGCTTCCGTGCGATAACCAGCTTGAACGAGCACGCGCGCAAAGCATTGACCGGGCTTGGCTTGAGGCGGCATTTGCAAATCCAGCGGCTGTTGTGCCGTTGCCAGCGTGGGGACCAGCAAGCATGCCGACAAGGACCAAAGGGCGATGCGTTTCATAGTTGCGACCTTACAAACGTGACTGGATTTGATTAGACAGATATTCAACAGATGGTTACCCAAAGCAGGAAGTCATTTTGAATTTATAAAGTCAATAAAAATCATGTATATACATGGTAATGGCGTAATACTTACCTCAATTTTCGCTTTAATGGCGAATAAAGCGCTTAATCATGACGCTTCGCTGGCAGATTGATTGACCTCTTTCACTTCTTGACAGACCGCAAATCTAAATAGCGCTTCGCCTGCAAACCACCGTCCCCTCCAGCTTGAACCGTAAGCGCAAAAGCGCCAAAGCTATGCTGTCAAAACAGGTGGGCATTATGGTCGATACGGCAGCAGTGATTTGGGATTTTGGCGGTGTCTTGACCTCGTCGCCGTTTGAAGCCTTCGCGCGGTATGAGCGGCAACACGGATTGCCCGAGAACTTCATTCGCCAAGTTAACAGCGTAAACCCCGATACCAATGCTTGGGCATTGTTTGAGCGGGCAGAGATTGATTCAGCGACTTTTGACGCGTTGTTTACGGCAGAAAGCACGGCACTGGGGCACAAAGTCGCTGGCCGCGATGTCCTGGCCTTGCTGGCAGGCGACTTGCGCCCGGGGGCGATCGCCGCCCTCAAGTCGTTGAAAGGCACCTATCGCTTGGGGTGCATCACCAATAATGTGCCCGTTGGCCATGGTGCTGGCATGGCGGGAACCCAAGAAAAGGCTCAAGCGGTTGGCGCGGTCATGGCTGTCTTTGATCACGTCATTGAAAGTTCAAAGATCGGGATCCGCAAGCCCGATCCCCGCATCTATCAGTTGATGTGTGAAACGCTTCAGGTGGACCCTTCGACTTGTATCTATTTGGACGACTTGGGGATCAATCTAAAGCCCGCTAAAGCCATGGGGATGCGCACGATCAAGGTGACCTCTGAGGCGCAATTACTAGAAGAGCTTGGTGCGCTTTTAGGGCGCACATGGGATTAGCGCGCAACTTTGATCCATTAGGATCAAAACGCGCTTTATGCTGAACAGGAGCCACCACCCAGCACGCAGAATTTGGCGCAATGGGGATGGTTCAAACGCACCGGTCCAAGGCTTCCCGCTAAAGTCTCGCCCATTTCAAATTCAGGTTCATACGGCAGGAGAGTGCAGGGCAAAACAACCGGCGCATCGGCACCTTTGCGTTTAACGATCATACGAGAACTCGCGCACATCAGACCCTTCGGATCGACTCCCAATATCCCCCAACAAGCTGGCGTAATTTCTGGCACATCGACGCGCGCATCCATTTCCGGGAACAGAACAAGCGATAAGGGTTTTTCGACGTCGATCGGCCAATTTCGCTCAGCAACCAAAGCCCGAAAGCCTGCCTCACTGGCTTCTTGGCTTTCGCCCCATAAGGTGCGCCCAGCAATGGCCAGCTTTGCCCCTTGGGCTGCCAGCCAATCCAGACCCAGACACGTCTCATCAAAACCACCCTCGCCGCGCTCTTGATCATGGAAGCTGGCGCTCCAATGATCGAGGCTGACGCGAAACATCAATTGGTCGCCAAAACTGGCAATCAAGCCTTTGATTCCTTCCTGCACGCGTGGGCGCATCATCGGCCGCATGGCATTTGTCAAAACAAGCACTGGATGCCCGCGCTGTAACGCGTTGGTCAAAATTTCGAGGATGTCGGGGTTGAGGAAAGGCTCTCCGCCCGTAAAGCCAATTTCGATGGACCCGGGCTGCAACTCTGCTAACTCGTCCAAAAAGGGCACAACGTCTTGAGGCGTGAGATAAACTAAGCGGTCGTTGGTGGGCGAGCTTTCGATATAGCAATTGATACACGTGATGTTGCACAAGGTCCCGGTATTGAACCAAAGCGTCTGAAAGCCATCAAAAGCCACAAAGGCCCGCTCTTCCCCCTTCGCGGTGCGTAAAGGGTCTTGGAATTTCAAAGGAGATAGCGTGGCTTGCATGAATGTATCCGTCGGCTCAAGAGCTCCCAACCTATGGCATAAGTTGGGTCATTCAAGCCATCACCTGCCGAACAATTGCCTCAGCGAGGTGCTGTCGCTGGAACCGCCAAGGCACCCGGACGACGGGGATCAGCGGCACCAAGAAAGAGGCCATTTTCAATCATGATGGATTGAGCACTGCCCATAGTCTCATCCGATGTCACTTTATGGCCCATGCGCTCCAGTAAGGCGACCGTGTCTGGATTAAAGTTTGGCTCCACCCGCAATGTGTCGGTCCAACCCTGATAAATGCGTGGCTGGTGTGTCGCCTCGTCAATATTCAAGTTGAAATCGATCACGTTGACGATGAGTTGGGTAACAGTGGTGATGATGGTGCTGCCACCTGGCGTCCCTACCACCAGCCAAGGCTTGCCATCCTTATAGGCAATCGTCGGCATCATAGTCGACAACATGCGTTTGCCCGGTGCCATGGCGTTCAGGGGCGGCTCTGTGCCATTCTTTTGTGCCTCAAACGCCCCTTCATGGTCGAAGTTATTCATCTGATTGTTCAAAAGAATGCCAGTGCCCTCAATCATGACTCCAGAGCCAAAGTCGGCCCCTAAGGTATAGGTGGTGCTGACGACATTTCCTTGCGCATCCGCCACCGAGTAGTGCGTGGTTGATGGGCTTTCAAACCGCATTGGATCACCAACGTTCAGCTTTTTGGCTTGAGAGGCTTGGTTGGGGTCGATGCTCTTGGCCCGCTCTTGGCCATAAGCTTTAGAGATGAACCCTTTTACCGGGGCTTTGACGAAATCGGTGTCACCCAGAACCTCTGTGCGATCAATATACGCCAGCTTCATCGCCTCTGACATCAAATGCAGCGAACGGGCAGACCCGGCACCTGTAGCCTTAAGGTCAAAATTCTCAAGCATATTGAGGATGTTGAGCATGGTGGCCCCGCCAGCACTGGCTGGTGGTGCGGTCACAATGTCGATCCCGCGATAGCTGCCGCGCAGGGGCTCACGTTCAACGGGGCGATAGGCCGCAAGGTCAGCTTCGGTAATCAGGCCATTGTGACGGGCCATATCGGCAGCAAATTTCTGCGCGACTGGCCCCTTATAGAAGCCGTCTGCCCCGCGCTGCGAGATTTGAGTTAGCGTCCAAGCCAGATCGGGCTGCTTCAGGACTTCACCAGCGCGATAAAGACTGCCGTCTGGCTTATAAAAGGTGCGCTTGCTTGCTTCGCTGGTTGACAGACGTTCTTGCGCCCATTCGAACACGAAAGCTTCGTCTGGCGTGATGACGATCCCATCGCGCGCCAGAGCTATGGCTGGGGCCACAACAGCTGACCAGGACAGCTTGCCATGCTTTTGATGGGCCAGATAAAGGCCTGCAACCGTGCCGGGGACCGAAGGCGCCAGATAGCCCCGGCCAGCGATTGGGCTTTCTTTGCCTGCATTATCGATGAACATAGACAAGGTCGCAGCTTTTGGTGCGACGGAGCGGAAGTCGATGAAGTGTTGCTTGCCGGTGGCTTGATCGTGGATCAGCATAAAGCCGTCGCCGCCAATGTTGCCTGCACGTGGCAAGGTCACGGCCAAAGCAAAACCAATCGCAACCGCTGCATCAACCGCATTGCCGCCTTGAGCGATGATTTCGGCCCCGACTTTGGACGCGGTGGCGTTTTGGGTCACAACCATGCCGGACTGGCCGACAACGGGTGAGTGGATGCTGGGGTATTCAAGAAGCTGTTTGCGCTGGGCTTGAACCGGAGAAAATACCAGCGAGGCCGAAACAGCAACCCCCACAATCAAACGCATCAGGTGAGATGTTTGCTTCATCGCCGCTTCTTTCCCGCTTAAATTTCAACCCTAACAACTAAGACATCAAAGCCCCTTTCAAGCAATGCGCAAGAAAGAGGCCTGTGACGTGCTGAGACAGTTCTTAGAATTCCTTGGACAGCTCCACATAGAACATCCGACCAATTGGGTCATGCAAGGAACCCAAGAAGCCATAGTTGGACGAGCTACGCGGTGGCTTTTGGTCAAACGCATTGCGCGCACCAAAGCGGGCCCGATAGCCATCTTTGCGGTATTGGACATAGGTGTTGACGGTGGTCATGGAGTCCAACTGATAGTTTTGCCCATCGACCAACAAGGTGCCCGTATCAAAGACTGGACCGACATAACTGACCAAGGCACCCACACTCATGGGGCCTTTGCGCCAAGTCAGGTTCGCCGTGGCGCGCCATTCTGGATTGCCATTGACCTGAATTTGACTGCCGGCTTGGGTGATCGTCACACCTGTGCCAAACTTGCCCGCCGCATTTGCGTCGATCAGTTCTTGTTGCACAGGAGAAGCGGACTGCTGGAACTCAGTCAATTTCGAAGCCGCTAAGTCAATGCTGAAATTGCCATACTCTTTGGTCCTGAGATCATAGCTCAAGCCAAAATCAATCCCTTCCAACGTGCGGGGACCGAGGTTGAAGTAATCGTCCTGTACAAAGGAAAGATCGCCGACCACTTGGGTACCGACTGGGGCAAAACGGACGACGTTTGGATTGGACTTGCCGCTCTGGCGTAACAATAGATCATAAAGGATCTGGTTCTGTGCGCCCTGGATCCCGATCACGCCATCCGACTTCAACGACCAAGAATCGACGGTAACGGTCAGGCCCTTGATTGGCTGGAACACCAGACCATAGGAGAAGTTCTCAGCATCTTCCGGCTTCAGCTTTTGATTGCCCGCCCGGACTTCCAATGTGCTGACACCCGTACAGGCCGTGTTGTTTAAGCGGCAAGCTGCAAAGTCGGTCCGCGTGTTCGCAACTTGCGTGCCAGCGCTATAGAATTGTGCAAGGTTTGGTGCACGATAACTTTGCGACCATGAGCTGCGCAGCTTGATCGCATCGACAATCACCCAGCTGCCAGCGATCTTTGGCTTCACCACCTCGCCGAAATCCGAGTAGCTTTCGCCGCGTGCCGCCAATTGCAAGTCGATCGACTTGATGAGCGGAACATTCATCTCTTCCGATACAACCGGCACGGAAAGTTCAGCAAACATGGCGGCGACAGAGCGATCAGCCTTCACATCTGGTGATGGGCTGGCACCCATGATGTCGGTGCCATAGGTGATGCCACTAACAACGTCGGTATAGGTGACCGTCCCATCGAGGCGGGAGTCACGATTGTCTTGGTAGGTCTCGTTGCGAACTTCAACACCACCCGCAAAGCCGACGGAACCTGCGGGCAACTTAAACAATTCTGCCTTGGAGACCTTGAAGTCGATCGTGGCCAAAGAAGTGGTACCAATACGATTGGCATTGACCAAGAAGGACTTGATGGTTGCAGCGTCGCTCGGTGTCGCATCGCCAAAGGAATAGGCTGGCTGGGTTCCACCGTTGAAGGGGTTGTAAGCATCAGGTGTGGACTTAGCCAAAGCCTGTTGGAACAAGGTGTTGCTGATGACATTGCGGGTTTCGTCATCGGTACGGGCCCACGAATAGGTCACGGCCGATTCCCATTTGAAATCGCCCCAATCCCCGCGCAAGCCTGCTAGACCGCGCACCATGTCGTCGGTCACCACAAAGGTACGAGGACCGGCATCAACTGGGCGATAGGTGGTGATCCGCAAGGCCAAGCCAGTGGTGGGTACACCGGTCAAATTGGCGAGGCGGTTTGGATTGGCCACGCCATTGATCGTGGCAGCACCAAACGGGTTGTAGAAATTGGTAGCGGGGATCGAGATTACGGCACTTGAAATCGGGGCCGATTGCTCGCGCTTGCCTTCCAATTCAGCATGATAATAGCCAAGCTCGGAGAAGAACTCCATCGAGCCGATATCTTGGGTGAAGGTACCAAATAGGGTGGCGCGGTCTAGCCCACCGCGAATGCTGCGGTCTGGGTTTTCATCATAGCGCAAAACGCGGGAGTTTGCGCCGGTGATCGTGCCACTGCGCAAGCACAGATTGCCATTGATAACGGTGCTGGAACAGCCGGCTGCGAAATTATTGGTTGGCTCTACATGGAACACGCCTGACGCTGTAAGCGCCGTGGTGCCTTGGCGCACAATGGTGGTCGCCGGAATGACGGTGAACGAGCCCCAAGGCGACGAAGTAGAGCGGTTGTCGAAGGAGGTATCGCCTGCCCAAGGCGTACCAAATAGAGCGGCGCGATGATCTTCACTGGCGGAAAACGCCCGCTCGCTGGCCATCAAAGGGGTACGATGGGTGAAGCTGCCAAATACCATCAAGCGGCCGCCACCTGGGGTCTCAAAGCCCGACTTGATTGACGCCGTCGATTCTTCGGTGCCATCAGCAAACGCATGACGGAGATCAGCGCGCACGCCAGTGTACCGCTTGTCCAGCACCACATTGACGACGCCAGCAACCGCGTCTGCGCCGTAGATGGCGGCTGCACCATCGCGCAACACTTCAATGCGGCTGATCGCCCCAACAGGCAAAGAGTTTGTATTGGCAGTTTGCACCGGCACAAAGTTTTCAGTCTGCGTGCCTGGCGTCAGGATCATGCGGCGACCATTGAGCAAGACCAAGGTGTTGCCAGTGCCTACGCTGCGCAAGTTGATCGACGAGTTATCGCCGCGCGCGTCATTAAGATTGCCAGTCGTGCGCGACTCTTGGAATTGAACGTCACCCGCTTGCGGGATCGAGCGGAACAGATCGTCGCCCGAAACACTGCCGACAGCGGCAATCCGCTCAGCCGTCAACACCGACACAGGCAAGTCACCTGCAGCCTTTGCGCCTTCAATCCGCGTCCCGACAACTACAACGACTTCGGCTTCTTTAGCGGCCTCAGGCGCGGTTGGCGCAGGTGCTGTTTGAGCGAAAGCTGGTGCGAACGAGGTAACGGAAAGTGTCGCAAGAATGGTGCAACACAGCATATTACACTTCAGTGACATAGGTTTTGGCCCCCCAAAAAAATTGGTCCGTATACCAAAACCTGATCTTGAAAGTACCAATCAGTTTTCAGCATGTTCACTGCTAACCGTCGCACTCCTTTGCCAGCTTGCCAACCAAAAGACCTGTATTTTTCTTGTTACAAACCAGCAATGACACCGCGGGACATCTGCAAACAGCCACAGACCCGTGCATGCTTTGACAATTCACTTTAGGGTGGGCTCGCTTGATCACGGGAGGCGATCCAACATGACCCAGACTTCATTGCCACGTCGACTCGCCGTTATCACAGGGGCTTCTTCTGGCATCGGCGAGGCGTTTGCCCGCGCTTATGCGAAGCGGGGGGTCGACCTCTGCCTTGTTGCCCGCCGCCTCGATCGACTGGAAGCCCTGGCAAAGGCCTTGTCTCAGCAACATGGGATTTCAGCTTTTGCGGTCAAAGCTGACTTGTCCAAGCCAGAAGCGATCGGCCTAATTGTGACCGCTTTGGCAGAGCACGACAGATCGTGCGACATTCTGGTCAATAATGCTGGCTATTCCCTGCCTCAGACTTTCTTGGCTACCAAAGCCGAACAACAGACGGATTTTGTCGCGGTGTTGGTGACCTCCGTCGTCAGCCTCACCCATGCCTTACTACCCGGCATGGTTCAACGCGGCTATGGACGCATCATTAATGTCGCCAGCATGGTGGCCTTTTCCTCGGGCGCGGCGGGCCATACGCTCTACCCAGCTGCCAAGAGCTTTGTCGTGAAAATGACGCAATCGCTGGCTGCTGAAGTTGCGGACAAGGGCGTGCTGGTAACTGCCATTTGCCCCGGTCAGACTGAAAGCGACTTTGCCAAAGCCAATGGCACCGATCAATTGATCGCAAAGTCTAATCTCTACAAGCAAACAGCCGAGGACGTGGTTGCAATCGCCATGGCCGCCAATGAGGCTGGCAAGGAAGTGGTTGTCCCCGGCTGGCCCAACAAACTTGCGGTTGCATTTATGAAAATTCTGCCAGATAGTTGGACGGCGGCCCTCATCCGCCCTCAAGCCAAGAAATTTGCCCTGCCCGACCCTACTGCCTAACGAGACGACTATGCCCCATTATGACATTCTGATCATCGGTTCCGGCGCCGGTGGCGCTAGCTTTGCCCAAGCCTTAGCAGCGACCGGAAAGTCTATTCTCATCCTCGAGCGTGGCGAACATATTCCAATTGGTCGCGAGAACTGGGATCCAAAGCGGGTTTTCGTCGACCGGATTTATCGCACCGACGAGCAATGGACCGACAAGGACGATAAACCCTTCACCCCCAACACCCATTATTGGGTTGGTGGCAACACAAGCTTTTATGGAGCCGCCTTGATGCGCTTTAAGTCTTTGGACTTTGAGCGGATGGAGCATTTTGACGGCTTCAGCCCGGCTTGGCCCGTCACTTATGAAGACATGCGGCCTTGGTATGAGGTGGCTGAGCGCATTTGGGAGGTTCATGGCGAACGCGGCATTGACCCCACAGATGATCCCAATGATCCGCCCTACCCCTTTCCTGCCTTGACCCACGATCCGGGCATGCTCCGATTAAAAGAGCATTTTGAGGACTTGGGTTGGACACCTTCGCCACTGCCCTTGGGCATCCGCCGCAATGATGAGAATCCCCGCGATGGCAAATGTGTGCGGTGCAAAACTTGTGGCGGCTTCCCGTGCCGCTTGCTGGCAAAAGTGGATGCACGCACGGCGGCCTTAAAGCCCCTGGAAGCTTTTCCAAACGTCACGCTTCTGCCGGGCCATAAAGTTCTGGAGTTGAAGACCGACGCGCGTGGTAAGAAAATCACCGAGGTGGTTGCGTCTGGACCAGTTGGGGAAGTGACATTCACTGCCGATTATGTCGCGTTGGCAGCAGGGGCTGCAAATTCGGCGGCTCTGCTTTTGAAGTCCGTCAGCCCCAAACATCCCAATGGCCTCGCCAATAGCTCAGACCAAGTTGGGCGCAATTATATGTATCACAGCACCTCGGCGGTGGTCTCGGTGGCGTTGTCGCGTTTCGATTCCAGTTTTCCTAAAACCTTGTGCGTGAATGATTTCTATTATGGCGACTCACAGGAACAATTCCCCTATCCCATGGGCCAGATTCAAATGTTGGAATATATGTCAGGCCAGACGTTGGAAGGACAGTTGGCCGACTTCATCAGCCCCAATTTGCTCCCGGATTCCTTCATGGACGGATTGGCCGAACGCATGGTCAGCTTTTTGGTGATGTCCGAAGACCTGCCGCGGCCTTACAATCGGGTGACACTGAACGAAAATGGCGGAATCAAACTCTCCTATACCGAAGGCGATTTAACTGCTCACAAGAAGCTCGTTGAAAAGCTAGAGACGGGTCTACAAGGCTTCACGCGTGAGCGGTCGTCCCTGTTTGAAGCCAATTTCACCATCGACCAAGAGCTGCCACTTTACGGCACCGCGCACCAATGCGGGACCCTTCGCATGGGGGATGACCCGACAAGTTCGGTTGTCGACAAATGGTGCAAGGCCCATGATCTGGAAAATCTGTATGTGGTGGATGCAAGCGTGTTTGTCTCCTCCGCCGCAGTCAATCCGACCCTGACCATTGTCGCCAATGCGCTGCGGGTAGGCGACCATTTGGCGAGGCAGTTGACCGGCTGATTTGGTACCATTTGGGCCTAAAGGTTCACAACCTCGTCAGGCCGCCCAATCTTGCACCCGGCCTCATTTCAAGCCATGGTGCCACTATGCCGCTACGTCATCTTTGCGAACCCGTAGAATTAGCCCCGGGCATGACCGTTTGGGCAGAGAGGGTTCAGCATGGTGAAGACGCGCCGGGTCTAGACCGTTTTCCCCATTATCATAGCGTCGCTGAACTGGTGATTTTTCAGTCCGGGGCCGGGTCTTTTTGGCTCGATGGTGAGGAGATTGCGCTACATACGCGCAGCGTGGTCTATGTGCCGCCCATGTGCCATCATGATTACGTGTTCAGTCCGGGCGAGAAGTCTTGGGTGCTGGTACAATTAGATGCCGATACGATTGAGGCTTTCTCGCAGACAGTGCCTGAACTGGACTTGGCAAATCCGTTTTATGGCGTCCCTTCTGAGGGCCAAGCCAAACAGCTCGACACTTTATGCGATCTCTTATTGGAAGCTGGTCAATCCATTTCCCAAACGGCGATTGTGACGCGGACGGCGGAGCTGATCGTCTGGGCCGCGTATGCGACGCGGATGGTTACGCCGCGTGAGCAACATCAAGGCCAAAAAGTAGCGCTGCCGGTCGATCGTCTGCGTCCAGCTCTCGATGCGCTGCGCGCTCAACCAGGCAAGGAATGGACGTTGGAGCAGATGGCCTCGCTATGTCACATGTCTGCCAATTATTTTTCGCGGCGGTTCGCTGAGATCATGGGTATGAGCCTAACAACCTATGTGCGGGTTTATCGTCTCCAATTGGCCGCCAGGCGTCTGGTGCAAGGCCGCGAGGCTATTGGTATCATTGCCCAAGATGCGGGGTTTGCCAGCCCCGCCCATTTTGCCTTCCAATTCAAGCAAAGATTTGGCCTAACCCCGCGCGCGTATCGACAAGCTGGTCAAACGCGCAGTTTGCCTCAGCCCACAAGGACATCTGCATGACCCTTCGTTCGCTTCTCAAAGGCCTAAGCTTGGCTGCGCTTACCTGTGCGTCCTTGGCAGGGGGTGGCGCGATGGCACAGACCCCTAGTCCCCTGCATGTGCCCTCGCCTGATTGGCGGGATCAGGTGATATACTTTGTGATGACCGATCGCTTTGAGGACGGCGACCCCAGCAATAATGACCAAGGCAAGGGCGAATTTGATCCTGCTCAACGGGGACGGTTTTCAGGCGGAGACCTGAAAGGCATTGAAAAACGGCTTGATTATATTCAGGGTCTCGGCGCGACGTCAGTTTGGGTGACGCCGCCGGTGAAAAACCAATGGCTGGACCCCGCGACAGGCTATGGCGGCTATCATGGCTATTGGGCCAGTGACTTCAAAACGATTGACCGGCACTTAGGCTCACTCAAAGACTATCAAAATCTGTCCCGCGCCTTGCACGGGAAGGGCATGTATCTGATCCAAGACATTGTTCTGAATCACACCGGCAATTTCTTCAATTATGGGTCAGAGTACGATCCCGCCGACCCAGTGAAGGGCTATATCCCCTATCCCAATTCCGTGCCCATGGCGGCACCAACGCAATATCCGTTTTCATTAAACGACCCCCGGCGCAAGGCCGACCGCGAAGCGGGGATCTATCACTGGACGCCTGATATCAATAACCTCTCCGAACGGGACCAAGAGCTGAATTTCCAGTTGAGCGGCCTTGATGACATCAATACCGAAAACCCCGTGGTGAAACGGGCTTTGCGCGATTCCTACGCCCATTGGATCAAAGAAGCTGGGGTCGATGGGTTCCGCGTGGATACGATCTTCTATGTCCCGCCCGAGCTCATGACCGACTTCATGTATAGCAAGGACCCAAAGGCACCGGGCATTGCTGAGGTGGCGCGACGGACTGGCCGTGACAATTTCCATGTCTTCGGTGAAGGCTTTGGCATGGATCGCCGCTTTGAAGACAGGGTCGCGCGGCGGATAAACAGCTATATGGTTGGGCCAAATGGCGAAGCCCGCGCCCCCGGCATGATCAATTTCCCACTCTATGGCACGGCGACAGACGTTTTTGCGCGCGGTAGACCGCCCGCTGAATTAGCCTTTCGGATCGAGAACATGATGGCGCTGCACCAACGGCCCCATCTGATGCCAAGCTTCCTTGATAATCACGATGTCGACCGATTTTTGAGTGGCGGGACGGAAATTGGGCTACGCCAAAACCTATTGATGATGATGACATTGCCCGGCATCCCTGTGATTTACTATGGTACCGAGCAAGGCTTCACCGTGCAGCGCGCAGCCATGTTCGCCAAAGGCTGGGGCTCGGGTGGGCGCGACCATTTCGACACGACCAGCCCTCTTTATCGCTATATTGCGAGCCTGACGAAGCTGCGCCGGGAAAACCGGGTTCTGTCGCGCGGCACGCCCAAGGTTCTGGCAGGGGAAGCAGCTGGTGCTGGGGCATTGGTCTATCTCATGCAAGACGGCAGCGAGACCCTTTTGGTTGCCATGAATACGGCGGATCATCCCGTGCTTCTGGACAATCTCGATATCGGCCAAGGATCCGGAACGGTTTTGCAGCCTTTGTTTGCGATGGACGGAAAAGCGCCCCTCCTCGTCGTCGGCCAGAACCAGCGCCTTACAACACAACTTGCTCCACATGCAGGCAAAGTGTGGCGGGTCTCTAAAGCCCCACCTCTGAGCTTGAAAGCAGCCCCAATTGGCATGACCTTGGACGCGTTACCCGATGGCCCGATAACGACGCCCACCTTGATCGTGCGCGGCCAAGCTGGCCCTTGGGAAGAACTTAAGCTGGTTCTAGATGGCAATTTGGGCGAGGCCCAATTGGTTCAAGCTGACGCCACAGGCCGCTGGCAAGCTAAGCTGTCGACTGCCGCCTTTGTTGATGAAACCATCACGCACCGGGTGACGGCTTATTCGACTAGATCGGGACAAGCCTCAGCGGCTGGTACGTTTAAAGTCCGCCCATCTTGGAGCCTGCGCAATGAAATGGCCGACCCGGCTGGCGACGACACCGGGCCACCGGGTGCTACCTATGTCTATCCAACAGATCCGAGCTTTGCACCACCGACAATGGATTTTCGTGGGGCTCGCGTGTCAACGGCAGGAGGTGCACTCAAGCTTGAACTCGACATGGGTGCCATCAGCCAAGTTTGGAGTCCACAAAACGGCTTTGATCACCTAAGCCTGACCGGCTTTATCCAATTGCCGGGTCAGACAGGCTCCGGCGCACGGGCCATGCCAAACCAGCGTAGCGATTTGCCCGGCGACATGACTTGGCATTATCGCTTCCGGGCCCACGGTTGGACAAATGCTCTGTTTAGCCATGATGGGGCGAATGCGACACAAGAAGGCACAAAAGCAGGCCCTGCCCCAAGTATCAGCGTGGACAAGGACGCCAAGCGGATCACCTTGATCTTTCCAAGCTCAAGCTTTGGCGATCAAGCTGATCTAACCGGTGCGAAGCTGTATCTGACAACCTGGGACTATGATGCCGCTTATCGCAGCCTCGAAGCAAAGCCCGGGGGCTATATTTTCGGCGGGGCTAAGTCTGCTAGCGATCCAAAAATCATGGATTCTATGGGTCCGTTCACAATCGGAACTACGCCCTCAAAATAGACCGGTGATGTGACGATCTGCGTCCACTCCGATTGCTTCGGCCGCCGGGATGCGGGGCAGGCCCGGCATCGTCATGATGTCGCCGCATAGGGCCACGACAAAACCCGCTCCGGCGCATAGCCTCACATCGCGGATCGTGACCACATGGCCCTGGGCTGCGCCCAAAACTGTTGGGTCAGTGGAGAAACTATATTGGGTCTTGGCCATGCAAACCGGCAGATGGCCAAAGCCCGCCTCTTGCCAACGGCGCAATTTGGCCTGTGCGGCTTTGTCGAACACGACCTCTCCGGCCCGATAGATTTGCTTGGCGACTGTTTCGATCTTCTGGTTCAATGGCAAGGCATCTTCATAGAGCGGCTGAAAGCGCGCGGTGTCAGCCTCCACCAATTCGACAACAGCTTGGGCCAAATCTTGTGTGCCTGCACCTCCGTCTGCCCAATGTCGGCACAAGATTGCTCGGCTACTATGACTGGAAACGAACGCCTCTACCGCAGCAATCTCATCGGCAGAATCTTGCACGAAATGATTGATCGCGACGAGCGTTGGTACGCCAAAGCGAGCGAGGTTCTCCAGATGCTGGCCGAGATTGGCGCAACCCCGGATCAACGCGTCGACGTCGGTTCGACCAAGGTCTGGTTTCGCCACCCCACCGTTCATCTTCAAGGAGCGGATGGTGGCCACGACAACCACCGCTTTGGGGCTGAGGCCTGCCTTGCGGCACTTGATGTCGAAGAATTTCTCTGCGCCCAAATCGGCCCCAAAGCCTGCTTCGGTGACCACAAAGTCTGCTAGGCCCATGGCGGTCTTGGTGGCGACCACGCTGTTGCAGCCATGGGCAATATTGGCGAAAGGCCCACCATGGATCAGGGCTGGATTGCCTTCCAAGGTCTGCACAAGGTTAGGCTCAAACGCCTCTTTCAAAAGGGCTGTCATCGCCCCTTCAGCTTTCAAATCCGCGCAGGTGACGGGACTGTGGTCCTTCCGATAGGCGACGATAATGGCTCCCAATCGCGCTTGCAGGTCGGCCAAATCTGTTGCCAAGCAAAAGATCGCCATCACTTCCGACGCGACCGTGATGTCAAAGCCTGTCTCGACCGGTTGGCCATTACCGCCCAAGGAGGTGACAATCGAACGAAGCGCGCGGTCATTCATGTCCATCACCCGTCGCCACACCACTTTGCGTGGATCGATCCCAAGAGCATTGCCCCAATAAAGGTGATTATCGACCATGGCCGCCAAGAGATTGTGCGCTGCCGTAATGGCGTGAAAGTCGCCCGTGAAATGGAGATTGATTTCGTCCATCGGGATAACTTGGGCGTGTCCGCCACCCGTCGCACCACCTTTCTGGCCGAAGCAGGGACCGAGTGAGGGTTCACGCAAACAAATCGCAACGGACTTGCCCAGGCGCGCCAGGCCATCGCCTAGACCGATTGTGGTGGTGGTTTTACCTTCGCCAGCGGGCGTGGGGCTCATCGCCGTGACAAGAATCAGCGCTGCATCTTGGGTGGACTTGCGTGGCACCAATCTTGCCGTATCCAACTTTGCTTTGGTGCGGCCATAGGGGATCAAGGCGTCAGCCGAAATGCCAATTCTAGCTGCTACTTCGGCCAAGGGTCTTGGTGTCGTGGCTCGAGCGATTTCAATATCAGTAGGCACAGTCAGGACCCTTCACGCGCAGGAATTGGGTCTCGCTAATGCCATTGGCGTCAGCTTGTAAAGCCATCGCCCCAGTGCGGGCTAAAGCACTTCAAAGATTTGATAGACAACGCCCGTCGGCTCTTGCGTGCCGACGCCAATACCAATCATGTCGTTCAGCCAGTCATACTGGGGCGCGGCGGTCTCAAACCGGGTGACAGTGCGCAGATTAAAGGCTTCGGGCGACAGGGTCTCACCCTTCTTAAATCGCGCCATATCCTCTGCCGAGGTCCGCAATGCGCCCTGATAGGTGAGATAGATTAGCGCGCCATCATCAGTCTTTAGCGTCAAGCGTACGTCCACCAGCATGCGGTCGTCGCCGCGATAAAGCGCCCAATCCGCCCCACCTGGCAAAACATCGCCCGTCAGACGCGGGCCTTCAAATCGTCCGCCAAGAACCGGCGCGATCAGGCGATTGCCCAGTGGTGTCTTGCCGATCCGGGCCATGCCGGCGAAATCAACTTGGAGGCGTAAAGCGGTGAGGAATTGGCTGTTTAATTGGGTCATAGAAGACTTCTAACCGCTTCAGCCAGTTTGGCCAAGGCGTCTGAGCTCATAAGTCTATTTCTGCGCCTTGGCTTCAGCCTCACGCATGACGCGCAGCACATTACCGCCCCAAATCTTGGCGATGT
Organism: Aquidulcibacter sp.; assembly: GCA_027532555.1. GTDB lineage: Bacteria > Pseudomonadota > Alphaproteobacteria > Caulobacterales > Aquidulcibacteraceae > Aquidulcibacter > Aquidulcibacter rimovensis. Next base: position 25,651 of record JAPZTJ010000023.1, read on the forward strand.
CTGCTTCGGAATAGCCCTCGGCCATCAAGGCTTGGGTGATCTTCCAGACTTTTGACGCATCTTCGAGACCGACGACACCGCCGCCGCCATCCCAATCAAGCCCAATGCCGACATGATCGACACCGATCAGTTTGATGGCGTGGAGAAGATGGGCCATAAAATCATCAAAGGTCGCACGGTTTTCAGGAAATTCCACGTCCAAGCGTGCGCGGGCTTGGCGGAATGCATCTTGATCTGCTTGGCTGCGGCTGGCGAGATTGGGATAAGTTGCGGCGAGCTTGGCTAAAGCTGCCCGACGTTCTGGCGTTTGCGGCAAAGCCTTCAAATAGGCCCCAAAGGCATTCATTTGGATCACTCCGCCCTTGGCGGCCAAGGCCTTTAGGCGGTCATCGTCCAAATTGCGCGGGTGGTCATAAATCGCCTTGCATCCGCTGTGAGACGCGATGATGGGGGCGGTCGACAACTCCAGCATTTGGTCCAGCACTTGGTCGGACGCATGGGACTGGTCGAGGACCATCCCCAAACGATTAGCCTCTGCCACCAATTCCTTGCCAAGTGGGCTTAGGCCGCCCCATTCGGGTTTATCGGTTGAACTGTCTGCCCAATCATTATTCGCAAAATGGACCGGCCCGACCAAGCGCACACCCAGCTTGTAATAGGTCTGCAAGAGCGAGACGTCCTTGGCCAAGGGATAGGAGTTCTCGATTGACATAAAGACGACGCGCTTACCTTCGGCCGCGATCTTGGCCGCATCATCTGCTTTCAAGGCAAGACCAAAGTACTTAGGGCTGCGCGCCAGCATTTCGCGGATCACTACCGCCCGCATCAGGCCTGCATCACGGGCGGCGTTCAGGCCCTCGGGCGTACGCGGACCTTGAGCGGTATAGATCACCCAAAAACCCCCATCGAGACCGCCTTCTTTCATACGGGGTACATCGACTTGGGCAAAGGCTGTCCTCCATTCATTGTGCTTGAGAATGTCAAAGCCCGGGCGAGCAACCACAGCCGGGGTATCAAGATGGGAATCGAGCGTGAGAATCCGCTCATGCAAGGCGCGCGCGGCCCGTTCTGACGGCAGAGTCTTGGCGCTCACTGGCTCAAAAACAAATGCCGCGAGGCTTATGCTGACGAGGGCAAAGGTGGCTTGGCGAAGGGCTTTGGCGCGCATCATCGGGTTTCCATCATCTGATTAGACAAGACATCAAAGGCGATCTTGCGCGTCCAGCCCGCCTTGTCCAGTGAGCTGCGGACCTACGCGTCAGAAGGAGCATCCAGCGCCCGTCTATGAGGCGCTGGATACTGCAAGTGTGGGTTGGCGCGATCAGCCCAAAAGCAAGGGAACGATGACCATGCCGAGACCAATTGTAGAAACGATCCATACCAAGGAACGAATGGTCTTCACCCCATAAGCATAAAGCGGCACATAAAGGATCCGTCCGAATAGATAGATATGCGCGCCCAGAACGGTGATTGTATTTTCCTTACCGGCTACAAAGGCGATCAAGACCGCGGCGATAAACAAAGGTAACGTCTCATAGAGATTGTCTTGCGCACGACGCAAACGCTCTGCCATAGGCGAGAGCGGCGGCATGACTTCATCGCGGGCGCCCATATTCCATTTCAAGCCATATTGGCCGGTCCGAGCGACGTCAAACAAGAGAATTTGGACAAAAGCCAAAACCAAAGTCCAAGCCAAAACGATCAAAAGTGGTGTCATGATGTGTTTCCCTCCCCAGGATCCCCGCCCATCTCAGACGGCCTTTCAATATAGGAAGCCAAAGTGACGGCAGCGTCAAGGAAAGCAGCGGGCATTCCTATAGCGTGCTATCCACACCCAGATGTCACCAAGCAGACGATCCAGCGCTTTTCGACCTTGCAAAAGAACAAAATAAGAACATAATGCCGGCCATGGTTGCTCGTTCTTATCTCGGCCTCCTTGCCCCAGAGCAGGATTTTGAGCGCCTGCGCGCTTATCGCGACCAATTGTTGACCATGGCGCAAGCCTATCGGCCAGGCGGGGCAGAATATATGGCGCTGTCGCGCGCTGTGATGGCCCTGGATGAAGCGGCCGGGATTGTGATGAATAAGCCGGGCTTTTATCAAAGCCGCCTGCACAAAACGACTTGAAGCCCGCCACTAAAGTCGCGAATACCAATCAACATAGATAAAAACTATTGATCGACGGTGCATAATCGATTGGACCAATATGACTTTCTGCCGTAACGGCAATACAAGACTCAAATTGCTTGAGGAAGAGGACATGAAAATGGAAACCCAAGGCAAATGCCCCGTAATGCACACCGGCGGCCAACCCGCTAAAGTCGGAATGCAATCCAATCGCGATTGGTGGCCAAACCAATTGAATCTGAAGATGCTGCACCAGCATACCAGCCTGTCCAACCCGATGGCGCATGGCTTTGATTATGCCGCTGCCTTTCAAGCCTTGAACCTTGACGCGCTTAAAGCCGACATCATGGCCTTGATGACCCAGTCGCAAGACTGGTGGCCAGCCGATTACGGCCATTATGGCCCGTTCTTCATCCGGATGGCGTGGCACAGCGCTGGCACCTATCGCACCGGCGATGGCCGCGGTGGTGCGGGTGCTGGGACCTTGCGTTTTGCGCCTTTGAACAGCTGGCCCGACAACGGCAACCTCGACAAGGCACGCCGCCTCTTGTGGCCGATCAAGCAGAAATACGGCAGCGCCATTTCTTGGGCCGACCTTATGATCCTAACAGGTAATTGCGCTCTTGAATCCATGGGCTTCAAGACCTTTGGCTTTGCCGGTGGCCGCGCGGATGTGTGGGAGCCAGAGGAAGACATCTATTGGGGCATGGAAAAGGGCTGGTTGGACGACCAGCGCTATTCCGGCGAGCGTAACCTCGAGAATCCTTTGGCGGCTGTTCAAATGGGTTTGATTTATGTCAACCCACAAGGCCCCAATGGTGTGCCAGACCCCTTGGCTTCAGCTTTTGATATTCGCGACACCTTTGGCCGCATGGCGATGAATGACGAAGAAACCGTCGCCCTGATCGCAGGCGGCCATACGTTCGGCAAAGCCCACGGTGCCGCAGACCCCGACAAATTTGTCGGCCCAGAGCCTGAAGGCGCAACAATCGAGGAACAAGGCTTTGGCTGGGCCAATAGCTTTGGCACCGGAAATGGCGTCCACACCATCACCAGCGGCTTAGAAGGCGCTTGGACGAACAATCCGATTCAATGGGACAACAACTATTTCGACAATCTGTTTGGCTATGAGTGGGTGCAAACCAAGAGCCCAGCTGGTGCGATCCAGTTTGTGCCGGCTGATGCTGATGCCCATGGCATGGTTCCTGATGCGCATGACCCTAACAAGCGCCATGCACCCGTCATGTTCACCACTGACCTCGCGCTGCGGTTTGACCCCATCTATGGACCAATTTCCAAGCGGTTCCATGAAAACCCAGATCAGTTTGCCGATGCCTTTGCCCGGGCTTGGTTTAAGCTGACCCACCGCGACATGGGCCCACGCGCCCTGCATTTGGGCCCTTGGGTTCCTGCAGAGGAGCTAATCTGGCAGGATCCAATCCCAGCCCGTGACCACGACTTGGTGGATGCAACCGATATTGCTGCGTTGAAGGCAGAGATTGGCGCATCTGGCTTGACTGTCTCTCAAATGGTGTCAACGGCTTGGGCTTCGGCCTCGTCCTTCCGTGGATCGGACAAGCGCGGTGGGGCCAATGGGGCGCGGATCGCTCTGGCCCCTCAGAAAGACTGGGAAGTCAATCAGCCAGAACAATTGGCTAAAGCGTTAGATCATTTGCGCGCTATTCAAGTTGGTTTCAACGCGAAGGCCACTGGCAATAAGAAGGTGTCTTTGGCAGATTTGATCGTTCTGGCAGGCTCAGTTGGTATTGAGCAAGCTGCTGCCAAGGCCGGTCACTCTGTCGTCGTTCCTTTCACCCCAGGGCGGATGGATGCCAGCCAAGAGCAAACAGATGTGGCTTCGTTCCAAGTCATGGAACCTGTCGCCGATGGGTTCCGCAATTATCTGAAGTCTGATCTCTCCGTTTCGGCGGAAGAGCTTTTGGTAGACCGTGCCCAGCTTCTGACCCTCAGCGCGCCGGAAATGACGGTGCTGGTCGGTGGCTTGCGCGTATTGGGTGCCAATGTTTCTGGTGCGAGCGAAGGGGTCTTTACCAAAGCGCCAGAGACGCTGACCACAGACTTCTTCGTGAACCTGCTCGATATGAACGTGGTTTGGGCCCCATCAGCAAAAGCTCAAGGCCATTTTGAAGGCCGCAACCGCAAAACCGGGGCGGTCGTCTGGACGGCATCACGGGTGGATTTGGTCTTCGGCTCCAACTCGCAATTGCGAGCTTTGGCAGAAGTCTACGCCAGCCAAGATGGCAACGCTCGGTTCGTCGATGCGTTTGTTGCCGCTTGGACCAAAGTCATGAATTTGGATCGCTTCGATCTCGTCTAAATCTTCATGCGACCTTTACGCCCTTCATCGGCCGCCGCCGGTGAAGGGCATTTTTTTAACAAGATCAGTCGCCGCCAAAGGCCCAACTCAATCGTAAACCGGCGACTAGGGCGTCCTTTGTGCTCTGGTCGATTCCAGGGTTGATGACATATTGAACATTGCCCTGCAGGGAAAATCCGTTCCTGATTGGGGCTGCATAAGTCATCTCAAGATTTGTTTCAGACTCCGAAAAACCCAGGAAACGGGCCGCAGGCGTGGTCCGAGCATGTGCTACAGCGATCCCGAATTGATCCTCTGAACGGCCTTTCAAGGGTCCTGACCAGACAATGCCTGCGCCCAGATAGCGATCGACAGCATTGAAATCTGACTTAGCTGTTCCAGCCCGCAAGAAAGCGCTGGTGGCATCGTTTACAAAGTATTCCACCGTGCCATACAGGCCCGAATTTCCATCCTGCTCGTCCGCAAGCGAATTGCCGCTGGATTGCGAGTAGGCCCAGCCCCCAAGCGCCCATCGCCAAGATTTCCCTAGCTGTTCAATTTCCAACACACTCAAGAGGCCGTCGTCTTTGCGCCAACGTAGGTCTGTGCGATCAGGCCTGAGTGGGTCGCCAGGGACTGGATCAAATACGCCTGCCCGTAGTTTTAAGTCCGCACTCAGCGCGACATCGCCGACAATCGCCAATCCCAACGTGGGGAATATAGACGGGCCATTGAGCCCGGATTGTGCGAAAGTAGGCACAATCCCATGTGACGGGTTGAGGAATAAAGCTGAGGTGCCCGGCGCGTCGAACGTGCCATTAAGGTCAACCAGACCGAGCTTTAGGTAGGAACCCTGTTCGCCAAATTCCTTGGCGATCCAAACCTCATAGGGCCGCAATGCTTCTGTGCCGGTTTCAATGTTGGAAACGCCCTGAAGATCGCCAACCAGGTCCCCTGAGGCGGACTCGTGCCCATTATAGAGCAGGCCAATACTGGCCTTGATCCCACGCAGGCCGTGGGATGACCCGTCATAATTGACTTGCATGGACACATTGTTGAGCGTTCGTGAGCCCTTCTCGATCCCACCCCGGAGGTTAGAAACGACATCAATCGTTACATTGCCCTCAATCGAAATGGGCCCTGCCTCAACACTATTTTGGGCTTGAGCTAAAGAAGCTGTCGCGAAAACCGCGAGCGACAGAAAGGCGGGCAACGTCCTACGGTCCACCATCTCAAGCCGCCTTCATGTTGCTGAAGAAGAGATCAGCGCTTTCCCGCAGCACCGCAGCTTGGCGGGCGACATCTTCGGCAGCCTTTGTTACCGACACAGAGGCCCCTTCCGCTTCGCTGGCAGCAGACTCCAGTTCTCCAACACTGGAATGGGCCGCGTCTGTGCCGCTTGAGGCCATCCCTGCACTACGGGCAATCTCCTCGGTTGCCCCGCTTTGCTCACGAACGCTCTCGGCCGCGCCCCGCGATAGATTTTGCATTTCCTCGATCATAGTGATCACCTGCAAGACCGAAGCGGCAACATGATCTGAGGCATGTTGAATGCGGCTGATGCGAGTAACAATGTCATGGGTTGCATTGCTGGTTTGCGCTGCAAGGGATTTCACCTCCCCTGCCACAACCGCAAAACCTTTTCCGGCTTCACCAGCACGCGCAGCCTCAATCGTGGCATTCAGGGCTAAGAGATTAGTTTGGCTCGCAACGCCTTCAATCAAGGCAACCACTTCGCCGATCTCGGCTATCGCCTCAGCCAAACCTTTGACCGAGCTATCAGTTTCTCGGCCCAACTTCACGGCATTTTCAGCCACTTGAACAGACTGGGACATACGACCAGCGATCTGCTCAACCGATGCGGTGAGCTCGGTCGTTGCCGCTGCGATAGACGAAACGCTTTGGGATGCTTCCAAGGATGCCGAGGTCGCGACATGAGTTAACGATCGGGTCTGGGATGCCATCGCCCCTAATTGGTACGAACTGGATTCGAGCTCTCGCGAAGCAGACGCCAAGGTAGATAAGCTCTCACTCATCATGGCAGAGAATTCTTCGGTGAGGATGGTGAGTTTCGCTGCGCGGGCCTCGCGTTCGCTGGCACTTAAGGCTGCCAATTCCTCCAATTTATTGCGCTCGATCGCATTGGTGCGAAACCGCCCCATGGCAGATGACAGAGAACCGATCTCGCCACCAGCCTGCGCGTGGGGGGCCTCGACGGTCAGATCGCCAGCGGCAAGGCTATTCATGGCATCAGCTAAATCAGAGACGGGCTTCGCCACTTGTCGGCGCATGAAGAAATTCACTGCCGCGGCAAACAAGAATGCGAAAAGCAAAATAGCCGCCATGATGCGTTCTGTAAGTTGCGCTTCTGACTCTGCGTTTGTCGCAGCTTCATTTGCAGACGCTTCAATCACCTCTGCAGCGGCTTCCATGGATTGTTCGAGCTCGGTGAACCGTTCCAAAAACGCAGGCATTTCAGCACGCGTAGCCGCCGGATCAATGGCTGACTTTCCGACGATGCTTCTGGCACTTTCGATATAGTTGGCTAAGGGCTGCGCCAATTCGTCCAGGGCCTGCTTGACTTTCGGGTCTTCAGCAGCGGCTTTGGAATCAGCCACGGCCTTTTCAAAGATAGCACTGTGTTCCTCAACGTCCTGTTTGACCTGAGCCGGTGTGTAGATGGCCGAAGCCGGATCGGCTGCCAGAAGAGCGGCGAGTGCATCGGCGCGCAAGGCATCATGCATCATGTCGGCTTGCATGTGATTGCGAAGAACCCGAGCGGCTGACACCGCTTTGTCGACGCCTTCATAGTAACGGGTGGAAACCCACAACCCGGCAGTTGCGGCAGTTGCTGCTAACACAAATGAAAGCGCCCCAGCCAACGTAACTTTCGCGCCAATCGAAGGAGCTTCATGTTTGGACCCTCACTTGTTGCTTTGGTCAGATTCGAGAACACACAAGGAATGCGACTTGCCGTTGCGGTAAACATGAATTGGTTGTTGCACAGTTAATGGCAAATAGTCGCCGCAAGTAATACTTTGACTGGTTACAAACGAATTCCGTCGTGAAGTTGACGCATGCCCATGATAAGTCTGATTACATGATGAAACGTCGCTGTTTTTTAACCTCCGCCGCCACGATCGCTTTAGCCGCCACATCCTTGGCTGGCTGCGCTAGCTACTCCAGCACAGCACGCCCATTGCCTGTGCTTCCTCGTGCCCCAAGGACACCGGCCATTCCAAAGGGCAGGATCAGCACAATTGCGCTCACCTCTTGCTCTAATCCGGCCAAGGACTTGAGCTTTCTTGGACAAGTTGAAGCTAGAAACCCCGACCTTGTGCTTATGATGGGCGACAATGTTTATGGCTCTTACACGCCAAAAGACCCTAACCTACCCAGCCTCAGAGAGGCCTATGCCAAGCTAGCGGAGGTTCCGGCCTTTAAGTCCCTCGTATCTAAGGTTTCGACACAGGCGGTGTGGGACGATCATGATTACGGCATCAATGATGGTGGCGGCGACTTTGCGTATAAAGCGCAAGCCCAAACTATGTTCAATCAGTTTTGGAACATGCCGGCTAATAGCCCGCTGCGCCAAAGGCCGGGCATTTACCGTGCGTTTCAAGCCGGTCCAAAGGGCCAAGTCTTGCAAGTCATTATGCTCGACACACGCTACTTTCGCGCGCCCTTATTGGTGACAGATCAACGGGATGTGCCCGGCAAGGAGCGCTACATTCCCCATCCAATGGGCTCAGACGCAGATGTTTTGGGCGAGGCACAATGGGCCTTTCTGAAGGCTGAACTGGAAAAGCCAGCCGATGTGCGCCTTATCGTTTCCTCTATTCAAGTGGTAGCCGACGGCCACGGCTATGAGCGCTGGGGCAACTTTCCAGATGCGCAAAAGCGACTCTATGATTTGATTGCGCAAACTGGCGCAAAAGGTGTCGTCTTTGCGTCTGGGGATCGCCACTATGGCTCGATCAACCAAATTCGCGACGGTGTTGCCTATCCCCTAACCGATATCACCGCTTCAGCCATCAACATGCCTTTTCGGGTCGCGGAAGGCACAACTTCCTACAATGAGCCTGCCACCACTCGGATTGGTGACGGATACGCGGCGGTCAATTTTGGCTTGATTGAGATCAATTGGGCGGCAGGTACCCTAAGCTTGAACCTGATTGGTGAGGGCGGGACATTGGCACGGTCGACCAGCTTGGACTTGAAAAATTTGCGGCGCAACTAGAGCTGGGACAATTCAGCCATTGAAAGCCGAGACGTTTTAGGTGATCGTGTTCTCCATAACAAAATCGGGGGGAGCACGCGCCATGGATCATACAACACCGATCGCCATCATCGGTGCCGGCTTAGGGGGCTTGGCGGCAGCCATACAACTCAAACAAGCAGGCTATCAGAATCTGATCTTGCTCGAAAAAGGGTCCAAAGTCGGCGGCACATGGGCGCAAAACACCTATCCAGGCTGTTCCTGCGACGTGCCTGTTGCTCTCTATCAATATAGTTTTGCCCCGGCAATTCACTGGACCAATACCTACCCAAGCTCGGCCGAGATCCAAGCCTATTGCGAACAATTAGTCACGGGCTTTGGCTTAGAACCGCTCCTGTCACTCAACACCGAAGCAACGTCTGCAATTTGGGATGCGACCGCGCAAAGCTGGACCTTAACGACTGCCGACGGCCAAGTTCGGCAGGTTGGGGCAATCATCTCCGCGCTCGGCCAATTGAATCGCCCCTCAATTCCGCAGATTCCGGGGCAAGCTAACTTCCATGGGGCCAGCATGCATTCGGCGGCTTGGAACCATGACGTGGATCTGAAAGGTAAGCGCGTCGGGGTCATTGGCTCTGCCGCCAGTGCGGTGCAATTGATTCCCGAAGTCGCGAAAGTGGCGGGATCGCTTGTCGTGTTTCAACGCTCGGCCAATTATATCGGCCCCCGCGGCGACCGCGAGATTCCTGCTACTGAAATCGCCTTGCTGCTCAGCAATCCGCAAGCAGCAATGGACCTCGGCGCCCGCAACCGCGCGATGATCTTTGACACCGCCGACACCTATTTCTGGCAGACTTTTAGTTGGACGCCGGAGGGCCGCGCTGCCTATGCAGACATCGCTAAACGGCATTTGGAAAAGCAGATTGCCGATCCAGAATTGCGCGCCAAACTTACGCCCGACTATGCCGTTGGGTGTAAGCGCTTTTTGTTCACCGACACCTTCTATCCTGCCCTCACGCAAGATCATGTGACCTTGGAGACCGCCCGGATTGAAGGTTTTGATGCCACCGGCGTCAAGGTGGCATCGGGCACGCATTATGATCTCGACGTGGTGATCTATGCTACCGGATTTGAAACAACGGGCTGGCATTGGAGCTTGGACGTAGTCGGCCAAGACGGCACCCATCTCGCTGATCAATGGGCCGATGGACCTGAAGCCTATCTGGGTATCACGACCAAAGGCTTCCCTAATTTCTTCATGCTCTATGGCCCGCACACCAATCTGGGCCACAATTCCATTACCTACATGCTTGAGCGTCAGATTGAGTATGTGCAGACGATGTTGGCAGGCTTGATCGATCAGAGGGTCAAGTCCGCCGCCGTAAAGCCAGAGGCTCAAACCCGCTTCATTGCGGATTTGCAAAATGCGCTGGGTCATACTGTCTGGGCCGATCCAAGCTGCAATTCTTGGTACAAAAACGACAAAGGCCAGATCACCCAAAATTGGGGCGGGAATTGCAAATCCTATGCGGAAGCAGTCAGCACTGTAATTTGGGCGGATTATGAGGTCCGCTGACCGCACAGTGGAAGAAAAAGGGGTTTTGCTTTGCTGCAACAGAGAATTCAAAGGACTTGACAGAAAGGTGACAGATTGTCACACAAAAGAGGCTTGGACTTCGGTCCGGCGGCGTTTCGGGGAGGAGACGCCCTTTTGGCTCTCGCAAGAGGGTGGCCGCGCCTAACCATGGCGCGGCCTTTTTTTATCTCCCGACTCGTCAAACCAATCCCACCGATAGCTGGACTGCGTCCTGTTCTGACGTAGAACAGGTTTAGACTGCCGGCGTATGTGTGAGCCCGGCGTCAGCTGTGGCACAAACGCGTCAGACTATTTCCAGATTGAGTCGCAAGGACATCTTAGACATGGCCCCCTCCACGAGCCCCGATGCATTGACACCCGAATTTTTGAATCTCTTGGCCGTCATTGGCCTTTATCTCTTGATCCTTCTGGTCGCGCTCTATTTTGCGCTGACGCGTTCAAGCCGCCCTTTGACCCAGCTGGGCCGGCGGATCGAGGACATGAATGTGCGCTTTGTGGATTATCGTCAGGACTTGCAGACAGGAATCACCTCAGTCCGCGAGGAAGCGGCGCGACAAAACGTCCAAGCACGCGAAGAAATGGCCAATCGTATGGCTGGGATCGCTCAAGATTTGCAGCGTTTGATCGATGTCATGTCGGCCGCCCAGCGCGAGCGTCTCGACGCCTTTGGAGCCAGTCTGGCTGAATATCGCGCGGCAACCAGTGAAGACAGCCGTGCGCTTCGCGAAGAGGTCAACAAAGCTATCGCAAACCTGTCTTCTGGCTTGCTTGAGGGCATGACTGCCCACGGCCGCTCCCAAACCGAAGGCCTCGCCAAAGCGCAGACCCAGATCAAGGAAATGATGGAGGCCAATGACCGCACAGCGCTTGCGCTTCGCCAAACAGTTGAAGGCCGCCTCGATGTACTGCGGCAAGAAAATGAAGCTAAGCTTGAGCAAATGCGCGTCACGGTCGACGAAAAGCTGCAAGGCACGCTCGAACAGCGCTTGGGCGCATCCTTTACTCAGGTGAATGAGCAATTGGAGCGCGTGTTTAAGTCTGTTGGCGAGATGCAGACCATTGCGACAGGTGTTGGCGACCTGAAACGCGTTCTGACCAATGTCAAAGCGCGCGGTACGTGGGGGGAAGCCACCTTGGGCATGTTGCTGGAGCAAGCCATGAGCCAAGAGCAATATGCCCAGAATGTTGAAGTCAAACCGGGCAGCAACCAGCGGGTCGAATTTGCCATCCGCCTGCCCAATGATGGCGACACACCTGTCTGGCTACCAATCGACGCCAAGCTGCCCGTGGAAGATTATGAGCGCTTGATCGATGCCTCAGAACGGGCCGACACGGCTGGCATTGATGCGGCGCAGAAAGGTCTCGAAAAGGCAATCAAGATCGCTGCCAAGGACATTTTCGAGAAGTATATCGCGCCACCGCACACGACCGACTTTGCCATCATGTTCCTGCCAACCGAAGGCCTGTTCGCTGAAGTCGTGCGTAGGCCCGGCCTGGTAGACAGCCTGCAGCGGGACTTCAAAGTTCTGGTCTCTGGCCCCACGACCCTGATGGCGACCTTGACGAGCCTACGCATGGGCTTCCGGACACTGGCGATCCAGCAGCGCTCTAGCGAGGTCTGGCAAGTGCTGAGCAAGGTCAAGCAGGAATTTGAAAAGTTTGGCGGCGTCCTCAAGAAGGTGGAGGACAAGTTGGATCAAGCCAAAACCGTGGTGCAACAAGCCCGCACCCGCGAGAATGTGCTGGGTCGCCAATTGCGGGCCGTTGAGACCTTGCCCGGCAGCGCACCTATCGCCACCCTGCCCTTCGCCCAATCGCAAGACCTGCTCGACGATGTGTTGGATGAAGGCGATGAGGCGTAATGACCGCTTTCTAGACAAAGAAAAAGCCCGCCAACTTGCGTCAGCGGGCTTTCCTTTTTAGCGGTGGCAATCAGCCTATTCGCGGTCACCCAAGAAGCGGAGCAAGAACTGGAACAGGTTGATGAAGTTCAGGTAGAGGCTCAAGGCACCCATGCTGGTGGCCACTGACATCGCGGTGTCGTCGCCCTTCAAGTAATAATACTCGAACTTCAAGCGCTGGGTATCAAAGGCGATCAAGCCAGAGAAGATCAACACGCCCAAGCCAGAGATGACAAACATCATCATAGGGCTTTGCAGGAAGATGTTGACGATGCTGGCCAAGATCAAACCAAACATGCCCATGATCAAGAACGAGCCAAAGCCAGTCAGATCACGCTTGGTGATGTAGCCCCAAAGCGACAAAGCACCAAAAGCCGACGCCGTGATGAAGAAGGTCGATGCCAGCGACTGGCCGGTGTAACGCAATGCCAAAACGCCCAGACCTGCGCCGATCAACGTAACGATTGTCCAGTAGAGCAAGTTGGCGCCAGTCTTAGATGGATTGCGCATTGCAAACATGGATATCAACAAAATAGCCATCGGCGAGAAGGCCACGATCGTACCTGCCAATGTGTAACCACCGTTGGCGGTGAACAACATATCGCGAACCGCGGGCACCGACGACGTGATATAGGCCAAGATACCCGAGAGCACCAAGCCAAGACCCATCTTATTGTAGACGCCCAACATAAAGCTCCGCAGGCCAGCGTCGACGGACATGTCCATCGTGTTCCCGGCTGGGATCGCTTGAGCTTGAAACCTATTCTGGTCGTTCATTTTCTTTCCTTTTCAATATGCAGACAGACTTCTGCCGCATTGATTACGTCTAATATCATGCCGCATGCCATTAGATGCAAGACAACTCTACTACACGATTTTGTGTGCAGAGTCGCTTCAGGTCGCTGCAAGATGGCGTGTTTGAGCCCAACGGTCAGCATTAGAGCACTTCTAGACTTCGCTTCCCTGCTTATATGGTGACCACGCCTACATTATGCTAGTGAAACGCGCATGCTCCAGTTACACACATTTTCTCATTCCTCAGCCTCGTACCGGGTCCGTATCGCTCTGGCCTTAAAGGGGGTGGCAAGTGAAAGCCACGCGGTCTCTTTGATAGCCAATGATCACCTGTCTGAAGCTTACCGAGCCCTAAACCCGGAAGGCCGGGTTCCAGCGATTGTGACCGAGCAAGGCGTTTTGACCCAATCCTTCGCCATTATGGACTGGCTGGAAGATACTATCCCACAGCCGAGCCTCTATCCGAAGGATCCTTGGCAACGCGCTTTGTGCCGCGCCTTCGCCCATGCCATTGCGAGCGATATCTTCCCAGTCCAGAACCTTGGTGTGCGGCGCAAGCTGACTGCCGACTTTGGAGCCGACGAAGCCCGCACAATCCAATGGTGTGCGGAATGGATCGCCAAGGGCTTTGTTGCCTTAGAAGCCGAGACCGCCAAGCGCGGCTGGGATGAAGAACAGGGCTATTTGTTTGGCCCAACGCCCACTTTGGCTGATATTTGCTTGGTACCGCAGATGAATAATGCCCGCCGTTATGGCGTGGACCTTGCGCCCTTTCCGCTTTTAATTGCGGCAGACGCAAAAGCGCGCGCCCATCCGGCCTTTGTTACGACCGCGCCTGAGACACAGGCTGGATAACATGTTTCGGGACGGGACGGATTAGAACACCATGAAGCCACTCAATCTTGAGTCCTATCTGCCCTACCGATTGAGCGTAGCCTCCAACAAGGTCAGCGCGCTAATCTCAAAAGCCTATGAAGCGCGGTTTGGGCTGACCATCCCACAATGGCGCTTGCTAGCCATCCTCTCTGAAGGCCAACCCTTGTCGCAGCAAACCTTGGTCAGCCGCACGGCGATGGACAAGGTAACCGTGAGCCGCGCCGCACAAGCCCTAATCACGCGTGGTCTTGTCCAGTCCAAGCCCAGCGATAAAGACCGCCGGGCAGTGGAATTAAGCCTAACTGAAGCTGGCGTTTCCGTCGTCCAAGATGTGGCCCCGGTCGCACTCGCCTTTGAGAAATCCTTGATCGAGGCCATTGGCGGGCCGGCAGCCGAACGCCTCGATCTGATGCTGCGCAAGCTGGAAGAACAGGCCGAAAAACTGGCAAAAAAAGCGCGCACCCATCTTGGCAATTAGTAACAAATGAAACTATAATGGGGTCTTTCTGAGTTGGAGCACCCTATGGCGGATTTGTTTGAAAACCCACTTGGCACCGATGGCTTTGAGTTTGTTGAATTCACCAGTCCTGACCCGGATGCCTTGGCCACCTACTTCCGCCAATTGGGCTTTACGGCGGTATCGCAGCACCGTTCCAAGAATGTGATCCGATTTAAGCAAGGCGATATCAACTTCATCCTCAATATGGAGCCAGTGGGCCAAGCGGCAGAGTTTCGTGAACAGCGCGGGCCATCTGCCAATGCGATGGCGTTTCGGGTCAAAGACGCCGCACATGCCTTTCGCGAGGCGATCGCGCGCGGCGCAGAAGCCGTCGACAGCCCTATCGGACCGATGGAACTAGACATCCCAGCTATCAAGGGCATTGGCGGAGCTTTCATCTATCTGGTTGATCGCTATGGCGCGCAAAGCATTTACGATGTGGACTTTAAACCCATTCCCGGTGCTGCCGAAGAAGAAGCAATCAATTCGACAGGCCTGACCTATCTCGACCACCTGACCCACAATGTTTTCCGGGGCAAAATGGATGTGTGGGCAGACTATTATGAGCGCATCTTCAACTTCCGCGAGATCCGCTATTTTGACATTGAAGGCAAAGTCTCCGGCCTTTTCTCCAAGGCGATGACCAGCCCCTGTGGCAAGATCCGTATCCCCTTGAATGAGAGCAAGGGCGAAGCAGGCAAGACGGACCAGATCGAAGAATTCCTGCAGCGCTATAAGGGCGAAGGCATCCAGCACATTGCCATGGGGTCAAGCGACTTGTTGACGACGGTCGATCAATTGCGCGCACGGGGTGTGGAGTTGCAAGATACCATCGACACCTATTTCGACTTGATCGACACTCGGCTGCCCGGCCATGGCCACGACGTAGAGGCCCTGCGCCAACGCCGGATCTTGATCGACGGTGCGCCCAGTGAAGGCCAAGGCCTATTGTTGCAAATCTTTGGCAAGGATGCCGTGGGGCCTATCTTTTTTGAGTTTATCCAGCGAAAAGGAAACGAGGGCTTTGGCGAAGGCAATTTCAAAGCCCTGTTTGAAAGCATCGAATTGGACCAAATTCGGCGCGGCGTTTTGCAAGGCTAAGGCCACAGGGGAGCGGTTAGGAATGGGAAAATCAGGGGCGCTCTGCGGTATCGCTGTTCTGAGTATGGCACTGGGTGCGTGCACCATGACCACCCAAATGGGGGACGGTCCGGAAAAGACCCGCACCTTCCTCGCCACTCCGCCTGCCCCTATTCCCGCTTGGTCGATAGCGATTCATGGCGGGGCTGGCGTGATTGAACGCAAAGACCTGACGCCCGAACAAGACAAAGCGTATCGTGCTGCCTTAGCAGAAGCGATCGAGATTGGTGCCAGCATCTTGCGTAAGGGTGGCGATGGCATCGACGCCGTAGAAGCCACTGCCCAATATCTAGAAGACAATCCCTTGTTCAACGCCGGCCGCGGTGCCGCCATTGATGCATCTGGCAAGGCGACTTTGGATGCAGCCATCATGGTGGGGCCGGGCCTGAAGGCTGGTGCCGTTGCTGGCATGTTGACAACAAGGCACCCGATCAGTGCCGCGCGTGCTGTCATGGAAAAGACCCCGCATGTGTTTCTGATTGGTGACGGTGCCGATCAATTCGCGCGTGAACAAGGCCTCGAGCAAGTGCCCAACACTTTCTTCCTGACTGCCCGGCGCTGGCAAATTCTGGAAGAAGTCCTGACTGAACAGAAAATGCCGATCCCGCCGAAGCCCGCTGGTCTCAATAATGATGGCCCCGTGCGCTCTGGCCCCAATGCCGCCAAGTCCGGCGAAGCGCGCTTTGGCACCATTGGCATTGTGGTTCGTGACACTAAAGGCGTGTTGGTCGCAGGCACTTCGACGGGCGGCCTGACAGGCAAAAAATGGGGCCGCGTCGGCGATGTGCCAGTGATTGGGGCCGGCACCTACGCCACCCCAACTTGCGCCGTCTCCGGCACGGGGACGGGCGAATACTTCATCCGCTTGGGTGTTGCCCGCGCGATTTGCGACAAGGCGGCTGAGCCCGGTGTGACCCTGCAGGATGCAGCCGATGCTGTCATGAAAAAGGATCTCACCGCTTTGGGTGGCGATGGCGGCGTCATCGTCGTCAATGCCCGGGGTCAAACCGTTTCCAGTATGAACACACAGGGCATGTACCGCGCGCAGATGAGTGCGGTTAGTCCGGCGCGTGTCGCGATCTATGCGGACGAAAATTAAGAGGCAGGAGCAAATATGAGCCAGCTTTTGGGTATTCATCACGTCGCCTATCGCTGCCGTGATGCCAAGGAGACAGTGGAATTCTATCACGACGTTTTGGGCATGGACTTCCAAATCGCCTTTGCTGAAGACCATGTTCCCTCAACCGGGGCCTATGACCCCTATATGCACGTCTTTCTTGATGCAGGCGGCGGCAATGTGTTGGCCTTCTTTGAGCTGCCGGAGCAGCCTGACATGGGCCGCGACCCCAATACGCCGGAATGGGTGCAGCACATCGCCTTCAAGGTCGCCAATGAAGAAGCACTTCTGGCTGGCAAGGCCCGCGCCGAGGCGCGCGGTTGTTCGGTGATCGGCCCGACTGACCATGGTATTTTCCGCTCCATCTATTTCTTTGACCCCAATGGGCACAGGCTAGAATTGGCCCATGATACCGGCACCGCGGCGGAGTTGACCGAACTGCGGCGTGTGGCCCCAGACATGCTGGACGAATGGTCCAAGACGAAAAAGGCCCCCCGCCATGCCGACTGGCTGCATGCAAAGGCTCGCGCCAGCCATAAGAATCCAGACCCTGCTTAGAGATACGCTGGGACCAACCAGCCAATAGGAAACGCTCATGAAACTTGCTTCTTTAAAGTCCGGGCGTGATGGACGCCTCGTCGTCGTCTCGTCCGACCTCAATTATTGCACCGACGCAGGTTTGATCGCCCCAACCCTGCAAGCGGCTCTAGACGACTGGGCACGTTGTGGCCCCGCCCTGCAGACCTTGAGCGAGGCCCTTGAACGTGGCGCGGTGCCAACTGAGCGCTTTCATGAACGCGAAGCCCATTCGCCACTGCCACGCGCCTATCAATGGGCCGATGGCTCGGCCTATGTGAACCATGTCCAATTGGTGCGCCAAGCCCGTGGCGCGGAGATGCCAGACAGCTTCTGGACGGACCCCTTGATGTATCAAGGCGGCTCTGACGACTTCTTGCCGCCACGATCGCCCATCATGCTCGCCGATGAGACCTGGGGCTGTGACCTTGAAGCCGAAGTGGCCGTCATCACCACCGATGTGCCACAAGGCATCAGCGCAGAGGCTGCACGCGATCACATTGCGCTTGTCTGCTTGGTCAATGATGTCAGCCTGCGCAATCTGATCCCCAACGAATTGGCCAAGGGCTTTGGCTTCTTCCAAGCCAAGCCCGCCAGCGCCTTTTCCCCCGTCGCGGTCACACCAGAAAGCCTAGGACCGCTCTGGGACGGCGGGAAACTGCATGTCACGTTAAGCGTCGACCTCGATGCCGCGCCGCTGGGCCGGGCTGAAACAGGCTTGGATATGACCTTCGATTTCGGTCAATTAATCGCCCATGCCGCCCGCACCCGTAACCTCTGCGCTGGCACCATCATCGGCTCTGGCACCGTCTCCAACCGCGACGCAGCAGGTGGCCCAGGTAAGCCAATCGCTGAAGGTGGTCTTGGCTATTCCTGCTTGGCAGAAGTCCGCGTCGTGGAAACCATCCTCCACGGAGCCGCCAAAACGCCCTTCCTCAAACACGGCCAAGTCGTGCGCATTTGGGCCGATGACGCCAAGGGCCACTCCATCTTTGGGGCGATTGAACAGAAGGTGGTTGGGTAGGAGTCCAAACGCTGTGCATGTCCATCCCCGCCGAAGCGATAGCGCAGAGCGGGGACCCCGGTGGACTTTGCGGCACGGGGTCCCGGATCGGCTGACGCCGTCCGGGATGACACAGCTTTTGTTGATACCCCCCAACACCTTCAGCCCCGCGCGGAAAACCACCGGGGGTGCACCTTGTTGCCCGAAGGCAGAGGGGCCGGGGCGCGTGGTGTGCGCCAGATGAGGTGGGCCAGATTAACGGACTGGCCCGGAATACGACGCATGCCGTGCGCCCCGGCTGAAATAAGTCTGTGTGCCCAAGGGAGGATCATGAGCCCTCCTCGGTGGTGACATTGCCCCCGCCTGTACATGAAGACCTTTTAACGAGTGGGTTTAGAACCCACTCAAGGAGATCCCGCGAGTTTTGTTTCAAGCCTATTGAAAGACTTGACCTCCGGCTTCACACGGCAGTCGGTCTTGAGCACACCGGGCATGAGGACGAGCTAATCCTCATGAAAACACGAAGCAGCCACGTCTGCCCCGATTAACCCCGCTTACCCATCCCCAACCGGTGTCACCGCTGCAGCAACAACGCCCTCTCGTCGGAGATGGGCTTAGGTTATGCGAGGCGTCATCAGAGGGGGATAAGTTTTGTTCTGTCCGCTGCAATATCCTCGCCGAAACTGGTGCCGCGCTCCACCCCCAAGGATCTTGCGGTACAAGATCTGGGACTCCATTGACGCCGTCAGCGATAACATGCCCAAAACCCTGAAACCCATCATAGACCTTTAACCATTTCCGCGCTAAAGCAGCCACGCTGCCGGACACGGTGGCAAACCGCCGGTCGATACGCCGCTCACAAGCGCGCGACCCTTGCGGGCGAAATTTGGTTTGCTTGTTAGCCGCTGGTTAAGGGCAATCCAGTGATGATCAACTCGCTCGAACAAAGGACGGCTACCATGCCCTCACTCAATAGTTTTAAATCTCGTCAGACTCTAACTGTCGGCGACAAGACCTATGTCTATTATTCTTTAGAAGCGGCCTCGAAAAATGGTCTTGGCGATGTTTCTAAACTGCCCGTGACTTTGAAAATTCTACTGGAAAACCTGTTACGCGCCGAAGATGGCGTCACGGTGACCAAGGCCGATATCGAAGCGGTCGCAAAGTGGGTGGAAAACAAAGGCAAGATCGAACATGAGATCGCCTTCCGCCCAGCCCGCGTGCTCATGCAAGACTTCACCGGCGTTCCTGCCGTGGTCGATCTGGCGGCGATGCGCGATGCTGCTGCCGCGCTGGGTTCCAACCCAGAAAAGGTCAACCCTCTAATCCCCGTCGACCTCGTGATCGACCACTCGGTGATGGTGGATTATGCAGGCAAGGGCGACAGCTTCGCGAAGAACGTTGACCTTGAATATGACCGCAATGGCGAGCGCTATGAGTTCCTGCGTTGGGGCCAAAGCGCGTTTAAGAACTTCCGGGTGGTGCCGCCCGGCACTGGCATCTGCCACCAAGTGAACCTC
The DNA here is from genome assembly GCA_027532555.1 of Aquidulcibacter sp. Taxonomy (GTDB): domain Bacteria; phylum Pseudomonadota; class Alphaproteobacteria; order Caulobacterales; family Aquidulcibacteraceae; genus Aquidulcibacter; species Aquidulcibacter rimovensis. Next base: position 45,338 of record JAPZTJ010000023.1, read on the forward strand.
GAATATCTGGCCCAAACCGTTTGGACCGCTGAAGATGGTAGCGATGAAGTCGCCTACCCTGACAGCGTCGTGGGTACTGACAGCCACACCACCATGATTAATGGCTTGGCCGTTCTGGGGTGGGGCGTTGGCGGGATTGAAGCTGAAGCAGCAATGCTGGGCCAGCCCATCTCGATGCTGATCCCTGAAGTGGTTGGCTTTAAACTCGACGGCAAACTTCCAGAAGGGACCACCGCGACCGACCTCGTGCTGACCGTCACGCAAATGCTGCGCAAAAAGGGCGTTGTCGGCAAGTTCGTTGAATTCTTTGGTCCGGGCCTTGATTCCATGACCTTGGAAGACCGCGCCACTATAGCCAATATGGCCCCAGAATATGGCGCGACCTGCGGCTTCTTCCCGGTGGCAGAAGACACAATCAACTTCCTGCGCTCCACCGGCCGCGATGCGGGCCGGGTTGCTTTGGTTGAGGCCTATGCCAAAGCCAATATGATGTGGAAGCATGATGCCGGTCAGCCCGTCTTCACCGACGAATTGGCCCTCGATTTGGGCAGCGTTCAACCCTCACTTGCCGGTCCTAAGCGTCCACAAGACCGCGTCTTGGTGGCCGATGCCGCAACCGCGTTCAAGACTGCACTCGAAGGTGAGTTTGGCAAGGCGGGCGAAGTGGCCAAGCGCGTTGGCGTTGCGGGTCACAATCATGACCTCGGCCATGGGGATGTGGTGATTGCCGCGATTACCTCGTGCACCAACACCTCTAACCCTTCGGTGCTGATCGCGGCGGGCCTTGTGGCCCGCAAGGCCCGCGCCAAGGGCCTGACCGTAAAGCCTTGGGTGAAAACCTCGCTCGCACCGGGCTCGCAAGTCGTCACCGATTATCTAACCCAGTCCGGCCTTCAGTCTGATTTGGACGCCATGGGCTTCAACTTGGTTGGTTATGGCTGCACCACCTGTATCGGTAACTCTGGCCCTCTGCCGGAAGAAATCACCAAGGCCATTGTGGCCGGTGATTTGGTGGCTGCCTCTGTGCTGTCGGGCAACCGGAACTTTGAAGGCCGCGTCAACCCAGATACGCGCGCCAATTATCTGGCTTCACCGCCACTGGTTGTCGCCTATGCTCTGGCAGGCTCAATGCAGGTCGACCTCAACAAAGAGCCGCTCGGCACCGGTACTGATGGCCAACCGGTCTATCTAAAGGACGTGTGGCCAACATCTGCTGAAGTCTCTGCCATCATGCGCGAATATGTGACGGCAGAGATGTTTGCCCGTCGCTATGCCGACGTGTTCAAGGGCGATGTAAATTGGCAAGCGATCCAAGTCTCGGGCGGTCAAACCTATAATTGGCCGGCCAAGTCGACCTATGTTGCCAACCCGCCTTACTTTGACGGCATGACCATGACGCCAAAGGGTGTGGAAGACATTCTGCACGCCCGCGTCTTGGGTCTGTTCGGCGACAGCATCACCACCGACCACATTTCGCCCGCAGGCTCGATCAAAGCGTCAAGCCCCGCAGGCAAATTCCTGACTGAAAATGGCGTCTCAGCTATCGACTTCAACTCCTACGGCGCGCGCCGTGGCCACCATGAAGTCATGATGCGCGGCACCTTCGCCAACATCCGCATCAAGAACCAAATGGTTCCAGGGGTTGAAGGTGGTGTCACCAAGCATTGGCCAGATGGCGAAGTCATGCCGATTTATGATGCCGCCATGCTCTATAAGGATGCCGGCACGCCATTGGTGATCTTTGCAGGCAAGGAATATGGCACAGGCTCGTCACGTGACTGGGCAGCTAAAGGCACCAATCTTCTGGGTGTCCGGGCTGTGATCACCGAGAGCTTTGAGCGTATTCACCGGTCGAACCTGATTGGCATGGGGGTTCTGCCCTTCCAGTTCCGCGATGGCGTAACTTGGGCCAGCCTCAATCTGGTCGGCGATGAAATGGTGTCCATCTATGGCATCAATGACATCGCGCCACGCAAAGAGATGGAAGTCGAAATCCGCCGCGCCGATGGCACAGTGGTGATTGCACCCGTCATCAGCCGCATCGATACGGCAAATGAGCTCGACTACTATTTCTCGGGCGGGATTATGCAGTTCGTGCTGCGTCAATTGGCCCGCGCAGCTTAAGGTATCAAATCCAGCTAGAAATGGGGCCTTCTGACGTCGTCAGAGGGCCCTTTTCATGCCGCACCAGGACTTCTCATCCACGGCATGACGAAACCTTACCAATCATTCATCAGGACAGGCCTTTATTTTGCTGGGCCGCACTCCTAAGTGGAGTCTCGAACGCCGGAACGGGAACCAATTCCCTGCCCCGACGCTCCTACTATTACCCGACTTACAAGGGTAATTCTTTTGGGGAGTGGACCTATGACTCGCGCACTCGCGCTTAATGTTGGGCCAGAACTGGGCCTTCAGCGGTATCTCACAGAGATCCGTAAATTTCCTATGCTGCATAAGGACGAGGAATATATGCTCGCCAAGCGCTGGCGTGAGCATGAAGATACTGGTGCGGCAGAAAAGCTTGTGACCAGCCATTTGCGCCTCGTGGCGAAGATGGCGATGGGTTATCGCGGCTATGGCCTGCCTGTGGCGGAAGTCATTTCTGAAGGCAATATCGGTCTGATGCAGGCGGTTAAAAAGTTTGACCCTGAAAAGGGCTTCCGCTTGGCAACCTATGCCATGTGGTGGATCCGCGCTTCGATTCAGGAATATGTGCTGCGCTCTTGGTCCTTGGTCAAAATGGGTACCACGGCTGCGCAAAAGAAGTTGTTCTTCAACCTCCGCCGCATGAAATCGAAGATGCAGGCGATTGAGGAAGGCGATCTGAAGCCGGAAGACGTGAATTATATCGCGACCCAATTGGCTGTTACGAACGACGAAGTCATCTCGATGAACCGTCGGCTGTCGGGCCCCGATGCCTCGCTTAACGTTCGCGTCGGCGAAGATGGTGGCGGGGAATGGCAGGATTGGCTGGCTTCGGATGAGGAAAGCGCTGAAACCGAATATGCCGAGCGCGAAGAGCATGATGAGCGCATGATCTTGTTGAACCAAGCCTTGTCGACCTTGAACGAGCGTGAACAGCACATCATCCGCGAGCGTCGCTTGCGCGATGATCCCGTGACGCTGGAAGACCTCGCCGATCAATATGGCGTCAGCCGTGAACGCATCCGCCAGATCGAAGTGCGTGCGTTTGAAAAAATGCAAGCCGCGATCAAAAAGGCAGCACTGGAAAGTGGCTTAATCGCCGCCTGATTTTGGTAGGCGCAACAGCTTATCCGCTCTATCTAACTCAGATAGAGCGGGCGTTGCTTGAATTCCTTGCACGCTAAAGCATTGAATGGTCATCTAGCCGCTTCAAGGAGTGGGTGCATGACTTTTTCTAGGCGACAGGCACTGGCCGCAGGGCTCGGACTTTTGACCTCCAGCGGGCTTATCCGCACAGGCTTTGCAGCGCCGGCACAACAGCCCAATCATCCAGATTTCTACTTCGGTGCCGACCTGTCTTATGTGAATGAGATGGAAGATTGCGGCGCGGTCTATCGCCAAGGCGGCAAGCGCGTTGACCCCTATCAATTGTTTGCCGACACCGGCCATAATCTGGTGCGTCTGCGCTTGTGGAATAATCCAGACTGGACGACCTACAGCACTTTTGACGATGTGCGCCGTTCGATGCGTCGGGCCAAGGCGAGCGGGCAGGATGTCCTGTTGGACTTTCACTATTCCGACGATTGGGCCGATGGCGACAAACAATGGATACCAAAGGCTTGGGAGAACATTCCAACCACAGAAGGCCTCGCCGCAGCCGTCTATCAATTCACCTTTGAAACGCTGACCAAGCTCGCCAGCGAGGGCCTGATGCCGCACATGGTCCAAGTCGGCAACGAAACCAATAAAGAAATGATGGGCCGTAAGGATTGGAAATGGGAGACCCGCACGACGGATTGGGTCCGCAACGCCGCTTTGTTCAACGCCGGGATCAAGGCAGTGCGCGATGCCGGCAAGGCCACAGGTACCGACCCAAAAATCATGCTGCACATTGCCCAGCCTGAAAATGCAGAACCATGGTTTGCCAAGGCCGCTGAGGCTGGCGTAACCGACTTTGATTACATCGGCCTGTCCTATTATCGTAAGTGGTCTACCCAAGGCTTAGATGGCCTCAATGCCGCGATCAAACGCTTAACCGCCACCTACAAAGCCAAAGTGATTGTGGTTGAAACCTCTTATCCCTGGACCAATGACGGGGTCGATGAGGCCGCAAATCTTCTGGGTCCTGACACCTTGATCAAGGAATATCCCGCCACACCGAATGACCAATTGCGCTATCTGGTCGACTTGACCCAAGGGGTGATCAGCCATGGTGGTGTCGGCGTGGTCTATTGGGAGCCCGCTTGGGTCTCTACCTCGTGCAAGACGCGCTGGGGCACAGGTTCGCATTGGGAGAATGCAACCTTTTTTGATTTCAAGCGCGGCAATGAGGCCCTGCCCGCCTTTGGCTATGTCCGCCATCCTTATGTATGGCCAAAAAAGTCCTGAATTTGTGGTTACGCAGCCTTTCCTTAACCCCTATCGGTTAGGGTGAGGGCATGACAACTTTGACTTTCGCTTTGAGCGACTTGCCAGATTGCGCCATTCTTGCCAGCAAAAATGGCCGCGTTTTAGAAGCTAATGACTTGGCTTTGCAACGATTTGGCGAGCAAGTGGCCATGGGTGCCTTCGCACCTTGGTATGAAGCCCGATTTGGCTGGATGATCCAAGAGCGCGAAGATGGCAGTCAATTGGGCTTGTTCCGCCCTGATGCCGACGAAACGGCGCGCGGCAAGACCATGTTGTTTGCCACCCTCAGCCACGAAATCCGCACGCCATTGAACGGGATTTTGGGCATGGCGGGTTTGTTGGGCATGAGTGAACTGACCAGCGCCCAGCGCTCTTGGCTTGGCGCGGTTACCGATTCTGGCCAACATCTGTTGGCACTGCTCAATGATATTCTCGATTATGCCAAGCTGGAAAGCGGCAAGATTGAGCTAGAGACCATGGTCTTCAATCCAGCGAAAACGCTGCAATCGGTCGCCGAACTCTGCTCGCCTCGGGCGCATGAAAAGGCCCTTGAGATTGTGCTGGTTGTTGCCCCAAATGTACCCATTGAAGTGGCCGGCGATGATGGTCGCTTGCGCCAGATCATTTTGAACTTGGCCTCAAACGCCGTGAAATTCACCCAAGAAGGTGGCGTTTTGCTGCGCTTGGAAGCCACGGGCGTGAACCGTCTGCGCTTTAGCGTGGAAGATACCGGCATTGGCATTCCTGTCGACAAGATGGAACGCGTCTTTGAAGAATTCCTACAAGCCGACTCGTCGCATTCACGGCGCTTTGGCGGCACGGGCCTAGGCCTTGCCATTGTGAAGAAGCTGACCACGGCTTTGGGCGGCACGGTTAGTTTGAAGAACCGCGAAGGCGGCGGCAGTGTGTTCTTGATTGATATTCCCTTTGAAACAGTCACCCATGCCCACGCCCCCAGCCAGCGCCTGACGGGGAAAACCATCGCAATCCATAGCCAGTCCACGCTCTTGGTCGAAGCCCTTACTTTGGCGCTGGAAGATGAGGGCGCACGCGTCAAGCAAGTGACAACCCCGCGCCAAGCCAAAGAGGCCAGTGTGATCCTTCTCGATCACCATACCGATACTGTGCACGCAGCCCCTTGGCTCAAATGCGCCAGCCCGGTTGTCGCGCTGATTCCACAAGAGCGCCGCGACTTGATTGACGATTACCGCGCCAAAGGTGCGATCGGTTACTTGATTAAGCCCCTGCGCATCGCGTCCTTGATCGAGCGTGTGGCATTGGCCGCAGGGGAAGGCGCGGATACACGTCCTGTGGTCGCCAATGACGAGCGCGCTGATACGACGCCTCTGGCGATTGGGTTGCGCGTCCTCTTGGCCGAAGACAATCCAATCAATGCGCTCCTTGCGAAATCGCTTCTAGTCCGCAACGGCTGCCATGTCGTCGCCGTTGGCAATGGGGCAGAAGCTTTTGCGGCCTTACAAGAAGCGCCTTATGATCTCGTCCTAATGGACGTGCACATGCCAGTGATGGACGGGTTTGAAGCCACCCGCGCCATCCGCGCCTTAGGTGGCCGCTTCTTGGAGACACCCATCATCGCATTGACGGCGGCGGCCATGGAAGAAGACCGTCGTGCCTGCAAAAATGCCGGTATGAACGACTTCATCACCAAGCCACTCGACCCAGCTATGTTATCGTCTGTATTAGAGCGCTGGACGAATGCCACCAGACAGGCCACTTTCGCTGCCTGATTAGGGACCGCTTTTTTGAGGTCCTGATCCTTGTGAGGACCTTCATGGCTGGCAAATCCGCGAACGAACCGGAATTAGAACTTGGTGCCGACGATAAAGTAGGCGTTGGGGCCTTTTTTGAACGGCCTTCACTGGTCATGTTTGGCTTGGGCTTTGCCGCCGGCATGCCCAATCAATTGGCGGGCATCGCCCTATTCATCTGGCTGCGCGAAGCCGGGGCTTCATTGGCTCTGATCGGATTGATGGGGCTCGCCACTCTAACCTATGCGCTAAAGTTTCTGTGGGCACCCTTGGTCGACCGGGTCGCGATCCCTGTTTTGGATAAGGCTTTAGGCCGCCGCCGGGCTTGGATGCTGTTAACCCAAGCCATTGTCATTGTCGGGCTGTTGTTGATGGCAATGAATGACCCTGCGCTGGCTTTCACAAAAGAAGGCGATGCCACTGCTGCCTTTATCCCCTTTGCGGCCTTTGCCGTGCTGATTGCTTTAGCGGGGGCCACGCAAGATATTGCGATTGATGCATGGCGCATTGAAGTGGCCCGTGATGCTAACCGCTTGGGCGTTTTAACCGCAACCTATCAATGGGGCTATCGGGTCGCGATTCTGTTGGCCGGGGCACTACCGTTGTTTGTCGCCCAAGCCCTGAATGGCGACCAATATGGCTGGCTTGGCTGGGCCGCTGCCTATGCCGCGATGGCGGGCTTCATGGGTTTGGCGATCATCTCAACGCTCTTGGCCCCGCGTGAGACCACAGCCCCAGCGCCCCGATGGGTCGCCCCCGCCGATGTGCCTGATCGGGGCGTGGTCGATTATTTGGAATGGGTCGGCCGCATTGCCCTGATGGTGCTGGCCGCATGTGTGCTAGCAGTGGGGTTGGCTGGCAAGGCAGAGCCCTTGGCGTGGTTGGTCGGTGACCTTTATGGCGGCACAAAAGCCATGAGCGAGGCGCTGGCTGCGAGGCCTTGGGGTGTTTGGCAGCAGGTAGGCTATGCACTGATCGGCCTTAGTCTCGTGGTGGTGGCTTGCCTACAAATCCCACGCCTAAAAACCCGCCCCGGTGCCTATTTCAAGGCAGCCTTGGCAGACCCATTGGCGGACTTCTTCAGCCGCTACAAGGACTTAGCCAGCCTGATCTTGGTGTTCATCTGCGTCTATCGGATAGCAGACTTCGTCCTAAATCTGACCTCAACCATGTATTTGGATGCAGGCTTCTCGAAGGACTCCATTGCGGTTGCGCAAAAATTCTTTGGCGCAGCCATGAGTGCGATTGGAGCAGGCTTAAGCGGTTGGCTGGTCTTAAAGTTTGGTCTTTTCCGTTGCCTCGTCATTGGGGCCTTTTTACAGCCTTTGTCGAACTTGGCGTTCATCGCGATTACGCTGACCGGCCCCAATATTCCTGCACTTTATGTCGCGATTGGCATCGATAATTTGTCGGGCATGTTCGCGGGCACGTGCCTGATCATGTACATGTCGATGCTGACGAAGGAAGGCTTTACAGCGACGCAATATGCGGTGTTCTCCTCACTCTATGCCCTGCCTGGCAAGATCATCACCGCGCTTTCCGGCCGTGTGATCGAAGGTGCAGCCAAGGCGTCAGAGACAGGCTGGTTGGCCGCCATGAAGCCTTGGTTCAACCATTTACCAGCCGAAGCCTTTGCCGCGGGTGGGGCAAAGCTTGGCGTATCAGGTCAAGCGCTTGCTGCCGGTTACACCGCCTTCTTCTTCTACACATCCTTGATCGGGATTTTCGGCATCATCATGGCTTTAGTCATCTCCCGCGGTCCAGCCCGGGAAATTCTGGAGCGCGAAAAGCGGGAGGAAGCCGAGGCCAAGGGTGCTTAGGCAGCACTCTCCGAAGGATCGGCCTTTTGCGCCGATATTTGCACGATGAAGTCGGTGCCCGACGGCCCTGTCGCACCTAAGACAATGTCGCCGCCGTTTAAGCGGGCTAGCTCGCGCGCAATAGCAAGGCCAAGCCCTGTCCCACCTGCTAGCCCGCTACCAGCAAATGGCATGAACAAATTGTCCTGCACGCGTTTAGGCAGACCGGGCCCTGAATCGATGACATGTAGGTCAATACGGTCGCCTTCGACGGTTGCATGGGCATGGATCGAGCCAGGCTTGCCGGATTGAGCGATCGCTTGGGCCGCATTGCGGATCAAATTGGTCAAGATGCGGTGGAAATGATCAGCGTCCATTTCCACTTCAAGGTCATTGGGAACTTGATGATCCCAAGGCACGGTTAGGCCTGCCAAAGCTTCTTCTGCCGCGTCATCCAACGCATCAGACAGATAGAAGAGCTCAGTTTCAGGCGGGCGCTCTTGCGCTTTTCCAAACGCCAACGTGGACTGCGCTAAGTTGACCGCCCGCTGCAACGCCCGTTCAAGCCGGGGCGCGGTCGCCCGCACAACCGGATCATCTACCGAGGCTAAACGCTCACTCACCAATTGGGCAGCACCCAATGAATGCCGCAGATCGTGGGAGATTTTGGAGACAGCAAGCCCCAATTGCGCCAAGCGATCCTTCTGAATGAAGGCCTGCCGCACGGTGTCTTGCATAGAAGAAAAGGCAACTTCGGCTTGGCCAATTTCGTCGGAGCGCCCGGAAGGCACAAGCGCCCGGCTCGCATCGGTTGGTGCGGTGCTGAAGCGGGTAATCGCGCGCGTCAAACGCCGCATCGGCCGCACGAACCCATCGGCCAAGGCAGCATAAATAAGCGCCCCAATGGTCAAGGATAGAGCCAGCGACGCTAACAATACCTGCCACGTCGACCGCATAAGCGACTCCTTTAGAGGTGCTTCTGCGACAATGACTTCAAGCTTGATGGCCGCATTGGTCTGTGGCCGCCCAACGATCCTTAGGTATCGGCCTTCAGGCGCTGCATAGGCTTCCAACACGCCTGAGAGCGATCGGCCGATGGTCTGGGCTTCTGGATCAATGTCAATGATCGTGCCTTGCGGCGGGGTGCCCATGACAAGCAGACGGAGATCATTCTGAATAATCGTCACCGACTGGATTTCGGCTGCGCGCACCAGCTCAGACGTGCGGCCCCCCATCAGACCATCGCTATCCGGCGCGGTTCCGGCCAAAGCGACAATCTCGGCTGTATTGAGACGACTTACGATCCATTCGTCGCGCAGGCTCGCCATGGTTGGCAGGAAGAACAAGGCTTCTGTCAACAGGATAAAGCCCGCGCCAATGGTCAAGAGCCGCGCGGTCAAGCCATCTTTGAGCTTAAACTCGGGGGGACTCGTCGACGTGGTCGCCTCAAGGCTATCGGTTGGCACGTTTAAGGTCACTTGTGTCGCACGCTCATGTTCAAAAAGGCTTCCTGTGACCAAAATGGTAAAGCACCAAAGGCGGCACGCTCCCGTTAAATGTGGGATCAAAGAGCACTTGTCACCTCCTTATCTTGCCTCTGTTCATAGCGAGGAACCCCTGAAAAAGCCAGTGATGACTGTAATTTACGATTTTGCCTACTTGTTTTTGCAAATCATTCGCAATATGAAACTAAGAATGAGTATCATTAAAAACAAGACAACCCGCCCGCCTTCCTCCCTCACAGTTGCTTTGTGTCTGGGGGGCCTAGTCGCCCTTACCCCGGCCCTAGCATCGGCCGAAGAGAGTGCGCCGGTGGAGACCATTATTGTCATTGGGCAGAAAGATGGGCTTCGGACCATTCCTGGCTCTGGTGCGACGATTGAGCAGGCAGATCTGGTGCGCGCACGAGTCCTGTACGTCAATGAAGCGCTGCGCCAAGTACCTGGCGTCTTTGCACGTGATGAAGAAGGCCTGGGCCTGCGCCCCAATATTGGTATTCGTGGCCTATCCCCGACGCGCTCGTCCAAAGTCTTGCTGCTGGAAGATGGCCTGCCGCTGAGCTTTGCGCCCTATGGCGATAACGCCACCTATTATCACCCACCCATCCGCCGCTATAGCCGGATCGAAATCCTCAAAGGCGCAAGCCAAATCCGCTTTGGCCCTAACACCGTTGGCGGGGTCATCAATTATGTGACCCCGCCTGCGCCTGAAGCCTTTGAAGGCCAAGCGACGTGGGCCGCAGGCTCTGATAGCTATTTAGAAGCAGACCTCAATCTCGGTGGACCGATTGCAGGTATGCGCGCCCTCCTTCATGCGAACGCTACCCAATCCGATGGCGTGCGGGACAATCAATCACTTAAAATCAATGACCTGTATCTGAAGCTCGAAAAAAGCTTTGGCGAGCATCATGATTTGACCTTGCGCGTGAGCCGCTATGGCGAAGATAGCCAAGTCACTTATTCGGGCCTCACCCAAGCAGAGTATCTGGCTAATCGCCGCCAGAATGCCTTTGTGAATGACGGATTTGAGGCCGTCCGCGTGGGGGCCTCCCTCTTGTGGGCTTGGTCGATCAATGACACGACCACCTTGAAGACCTCGGCCTCTTATTCGTGGTTTGATCGCGATTGGTGGCGGCAATCTTCAAACTCTGCCCAACGCCCGAATGATGCGTCGGACCCAACTTGCGCAAGCATGGCCAACCTCTTGACCACCTGCGGCAATGAAGGCCGCCTGCGCAAATATCACACCTATGGCCTCGAAAGCCGTTTGAGCAAAACCGGCGAAGTGGGTGCTATTAAGTTTGAGAGCGAATATGGTATCCGCTACAGTGATGAGCGGCAAAACCGCCTGCAAATCAACTCCGACACCCCAACCGGCCGCACGCCGGGCACCAGCGTGAACGCGGGCGTGCGTGAAAATAATCTGCGCTATCTGCAAGCGTGGTCAGGCTTTGCCACCACCAAGGCGAGCATCGGGCCTTGGACGATCTCGCCAGGCCTGCGCTATGAGCATATTGATCTTCAAAGGCTCAATCGTCTTAATCCGGCAAGCCCCGTGCGCGGTAAGGATCAAATCCAAGAATGGATTCCAGGGCTTGGCACCTCCTACAAGATCGGCCCGCGATTTGCGGCCTATATCGGCGTCCATAAAGGCTTCTCGCCGCCGCGCGTGGAAGATGCGATCAACAACACGACAGGGTCCTCGATCAATCTAGGCCCAGAGACCAGCACCAATTGGGAAGCGGGCGTGCGTGGCGACATCACCAAAGGCGTGGCCGTCGATGTGACCTGGTTCCGCATGGATTTTGACAATCAGATCGTGCCAAGCTCGGTCGCAGGCGGAGCGGGTGCCACGCTGACAAGCGCGGGCGAAACCCTGCACCAAGGCTTTGAGGCCTCACTGCGCGGCTCTCTCGCCGATATGGGTCTGATGACGACCGGCAATGACCTGTTCTTCCGTGCCGCCCTGACGCATGTAGCCGACGCCAGCTATGTCGGCACGCGCTTTTCGGGCGTCTCGGGCAATAGTACACGCTCGGTCAGCGGCAACCGCCTGCCGTATGCACCAGAATGGCTGATCAATGCTGCCATCGGTTATCGATTGGGCAAGATGGGTGAGTTTCAAGTCGAATATGTCCGCACCGACGAGATGTTCACCGACGACCTCAATACGGTCACCCCGACTGCAGACGGTCAACGCGGCTTGATCAAGGCCGCCGACATCTGGAACTTAACGCTGAACATCCATCCCGAAAACTGGCCGCTGGGTGCCTATATCGCCGTCAAAAATGCTGGTGACACCCGCACCATCGTCGACCGCTCCCGCGGCATCCTGCCCGGCGCGCCACGGCAGGTGCAGTTTGGTCTGACGAAGGCGTTTTAGGGGGCTGTCAACAGCTCAAGCGCGCTCCAAAGCGAAATTGATCCCCCCTACTCCCGCTCTAAAGCACCCTTTCCGCGCAAGATTTTGGGTCGAAACTTAGCTATCCGTGCTTGGCGGGTGGTGGGGTTTTGAGTGGAATTGAGGGCGATGGCATAGCTGCGTTGTCGCCCCGGGGTCAGATCGTTAAAGGCTTGCGCTAGCTCCCGATCAGCATCGAGCGCCTCGATTAGTTCGTCAGGCAAGTCGAATTCTACTTGGGTTCTGACGGGCTTAAGGCCTGCCCGGGCATAGCCAATCGCCTCAGCCAAATAGGCTTTCAGCGTGGGGGCTAAGGCCTGAAATTGCGCCACATCTTTAAACCGCACGAGGTCAGCCGCCTGGGTGTTAGGGCCAGCGCGCTCTAGGATTTGCTCTGGGTCTTTTAGAAGGGCGGCATTACAAAAGGTCAGTACATAGCAATCGCGATGCGCACCTAAGAGCGCGATATTGCGATCCCCCTCTTGATAACAGGGGTGGCCCCACTTCACCGTTTCGGTTAGGCCCGCCTCTAAACACAGCTGACGAAGCGCGGCGAGCCCTTGGCTCCACAGATGGACCGAACAGTCTGGCGTCTCAAATCGTCCACAACGACCACATCCCTTAGTGAAATAATCGTCGCTGTGGGTAATCATGGATCACACCAGCCTGCTTAGCCTTCGTTCAAACCATCCGGCACGCCGACGACGTGGAAGCCTGCGTCGACATGGATTACTTCGGCGGTAGTGGAGCGGCCGATGTCAGACAAGAGCCACAATGCACAGCCTGCGATGCCTTCCATGCTGGTGTCTTCCTTCATCAAGGACCACTCGCGGCCGGTATTGACGAGGCCACGACCGCCTTGGATGCCAGCTAGGGCCAAGGTGCGCATCGGCCCGGCGCTGATGGCGTTGACGCGAATGCCGCTAGGGCCCAAGTCGCGGGCGATGTAGCGGGTGGCGGCTTCCAGCGCTGCCTTGGCGACGCCCATTACATTGTAAGATGGCAAAACGCGCTCTGCCCCCAGATAGGACAAAGTGATCATCGAGCCGCCAGGCGACATCAAGGGTGCCGCGCGTTTCGCACAAGCCACCCAGGAGAAGGCCGAAATATCCATGGTGCGGAGGAAGTTCTCACGCGTGGTATTTTCCACAAACGAGCCTTTGAGCTCATTCTTGTCGGAGAAAGCGATAGCGTGCACCAAGAAGTCTAGACCGCCCCATTTTTCCTTGATAGCGGCAAAAACCGTGTCCAAAGCTGCATCATCGGTGACATCGCAAGGCAGGATCAAGTCAGAGCCAACGCTTTCAGCCAAAGGCCGCATGCGCTTCTCCAACGCTTCACCTTGATAGGTAAAGGCCAATTCGGCACCTTGGGCGGCCAATTGGCTCGCAATGCCCCATGCGATCGACTTGTCATTGGCCACGCCCATAATCAGGCCGCGCTTGCCCTTCATCAGGGTTCCGGTTGGATAGCCAGTTTCTTTCGTTTCGCTGCTCATGAGAGCTCCTACCGCTGACACTACTTCCAATCATGTGGGTTTCACATGATGCTTCAGGCTTCATTGCCCTGTCCGAGGCAAGGGTCAAGAGGCACGTGCGGCGTGGCGGGTTAGGATTGGCTTAGTGGCGGGTGAAGAGACGCTGCAACATGCCAAGCGCGCCGGTCAAGGCAATATCGCCCTCTTCAACCGTCAAAGCCAAGCAAACGCCGCCCGGTAGAGCGACAGGGTGGTGCATTTGACCTGGCTGCTTGATCGAGAGATCGCCGGGACCAAACATGCCGGTTCCATCCTCAAACGCACCGCAGACCACCAATGTATATTCGGTGCCGGTATGGTCATGATGGGGGGCTCCGTGGCCGGGCTCGATCCGCAACAATTTAGCGCGCAAAGCCCCACCCGTTTCCAGCGCCATGGATTTCACGCCCGGCCCTGCAAAGGTCCAGCCCTCACGGGCCGCAGAATTAAGGCTGATATCTCGCAACGGCTGGGGCAGGCCCAAGAGTTCACCAATGGCGCGCCCAGCCGCATGGACCGCTTCTTGGGCTTTGGCTTGGCTATCGTCCAACGCGTCAATCCGAGCCAAAACATCTGCCAAAAAATGACTGGAAACATCGACGGGGCTTTCAGCTTCCAAAGCGGCACCACCGACAACATCACTCAAATCGAGTGGAAAGGAACTGAAACCTTTCAATGCAGCTTGCGTTTCTACCAATAGACGCAAAGACGGGTCTGCGGTCAGGAAGTCATCAGGATATGCGCTGATCATCATCTTCCCTAATCCAAACCCTAAAGGCCCATTCCAAGTCTTGTCACAGCGTCCCGGCGCGGCAGAACGTATGCTAGTTTGCACTGCCGTGGTAAGCGATATTGGTTGCCATTTCCTAACGTCAAGGCGAGCCGACCGCAATAGGTCAGTCTGGGCTGTCAAGTTTCGACCTTAGCTTCAAAAAAGCCAATCGAAGTCGGGACTTGACGGTACCAAGTGGGGTGCCGGTCTGCTCAGCAATCTCGCGGTGTGAGAGGCCGTCGTAAAAGGCTTGCTGCAAGAGTTGGCGTTGTTCTTCCGGCAGATCAACGATGGCAGCGCGGACCAATTGGTCGCGCTCTGCACCCGTAATCAACTGGTCCGCAGCAGGGGGTGCTGATGGCAAGAGCAAGGGGTCATTCGGGTCAAGCTCTGCCTTAGTGGTGCGGCGAATGGCATCGATGCGTTTGTTGCGCGCAACCCGAAACAACCAGGTTGAGACCGAGGCTTGCGTACGATCAAATAGATCGGCCTTGCGCCAAACCGTCACCATCACCTCTTGGGCCAATTCTTCTGCGAGCGCATTGTCGGCTCCCAGACGCATCAAATAGGCTTTCACACGCGGCCCATAATAGGCAAACAGCTCGCCATAGGCCGCCTTATCTTTATGGATCGCCACCGCTTCCATCAAATCAGCAAAGCGGTCGCGTTCCCCTTCACTCAAGGTCCCCGATGGTGCCGGGGTTTTGCCGCTGGCGGACCCCATCGGGCTCACTGAGGGCTTGCGTGAAGAATTGTCCGAAGAAGACATGGGGTTAGGACGCTACTTTCTGGGGCGCTTTGTCTATCAAGGAAATCACAACGCGACAACCACCTTATACCACGCCGGGCAAAGCAAAGTAAGGCAAACGCAACAGTCTGTACTCGGGACGTTTTTCTGATGCTTCCGCCACTAAAGTGTCAGAAAAGCACGCCACTCGCGTAAAGGGAAGCAAGCTCAAACGCAAGATGAAACGACCGATGGCACTGAGCCGATCAACGGATATTCCGCCTCGATCCCATATAGGTTTGAACCCTTTTTCGAGATATGGCTGGCGTAAAGAAAAAAGCGGTCGGCCGTCCACGGCCCTGCCTTGAACAAATGATGGCGGGCTTGATAGGCAATAACCGCCTCCAAACTATGTCCATCTTGGAGATAGCACGTGGTCACATGGGGGGTATAGGCTCGGGTATCAGGTTCTAGGCCCACTTGCCGACAGGCCCGTTCACAGGCCCGTTGCAAGTGGGTAAGAGCGTCATTGGGTGCGACCCCCATCCAAGCCGCATGTGGCTTTGAATTGCCGAAAAAGCCCGAACCCTGCAGCGCCAACTCAAAGGGTGCGACGCGGATATCCGCCAAAGCCAAATCAAGGTCGCTCGCTTGGGCTTCATCGACCTCGCCCACAAAGCGCAAGGTGATGTGCAGATTATCCCGCTTGCTCCAGGACGCCCGCTCCAGCCCGCTTTGGGTTTTCCCCACGGCTCCCGCAATCGCGTCAGGCAAGGGCAAGGCAACAAAGAGGCGCAGCATCGGCTTGGCTTAGGGGCAGGGATTGGGGATGGTCGAGTGCAGGGTCTCAACGGCGGCTTCAAGCTCTGGCGTCCAAGGCTTGTCAAACGCCTCAATCGCATGGCTCAACTGGTCCATCGTGGTGGCCCCGATAATGACTGACGTCATGAATTCCCGCGTGGCGCAGAATTTCAGAGCCAATTGTACCGGGGTCAAGTCATGGGCCGCCGCCAATTCCATATAGGACTTAATCGCAGGCTCTGCCCCCGGACCTTGATAGCGCTGACCACGCTCGAACAAAGTCGTACGAGCACCGGGTGGACGCGCGCCACCAAGATATTTGCCCGTCAAATAGCCTTGTGCCAATGGCGAATAAGCCAGAAGCCCGACATTTTCGCGCATGGAGACTTCGGCAAGGCCGGTTTCAAACGTACGATTGACGAGATTATAGGCGTTCTGGATCGTCGCAATGCGCGGCAGGCCATTGCGCTCTGCCTCTTCGACAAAACGCATCACGCCCCAAGCGGTCTCGTTCGACACACCAATATGCCGGATCGCGCCTTTCTGGACCCAAGGGTCCAAAGCCGCCAAAACGTCTTCAAAGGCGGTGTAATCGTCCTTGTAATCTCGATAGCTCCAGCCGCCAAAGATATTGACGCGGCGGTCAGGCCAATGGATCTGATAGAGGTCGATATAATCAGTTTGCAGGCGCTTGAGGCTCTTTTCAATCGCCTCATCAATATTGGCCTTATTGACGCGAGAGCCTTCGCCTGAGTCGCGGAACCAATTCATCGGCGAACGACCCGCAATCTTGGAAGCAAGGAAAATCTTATCCCGCGTACCGCGCGCTTTCATCCAGGTGCCGATGATGCGCTCGGTGGAACCCGTGGTCTCTGGCCGAGGCGGAATGGAATAAAGCTCCGCCGTGTCAAAAAAATTGATGCCGCGCTCAAAGGCATAATCCATCTGGGCATGACCTTCGGCCTCGGTATTTTGTTCGCCATAAGTCATGGTGCCGAGGCAAATCAGCGGGACGGACAGGCCGGTGCGGCCTAGAGGTTTCATGAGCACGGGTGATTTCCTTATGGCGGCGAGCAGGGTTTAGGGGCGCTTGGGCTTTAGACCAAATGATTTTGCCACAAAAGGCACGAGGCGGGCGGCAATCCGGTCGGCACCCACAGGGTTTGGATGGATCCCATCAGCTTGGTTCAGAGCGGGGTTCAAGGCTACCCCTTCCAGCACAAAAGGGTCCAGCGCGATCTTATGTTTGCGAGCAAGGCTTGGGTAGATGGCGTCAAAGCGCGCCCGATAATCCGCACCCCAATTGCTGGGCGCGCGCATGCCTAATAATGCGACCTTTAAGCCACGGGCCTTCGCGCGCGTGATCATGGTATCAATGTTTGTCTTGGCATCTTCGGGGCTGCGCCCTTGCAACATGTCATTGGCCCCAATGGCGAGCAGCACAGCATCGGTTCCTCTAGGCACAGCGAAATCAAATCGCGCTAGGGCCCCTGCGGTCGTGTCACCCGACAGACCGGCATTGGCGATACGCAAGTCATAACCAGCTGCCTTCAAGCGGGCCTCTAGCCGGGCAGGAAAAGCCTCACTGCGCTTCACGCCAAGGCCTGCCGTCAAAGAATCGCCAAAGGCCACAATCGTAAAAGGTTTTGGCCGCGCCGCTTTGCCTGTTTGGGCGGCAGCCTCTTGCCCGGCCAGCACCAATGCAGCGCTACCGGTCACAAAGGCTCGACGGGTGGAGAAAATAGGGGGCAAGTGCAACATGACGCTTATTTAAGCCTTCGCACCCATTGCGACAGCCCCTTTCAAGATTATGTGCAGTCTATGACCCAAAACCAAATTGTCCTCTCGCTTCACAACGTAACCTTGTCCCTCCCCGGCGCGGATGGCCCAGTCCATATCCTCAAGGGGATAGATGGTGAGATCAGGGCGGGCGAGATCGTGGCGATCACGGGCCGATCAGGTTCTGGCAAGTCCAGCCTTCTGGCGGTCTCCACCGGGCTGGAACCCGCCAGTGGCGGCTCGGTCAAGCTTTTGGGCACCGAACTTGTAGGCCTCAATGAAGATCAATTGGCCGCTGTTCGGCGTGGACGGATTGGCATTGTCTTTCAAGCCTTTCACCTTCTACCCAATATGACGGCGCTCGAAAATGTCGCCACCGCGCTTGAAACTGCTGACATTTCAACCGGCAAGGTTGCACGCGAGGCCGCTGCTGCCGCGCTGGAAAAAGTTGGCCTAAGCCACCGCCTCAAACATTATCCAAGCCAGCTTTCCGGCGGCGAACAGCAACGCGTCGCGGTGGCACGCGCCACGGTGATCCAGCCCAAATTGATCTTCGCTGACGAGCCAACTGGCAATCTCGACCAAGCGGCCGGGCAATCGGTACGCGATCTGCTGTTTGATGCTGCCCGCAGCCAAGGGGCGGCCCTGGTATTGGTCACCCATGAAGCTAGCCTTGCTGCTGCCTGCGACCGGATTGTGCGCTTGGAAGATGGGAAGGTCGCTTCGTGACGCGCTGGTCCTATGCGTTCAACATTGCCGTGGCAGAGCTGCGCAGCGGCATTAAGGGCTTTCGTCTGTTTCTGGTTTGCCTCGCGATTGGCGTCGCTGCCATTGCCGCAGCAGGCAGCATGGCGCAGGCCTTTCGGTCAGGCCTTGACGCAGAACAGAGGCGAATCTTGGGGGGCGACTTTGTCCTGAACCTTCGCCAACGTACGCCAAGTGCGGACCAATTGACCTTCTTCAGCCAGCGCGGTGCCACTTCCCTCGCCATCGACAGCAATACGATGGGCACGTCCGGCGACATTCGTCGCCTGATCCAATTGCGCGCGGTGGATGAAGTTCATCCGCTTGAAGGTAGTGTCACCCTAGCGCCGCAACAGCCCTTGCAAGGCCTGTTGGCCGAGAAGGATGGCGTTTGGGGAGCGGTGGCTGAGCAGGCCTTGCTCGATGCCTTCAAGCTAAAAGTAGGCGATGAGATCGCTTTGCCCTATGGCAAGGTGCAAATCCGCGCAGCTCTTTTGAAAGAACCAGATGCTCTGGGTCGTGGTTTTGCCTTTTCGCCGCGCCTGATGGTGTCGACGGCGGCACTAAAGCCCCTCAATCTCGCCCAACCGGGTGCCCTCTTCTCCTCAGCGCTCCGGGTGAAATTGGAGGATGCAGGTTCGGCAGCGGCCACCAAAGCGGCCTTTGACGAGGCGTTTCCAAACGACAAGGCGTCCCTGCGGGACAAGGCCCGCTCGGCTGAAGGCTTTGATCGCGCACTGGACCGAGTGGAGCTCTTCTTATCGTGTGTGGGCTTTGCCGCCCTTCTGGCAGGGGGCCTAGGTGTCGCGGGAGCCGTGCGCGGACATTTGCAAACGCGGCGCGGCTCCATTGCCATCTTAAAAGCAATGGGGGCTTCTGGTGGCGACGTGCGTTTAGCCTACGGCCTACAAATCTTGTGCTTAGCGCTTTTAGGTGCCCTCTTAGGTGTCGTGATTGGAGGGTCTGCCCCCTTCTTGACCTCTTGGGCTTACGGCAGTGCCCTGCCTATCCCGATCGAACTGACCTTGTTTCCAAAGCCCCTCGCGTCTGCGGCAGGGATTGGGCTTTTGTGTGCCTTTGCTTTCGCCGCGCCACCCTTAGGTGCCGCGCGCGCAACCCCGCCTTCCCATCTACTGCGCGGTGGTGGTGGCGATAGCGCCACGCCCTTGGCAGAGCGCATTGCAGCTATGGTCGGCCTCGTAGCGCTGGCCAGTCTCTTTGCGCTGACAAGCCCTGATCCCGTGATGGCGATTTTGTTGGCGATTGGGGCTGGGCTTGGCTGGTTGGCGTTCTACGGACTGGGCAAAGCCGCCCAAGTCATCGCCCATCGTGCGCCGCGCCCCGGTGGCGCTTGGGGATTGGGGCTTGCGGCACTTGGTGGCCCCGGTTCACTTGCACCCGCTGCAGCGCCTGCCCTAGGCTTAGGCCTCGCGCTCTTAGTGGCACTTGGACAAATCCAATCAAATTTGGTGGCACAAGTACGCGATACAGCCCCAGCCAAAGCCCCAAGTGTGGCCTATACTGAAATCCCTGATCTCAAGGCCTTAGAGTTTGATGCTTTGGTCAAGGCGACGGTCCCTCGCCTCAAACCGGAAGATTATGCCCGCACGCCGGTGATGACGATCCGGGTCATCTCGCTCAATGGCCAAGAGATCGATGTGGAGAAGGTCAAGCCGTCTGAGCGTTGGTTTGTCGAACAAGAGATCGGCTCGACTTGGCAGGCTAAACAGCCGGACGGCGCAAAGCTGACCTCAGGCACATGGTGGCCAGAGGATTGGAACGACCCCTTTGAGGCGAAAATCAGCCTCGAAGCCGAAGCCGCAGAAGGGATTGGGGCTAAGGTGGGCGACACGCTGGGCATTCTGGTGTCTGGCCGGGAGATTGAGGCCAAAGTTGAAAACCTTCGGAAAGTGGATTGGGGCGGCTTTGGCGCGAACTTTGCCGTCGTCTTCGCCCCTGGTGCGTTTGAAGGCGCACAATTCCGCCACTTCGCCATCGCCCGTCTGACGCCCGCTGAAGAGGTGGAAATGACCAAAGCTTTGGCAAAAGACTTTCCAGCCGTTGGCATTGTGCGGGTACGTGATGCCTTAGCTGCAGCCGGTGATTTGTTCGAAAGCCTCGCCATCGCCATTCAGGCCATTGCTGCCGTCGCCTTGGCTGCAGGCGCTGCTGCTGTCGCGGGGGCGTTGGCAGCGGGTAGCCGCAGACGGCTTTATGAAGCCGCGATTCTGAAAAGCCTTGGGGCCAGTCGTGCGCGCATTGTCGGGGCGATGGCGATTGAACAGGCTTGTGCAGGTCTGATAGCGGCCTTGATTGGCGCAGGCCTTGGCCTTGGCGCAGCCTATGTGATCGTCATTCAGGTGTTAGAGGCCGATTGGTTGCTGAATATCGGGCTGGTTGGTTCCATCGTCGGCGGCGCGGTTACGGTCTTCGCGCTGGCGGGTGTGGCGATTGGTTTTGCCGCCCTAGGCCGTCCGCCCTACAGAGTGCTCTCCGCCGCAGCTGAATTTGGCTAGCTACCAAGCGCCTGTAATTGGCCGCCTTGGCTTTTCAGCCACGCGCGCGCTGGTTTCCAGTCAGGCATCAAATGCGCCACATGGGCCCAGAAGGCTGGGGAGTGGTTGAGTTCCTGCAAATGCGCCATCTCATGGGCGACGACATATTCGAACACTTTCGGCGGAGCACCAATCAAGCGCCACGACAGCATGATGTCCCCGCGCGAGGTGCATGACCCCCAACGAGAGCGCGTATCGCGAAGGGCAATTGAGCTTGGCTCTTTGCCAAGGCGGGGCGCGAAACTCTGGGCGTAATTGACAGCATCCGATTGTGCAAAAGCTTTCAGAGCTGCCGCGACACGCGCACTAAAGCGGACTGGAGTTGCGGCAATCACCAAGCGAGGCTCAACCCCATCTTGAAAAATGGGAGCACCGCGACCAGGCACGCGCACCAAAAGCGTTGGGCGACCGCGAAATAGGATCTCACCCCCTTCCACAAAGGGTGCGGGCGCTGGCAAAGCGTCGAGACGCGCTTCAATCCAAGCCGCATTCTCCTGCACAAAGCCCAAGGCTTGCTTCTGCGAAACGCGCAAAGGGCCACTGACCACGACACGCCGCTTGATCGGGTCGACGCGCATAGTCAGGCGCTTGGACCCACGACGGCCGGTAAAGCAGGCTTCAACATTGCGACCCGATGGCAGGCTTAATTGAGCGACCCGTGCCACCATTAGTTTGGCGTAACAGGGGCCCCAGACACAGGCGATCTTGTGCCCTCGGCTGGTTTGTTCTCAGCTCGACGCGTGGTGACGTTAGGCGCGCGCTTTGGAAGACCCGCGGCCAGCAATTCATAGGCACGCTTCAGCTGGTAATCTTCGGTTTCCTTCCAGCCGACCGGCGGCATTTCCGCCGGCATGTGCGGAGGCTTGCGCTTCACGCCGCTTTCATTGTCGAGGGCGTGCGGCAAATCTTCCTCACCTTGGAAGAGCGCTTTACGCTCGTTCAACTGCTCTTCCGTGATGCGCACGGCGCCGATCTCAATATCGGGTTCAATCCCTGCACCTTGGATCGAGCGACCGGCAGGTGTGTAATATTTCGACGTCGTCAAGCGCAGGGCACCATCACGACCATTGCGCAATGGGATGACTGTCTGGACAGAGCCCTTGCCGAAGGAAGCCATGCCGACAATCGTGGCACGGCCGCGATCTTGCAGCGCGCCAGCCACAATCTCCGACGCCGAGGCTGAGCCTTCATTGATCAAGACCACCATCGGCACCCCGGCCAAACGCTCACCTGGCGTGCCATAATAACGCTGAATATCGTCGGCGCGGCGGCCACGGGTAGAGACAACCTCGCCACGATCCATGAAGATATCGGTCACTTCAATAGCTTGGTCCAACAAGCCACCGCCATTGTTACGTAAATCAAGAACAATGCCTTTCAGGCGGCCACCCAATTGACGCTGAACATCATCAATCGCTTTGTTGAGCCCTTCGGAGGTGCGTTCATTCACAAAGGTGGAGATACGGATATAGCCGTAATCACCTTGAATTTTGCTAGTCACAGGCTTCAGCACAATGGTCTCGCGCATGACCTTGGCGACAAAAGGTTCTTGGCCTTCGCGTGCTACGGTGATGTCGATTGATGTTCCAACCGGGCCGCGCATCTTCTTGACGGCTTCATCCAAGGGCAGGCCCAAGATAGAAGCGCCGTCGACAGCAATCAGTTTGTCGCCAGCCTTAATGCCAGCCCGCACCGCTGGGCTATCGTCCATAGGCGAAATTACTTTGACAGCGCCCGCTTCACTGGTCACTTCAATACCAATGCCACCGTATTCGCCCTTGGTCGACACCTGCATATTGTTGAAAGCTTCGGCATCAAGGAAGCTTGAATGTGGGTCTAGCGATTGCAGCATGCCATCAATGGCTGCTGCTACCAATTTGTCGTCCTTGGTTGGCACGACATAATCGGTGCGGACGCGCGCCATTACATCAGCAAAAATCTCCAATTGGCGCAGCGTATCCTCACCTTTAGCCGCTGGTGCTGCGGAGTCTGGGCGGCCACCGGCTGACCACGCCACCGCCGTTGCACCTAAAGCGGCACCCAGTCCCAACGTCCCGGCCAAGACTGGCGCAATCCACCAGCGCTGTGTCTTTTGGGAATCTGTCATAAGCGGCTACTCCGAGTGGCTAAGGCCATAAGTACATCAGGAAACTTGCACCCTCTATATAATCCAAGCAAAGTGGTTAAGCACCACCTACCGCAGTTAATTGCGGTGATTTAATCTACAGTCAGACTGCGATTGTCGCGTGGGCTTAGGTACCGTTGGGCCGCTTTAGCCATAGATTGGGGTTTTGCGGCGTGCTTTGCTTGCGCACTTCCATATAAAGATCGGGCATTATGCGGGCGTCTGTGGCCATCTCACCAATCGGCTCACCGGCCAAAACTTCCTGACCAGCCTCAGCATAAATCGTCGCCATACCTGCCAAAACAATGTGGTAGCCATTGCCGACATTTAAAATGATCACCCGACCAAAGGAGCGGAAAGGACCAGCAAACTCGACCTCACCATCGTAGGGAGAAACAACCTGTGCCGATCGCCGGGTTCGAATGGTGATCCCTTCAGATCGCCCCCCATTTTCCAGAGCTGCCCCAAACCGAGTTATGACTTGGCCATAGGCCGGATAGGCCACTGTGCCCATGGCACGGTCAAAGCCGCGCGCGAAGTCAGATCCGTCTTGTGGTTGCTGGAGATCAAGCCCTGGGATAGAGCCACCTAACCGGACCACCAAATCGCGCAAATCATTGGCACGCCGCACAATCTCAGCAATGCGCGCTCGTTCGGTATCGGCATCGCGCATGATACGGGCCTGCACCATGCGTCTTTCCTGAATCAAAGAACCAATCGTTTGCCGGGCGATCATCAGACGGGTGTTGCTGTCCCGATAATTGGTGTTTTGCATCAAAATCGACTCACGCAGGCCCTGCAGGCTGGCAATGTCGGCAGCAGCTTGCTTTGCGCGACTCTCGAGCAAGGGCGCAATTTCTCCCATCATGATAGCGACGCGAGCCGCCTCAGCCGCATTTTGGGGCCGGACAGCCAAGGCAGGTGGTCGGTCGCGTTCCATGGCAATCAAGGCAATGACGACATCTTCCAAGGCATCGCGATTGGTGGCAAGTTTGGCATTCAATTGGCGCTCTTGCGCGCGCATCTGGATCAGGCGGACTTCAGAGCGCTCCACTTCACGCTCGAGCCGATCCCGATCTTCGGCAGCGGCAACAAGCTTTTTGCGAAGTGCTTCAGCGTCACCCGCAACACGATTAGCATCATCAACAAGC
The DNA here is from genome assembly GCA_027532555.1 of Aquidulcibacter sp. Lineage (GTDB taxonomy): Bacteria > Pseudomonadota > Alphaproteobacteria > Caulobacterales > Aquidulcibacteraceae > Aquidulcibacter > Aquidulcibacter rimovensis. The sequence goes on from JAPZTJ010000023.1 coordinate 69,530, forward strand.
GCGCCAACGCGCTCCTCGCGTCGCTGGCGTTCGGCTTCAAGGCGCTTGATTTCCTGTTCGGCAGAGCTTTGGCCGTAGACCGGCATGGCTGCGCCCAGCGTCACACACAACAGAAGGATCGCTCGAAATCTGCGCATAGTCCCAGAGATAACCAGATTTGGCGGTGCGGTCATCTCGCTGTTACAGACCGAGCCTCGCCGCTCTAAACCCGGTGATAGGGCGTCCCAGCAAGGATGGAGACGGCGCGATAAATCTGCTCAGCCGCCATCGCACGGACAAGCTTGTGCGGCCAGGTCCAAGAGCCAAAGGCCAGCTTCATCGAGGCAGCTTGGGTCAAGGCTTGGCCGTGTCCATCCGGTCCGCCAATGGCCAGCACAATGTGCCTTTGGCCTTGATCGCGTAGGCTTGCCAATCGGTTGGCAAAACCAACCGAACCAGGCGCTTCGCCGCGTTCATCCAATGCGATAATGAAACTTCCCGCCTCAATCGCAGCCAACAGGGCAGCGGCCTCTTTGTCGCGGTCGGGCTCCCGCAGACGCGGGTCAATTTCAGAGAGACGGACGGATTTGATACCCAATGGCTTACCCATGGCGTCAGCACGGCCGAGCCAGTCCAAGGTCATGGCTTGTTCAGGTTCTTGCGCCTTAAGCCGCCCGATGGCAGCCAAAGTCACATTCAAGCAGCACCTGCCGCGTGACGGGTTTCCCCGGTCCAGATGCGTTCAATCGCATAAAAGGCACGCACTTCCGGCCGGAAGATATGGGCAACAATGTCGCCAGCATCAATCAAGACCCAGTCAGCATTGGGCAAACCTTCAACCCGCGCCTTACCAACGCCAGCATCTTTTAGCTTGCGTACAATATGGTCTGCAATCGCGGCGACATGGCGCTGCGAGCGGCCAGAGGCGACGATAATCGCATCTGCGATGGAACTTTTGCCTGTTAAATCAATGCACAGCACATCTTCTGCTTGGTCGTCATCCAATGATGCGAGGATGATGTCTTTCAGATCAGGGTTTTGAGTATCACTTAGTTCGGACGACAGGGTGTTGGCCTTTCAGAAACTTGAAGTCTTCTCTAGCACAAGTGAAGTCGAAATGCATGCCCTGTTGCAGACAGTGCAGAACCGACGCGAAAAATGGTTTTTTAAGGCCAAGATGCTAGACAACCGGCAAAGGGGTTTAGCGATGAAAGAGACGGTGGCGTTGGAAAATGCGCAGGCCCAGATGGTGCTGCCTGTAGCCATGGCCGATGCGCGTGCCGCCACCTACGATCTGATTCAAAACCGCAGCATGATCGTGTGGGGCGAACATTGTTCTGAATGCGCTGCCCCCTCCTGCTATACCGCCTGTAGCTTCTACACCCCACGCCCGGATGGCCATTGCCGCCGCTTTACGAGGGGAATTGAAACCATCGACAGCGGGATGGCTTGCCCTTTGCCGCTGACCCGGATCGCCTTTCGCCGCTGGGGTAAGTTGGAGGGGCGAGGCCCCGTTCGCTCACTGACCAAACAAGAAGCCGCCGCCGAAGAACATGCCGCTCAGCCAGCCTTAGGTTTAGGCCTAGCCTTTTTGGCACGTCGGGAAGCGCGTCAACGCACTGCAGACCACGTTGCTAAGGGTCAAGGCATTGATGGCCAGTTTGATGCATTCCTCATTGAAGGGGCAGCACTTTCTGCCAAGTCGATATCCTTTACGTTCACCTTGGTCCCTGTCGACAAAACCAATCCTGCCCTATTCCAAAGTCAGTTTTCATTGAACTCAGACTGGACCCGGATCTCCATCCCCATTGCAGAAATTGCGCGCACCATTGACCTTGCCCAAGATTATCTGGTCCAGATTGAACCAGTTGGGGAGGCAAAGGGCCTTGAGGTCCTTTTCGGCCTGTGTGACTTTGTGACTTGGACACAGGCGGCGACACTTCCATCCGCGCTAAACATGCCCGCCGCCAAAGCTAAAGTCGTGGTCTGGGACCTCGACCATACGATCTGGGACGGCATCTTGCTCGAAGACGGACCAGAGGGCGTGATGGTAAAGCCCGGCATCCGTGAGATGATCGAAGCACTAGATGCACGTGGCATTCTGCAATCGGTCGCCAGTAAAAATAATTATGACGAGGCAATGGCGGCACTCTCCCATCATGGGCTCCTCGGCTTCATGCTCGCCCCGCAGATCAGTTGGGGCCCAAAGAGCGCGGCCTTGGCTCGGATAGCCCAGACACTCAATCTAGGGCTGGACGCTTTTGTCTTCATCGACGATCAGCCGTTTGAACGCGGCGAAGTTAGTGAAGCCCATCCGTCTGTGACGGTGCTTGCTGATACCGAAGCGCTTACCTTGCTGGAGCGCCCACAATTTGACGTACCTGTGACGCCGGAAAGCCGAGGCCGGCGCGCCCTATATGCGGTGGAGGCCGCGCGCACTCTGGCGGCCGAATCTGCTGCTGGCGACATGGACCAATTCCTGCGCGGTTGTGATCTCGTTTTGAACGTGGCCCGCTTAACGACAGAGGATGCTGAGCGGGTCCATGAATTGTCGCAGCGTACCAACCAACTCAATATTGCGGCGACCCGCTATAGTCGCGACGATGTCGCGGCCATGCTGGCAAGCGCAAATGGTGCTGAGGCTTGGACCCTGCGCTGTGCCGATCGCTTTGGCGATTACGGCCTGATCGGATTTGCCTATGGCACCCCGCAGACCGGACATATCCAAGACTTCTTTATGAGCTGCCGTGTGCAGCGCAAACGTGTTGAAGCGGCTTTCTTCGCTTGGCTGGCATCACGTTGTGAAGCTGCTGGGGCACAAGGGCTGTCCATTTCGTACAAAAAGGCGGCCCGAAACAGCCCCGCCTTGGACTTGTTTTTGGGCTTAGGGTTCAACCTGGACTCGACCGATGACAGCCAGGGCCTATTGCGGCGTAGCCTACCCGCTGGCTTTGAGGGTAGTGACATTGTGCGCGTGCAACAATCCACGGATGAACCGATCCCTGCACTCAACACGGAGGTTGTGTAGCTATGGCATCCAGACTTCTGACGCGCATCGAAGGGGCCATAACCCGCGCCATCCCCTTAAACCCAATCCAGTCGCGCCTGACACAAGCAGTCGCCTCGATTAGCTTTGACGACATTCCGTTTTCGGCTGCTCGCGTCGGCGCGCCTATTCTAGAACGCGCTGAAATCCAAGGTACCTTCTACGTGTGTGGTGGCCATACAGGTGAGACCTTTGAAGACCGTGCCCAGCATGAAGCCCATGACCTTTTGGCCCTACATCAAGCGGGCCATGAGATAGCCTGTCACACCTTTGCCCACCCCTTTGTCACCAAGCTATCGGACACCGCGCGCGATCGAGATCGGCAAGCCAATGCGAACTTTGTACGAGAGACGCTGGGTGACGTGATGATGACCAGCTTTGCCTATCCCTACGGCGCGGTGAGTTTGGCAGCCAAAGCCTATTATGCGCGCCAATTCTTTACCTGCCGGGGCGTTTATCGGGGGCTGAACACAGGTCGAATAGATTTCGCTGAGCTGCGCGCCATTGGGATAGAGCGCCGCCAGCATGATATCGGCCAGGTCCGCGATCTCGTGGCCGAAGCCAAAGAGCGCAACGCGTGGATCATCTTTTTCACCCACGATGTGGGGCCGGACCCATCAGACTATGGTTGCACGCCGCAAAATCTTGAGGATGTGATTTCAACCCTTAAGGATGCGGGGATTGAGACGTTGCCAGTAAAAGCTGCGGCCGCGAAAGTCATGTTCGGCTAAACCCGAAGTGCGCGGATCCGCTCAATCATCGCTGCACTGGCAGGGTCACGGCGGTCGCTTGGGCCATTTTGCAGATCAAGATCGATCTCGCTGGCAATCACTTTGCCCAGTTCCACGCCCCATTGGTCAAAGGAATTGACGCCCCATAGCTTGCCTTCAACAAAGGTGCGGTGCTCACAGAAGGCCAGATAGGCCCCGAAATTAGCGGGGCTCAGACGATCCATCAGCACAAAGCTGGACGGGCGATTGCCTTTGAAAACCCGGTGTGGGGCGATAGTGGCAATTTGCTCCGCGCTCGCGCCGGCGGCTTGCATCGTTTCGATGACCGAAGCCAAGCTCTTGCCGTGGGTTAGGGCCTCAGCTTGCGCCAAGACATTGGCTAAGGTCATGCGGGTGCGAACCGGCGCATCTTCGTCATCTTGCGCGATGGCGATAAACTCAACCGGGGTGACATCGGGGCTCTGGTGCAGATGCTGGAAGAAGGCATGTTGGGCGTTTGTGCCTTCTGCACCCCAGACAACTGGACCGGACGTTTCAACGCCATCTCCATCTAGATTGACCGACTTGCCATTCGACTCCATCTCCAATTGCTGCAGGAATTGCGGCAACAGGCGCAAGCGCTTGGCATAGGGAATGACGGCACGGCTTTTGAAATTTAGGCAGGTGCGATTCCACCAGCCTATCAGACTGGCGATAACGACGGGGTTGTCTGCTAGTGGCAAGGCCTCAAACAAATTGTCCATCGCGGCGGCCCCGGCATGCATCTCGGCCACCACTTCTGGGCCCAAGGCGATTTCACACGAAAGGCCGACGGCCGACCACAGAGAGAAACGTCCGCCCACCCATTCTTTAAAGTCAAAGACGCGGTCAGGCTTAAAGCCCGCTGCCTTGGTTTTTTCAGGCGCGGCACTGATCGCAACCAGATGGGCGCTATCATCTGGACCGATGGCAGCCTGCAGCCAAGCGCGGGCCGCCTTCAGATTTTCCAAAGTCTCCAGCGTCGTGAACGTCTTCGACACGCACAGGATCAAGGTCTCGCGCGGATCGAGGCCAACGAGCGCCGCGGCTAATTCTCCGGGCTCAATATTGGCGGCAAAGCGCAAAATGATCTCACTGCCCGCTGTTGGGGCCAAAGCTTCATAAACAAGTCGTGGGCCAAGATCTGATCCGCCAATCCCGATATGGACGATCGACTTGAACGGGCGACCATCAGAGGCCGCAATCGACCCATCGCGAACGGCGTTAGCAAAGGCCGTTGCGGCAGCCCGGCCTGCACGCACGGCCGCGCTGACCGCTTCACCCTTGGCCATAAAGTCCCGGTCAGGCTGACGCAGAGCCATATGCATAACAGCGCGATCCTCGGTCACGTTGATTGCTTTGCCGGCAAAAAGATCGGATCGTGCTTGTTCGACTCCAATTTCTTGGGCATGGAGGATGAGGGCGTCTAAATCCGTTTGGCTGAGAAGGGCGCGGGAAAAATCGAAATGCAAACCGGCGCACTGAAAGTTCAAGCGTTTGTGACGCGCCAGATCGAGCAAAAGAGTTGATAAGGAAACAGAGGCTGCCAACTGGCCACGGGCGATAAAATCTTTGTATGTCATGGCTCACCTCTGCCAAGACCGCCCGTACTTGTCGAGGCCTCAAAACCCTGAGTATCAGTCATCACGCTTAACACATTTGAGGAAACCCAATGCCGCAACCGGCCCATGAGACAGATTTTGAAGAAGGTCATGGCACATCTGGTGTTGGCCAGAAGATCGGCTTTGTCTTGGGGCTTGTGGTCGCGGCGATCATGCTTTGGGTTGGTGCCCCTGAAGGCCTCGATCCCAAGGCTTGGAAAGCCCTTTGCCTTTTGGCTTTGATGATCATCTGGTGGGTGAGTGAGGCAATCCCCGTTGCCGCAACTGCCCTTCTGCCGCTGGGCGTCTTGCCTTTGCTTGGCGTCTTAAAGCCGGTTGATGCTGCGGCACCTTATGCCGACCCAATCATCTTTTTATTCATCGGCGGCTTTATGATTGCTGCTGCCATTGAACAATCCGGCCTACACCGCCGCATCGCCATCCATGTCTTGTCCGCTGTCGGTTCAAGCCCAGCTGCCATTGTCGGTGGGTTTATGATCGCAACTACTTTGTTGTCGATGTGGATTTCCAATACCGCCACCGCTTTGATGATGACGCCGATTGCCTTGGCGGTCTGCACGGCAGCGGCACCTGCAGGCCCGGAACGACGGAGACTCATGGCCGCTTGTGTTTTGGGTGTGGCTTATTGTGCGTCAATTGGCGGGATCGGTACCCCTATCGGATCGCCCACCAACTTGATCGGAGCCAAGTGGCTGGACGCCAATGGGGTAGGCCTGAGCTTCCCGGAGTGGATGGCGATTGGTGTCGCCATCATTTTGGTGATGGTGCCCTTGACTTGGCTGATCCTGACCAAGATCGCCTATCGCCTTCCCGCCCATTTGGGTGATGATACCGCGCGCGAAGTCATCGCTGCCGAAGCGCGAGCTTTAGGTCCGATGAGCCCGAAGGAAGCGCGCGTGCTGGTTATCTTCCTCGCGGTCGCCCTAGCTTGGATCTTACGCGAACCATTGAGCAAACTGCCTGGCCTACAAGGCCTAACTGATATGGTGATCGCAATTTTGGGTGCTGTTGCGCTATTTGTTGTGCCAGCAGGCGACAAGGCCGAACCCAATAAGGCCCTTTTAGGCTGGGAGGTAGCCGAGCGCATCCCCTGGGGCATCGCCATTCTTTTTGGCGGTGGCCTATCGATGGCGGCAGCCTTGGAAGCGACAGGCCTGTCGACCTTTATCGGCAACCATATGGCAGGCATTGGCACCTTGCCCATTCTTTTGGTGGTCTTGATCCTAGTAGCCGCGACAGTGTTTCTGTCAGAGCTTGCCTCAAACGTCGCAACTTTGACGGCCATGTTGCCCGTACTTACAGCCATGGTAGCGGGGTCGGGGGGCGATGCCTTTTTGATCGGGGCGTCTGCGACCTTTGCCGCTAGCTTTGGCTTCATGCTGCCGATTGCAACCGCGGCCAATGCCATCGCCTATGCAACCGGAGCCCCTAAACAGGCTGAGATGCTGCGCGTTGGTTTTGTGTTGAATCTGCTTGGAGTTCTGATCATTGCCGCCGCGGTTGGCCTGATTGGACCCTTGGTGACCGGTTAAATTCCCGCCCTCGCCCTTAACAAGCCAATCGGACCGCAATAAGGTGATGCGAAGCCTTTTTCTCGAGCCTTTAGAAGGATTTGGTGTAACCCATGAGTGAGTCCATTCTGATCGGCGCCGGCGGCGAGCCGCTTGCCTCTATTGAGCTTTTGTTGAAGCGGGCCAACCGTCACGGCTTGGTCGCTGGTGCGACCGGCACGGGCAAGACCGTAACGCTGCAAGTCCTCGCTGAAGGATTTTCGCGGGCGGGTGTGCCGGTGTTTGCCGCTGATATCAAAGGCGACCTATCGGGTATGAGCCAATCGTGGGAACCCTCACCCCCATTCAAAGCGCGCGCCGAGCAAATCGGTCTGACCGACTATAAAAGCGAGTCCACTCCGGTCGTGTATTGGGATCTCTACGGTCAGAAGGGTCATCCCATTCGCACGACGATCTCAGAAATGGGCCCTACCCTGCTCGCTCGCTTGATGGAAGTCAGCGATGCGCAAGAAGGTGCGTTAGCGGTCGCCTTCAAAATGGCCGATGAAGAAGGCTTATTCCTGCTCGACATGAAGGACCTCAAGGCCATTCTCGATTTCATGGCCGAAAACGACCGCGTCGTGTCGAAGAAATATGGCCTAGTGACACCCCAATCGATTGCTGCGCTTCAGCGTAAGATCATGCAATTGGATCAAGCTGGAGCCGATGGCTTCTTTGGTGAGCCTGCGCTCGATCTGCGTGACTTCATGCGGACTGACCTATCCGGCAAAGGTATCGTCAATATTCTGGCGGCAGATCGTCTGGTCCAGAGCCCAACGCTATACTCGACCTTCCTGCTTTGGATGCTGTCGGAATTGTTCGAGCAATTGCCAGAAGTTGGCGATATGGACCGTCCGAAAATGGTGTTCTTCTTTGATGAAGCCCATTTATTGTTCCGAGACGCACCAAAGGCGCTTCTGAACACCATCGAGCAAGTGGTGCGCCTGATCCGCTCTAAAGGGGTGGGTATCTATTTCGTTACCCAGAACCCGCAAGACATTCCAGAAACCGTCCTCGCGCAATTGGGTAATCGGGTTCAGCACGCACTACGCGCCTATACGCCGAGCGAGACAAAAGCGGTCCGCATTGCTGCCGAGAGCTTCCGGCCCAATCCAGGCTTTAAGACTGAAGATATGATCACGGCCTTGGGCGTGGGCGAGGCTTTGGTCTCCACGCTCGACGCGAAGGGTATCCCGACGATTGTGGAACGAACCTTTATCCGCCCACCGCTGAGCCAAGTTGGTCCCTGCTTACCCGAGGCTCGCGCGCGCGTCATTTCTGCAAGCCCTATCGGCCCGCGCTACGATGCCGTGGTTGACCGCGACAGCGCGTTTGAAATCTTGGAGCGCAAAGCGGCAGAACTTGAAGCCCAACAAGCCGAGTTAGAACAGCCTGAGCCCGCACGCTCCAAGTCCACCCGTCAAGTGGAAGAACAGCAAGACAATGGTGGTGGGATCATGGAAGCGATTTTTGGTACCTCACGTGGTCGCTCTGGCCGGTCTCGTCAGAGTTTGGCCGAGACCGCGATGAAAACCATGGTACGTCAAGCCAGTTCCACCATTGGGCGGGAATTGATGCGCGGGCTCATGGGATCATTGCGCCGCCGCTAGGCTAACTTGCCCACACCCCTTTTGCGTTCGGGGCTATAAATTTCATGTGTAGGTCCCTCGCCATGTCGCGTGGACCTTGGTATGAAGGGGCCGCTACGCACAAGCTCCGATCAACGGGGTTGAGAGACGCAAAAGGGAGACTGCCATGATTGAACGCAAACAATTCTACATCGACGGCGCTTGGGTTGATCCGGTCACGCCGCGCGATCACCATGTCATCAATCCGGCAACGGAAGAAGCGATTGCCGTCATCTCTTTGGGTGGTGAAGCAGACGCGGTAAAGGCCATCCTCGCCGCACGCGCCGCCTTCCCCGCTTTCTCCGAAACCAGCCATGATGAGCGCATTGCGCTGCTAGAAAAGATCATTGCGCTTTATTCGGCCAAGCTGCCTGAAATCGCCCATGCCATCAGCCAAGAAATGGGCGCGCCCATGTGGCTGGCAACAGCCGCCCAAGCCCCAGCTGGCCTCGGCCAATTGATGGGTGCTTTGAATGCGCTGAAAGAATTCACCTGGGAGCATTCGCGTGGCAACACCCGCATTCGCTATGAAGCGATTGGTGTGTGCAGCCTGATCACGCCTTGGAACTGGCCCATGAACCAAATCGGCTGCAAGGTTGGCCCTGCTTTGGCTGCTGGTTGCACCATGGTGTTGAAGCCATCCGAACTCGCCCCACTCGACGCCATGATCTTGGCCGACATCATTCATGAAGCCGGCGTGCCGAAGGGCGTGTTCAACCTCGTCAATGGCGATGGTCCAGGTGTTGGCAGCGTCTTGTCGACCCATGAAGAAGTCGACTTCGTGTCCTTCACCGGTTCGACCCGCGCAGGTATCGAAATTGCCAAGAGTGCAGCGCCAACCGTAAAGCGCATCGCACAAGAACTGGGCGGCAAGTCACCCAACATCGTCTTGGAAGATGCCGACATTCAAAAGGCGGTTTCTTCGGGCGTCATGCAAGTCATGACCAATTCGGGCCAGTCCTGTAACGCGCCAACCCGCATGTTCGTGCCGCGCGCGAAACTTGGCGAAGCAACCGCTGTTGCCAAAGCCACGGCTGAATCGGTTGTGGTTGCTGATCCTGCCGGCGACAAGCGCTTTGCCATGGGCCCATTGGCCAATGGCCGCCAATTCGAGAAGGTCCAATCCTTGATCGAAATCGGTATGAAAGAAGCCACGCTCGTAGCTGGTGGCATGGGTCGCCCTGAAGGCTTCAACAAAGGCTATTTCGTACGCCCAACTGTGTTTGTCAGCGATACCAATGACACCACGATCGCACGCGAAGAAATCTTTGGCCCCGTGCTGACGATGATCCCCTACGATTCCGAAGCAGACGCCGTCGCAATGGCGAATGACACGGTTTATGGGCTGTCGGGCTATGTCCAGTCCGAAAACCTCGACCATGCACGCTCTGTTGCCAAGCAAATCCGCGCAGGCATGATCCACATCAACGGCGCCAGCACCGACACGGTTGCACCATTTGGTGGCTATAAGCAGTCCGGCAATGGCCGCGAATGGGGCGACTTCGGTCTTGAAGAGTTCCTCGAAGTCAAAGCCGTCATGGGCTATGGCGCGGTCGCGGCTGAATAAAAGGGCACTGTCATCCCGGACGGCGAAAGCCGATCCGGGACCTCCTTCCGCAAAGTCCTCTGAGGTCCCCGCGCTGCGCTGACGCTCCGGCGGGGATGGCAGGTGACCTAATGCGTGCGTCTCTGGTCACCCCACCAAAAAATCCGCCGCCGCGTGAAACACAAGGCTATGCCGCCTGGCGACCGCGTCCACATCCTGGCCATAGCCGCCACCCAGGACTGTCACCAAAGGAATCGCCCGCCGACGCACCGCTTCGATCACGCGGCGCTCTCGCGTCATGAGACCTTGATCGGTCAAGGCAAGCTTGCCTAAACGGTCATCCTGATGTGGATCAACGCCAGCGATGTAAAGCACAAGATCCGGGCGAACCTGATCCAATAAGGCAGGCAAACAATCATCTAATGCCGCCAGATAGCCAGCATCCCCGGTCCCTTTGGGCAGCGCGACATCCAAATCTGAAGGTGGCTTTTCCAGAGGCCAATTGTCATCGCAATGCATGGAGAAGGTGAAAACACGCGGTTCATCGTGAAAGATCAGTGCCGTACCGTCGCCATGATGCACGTCTAAATCCACCACCAAAATCTGTCGCACAAGGCCTTCTGCCAGCAAAACTGAGGCGGCAACTGCCACATCATTGAAGACGCAAAAGCCTGCACCTTGGCCTGCCCGGGCATGGTGACTGCCGCCCGCACTGTTGCAGGCGAGGCCCCCTTGCAGCGCGAGACGGGCAGCTAAAAGTGTGCCCGCAGTAGCCAGTTGCGCGCGAATGACGACGCGCTCTGTCAGGCTAAAGCCAATGCGTCGCACGGCTGCTGGGTCTAAGGTCCGACCCAATACCGCATCGACATAGGCGGGCGTATGGGCGCGGATCAAATCTGCCCGCGCGATGCGCTCTGGCGTCACAAAGCCGTGCGGCACCAAACCATCATCGCGTAATATTTGTGCCAGACGCGCAAACTTTTGCATAGGGAACCGATGGCCGCCTGGCGTATCAGCCGTGTAATCGGGATGGTGGACGATCGGCAGGAGGCGCATGGGCTCAGCCTGCCCTCAACCCGTCCTTGATCTTCTGGACAAGACCCGGCCCTTCAAAGACCAGCGCCGTATAAAGCTGGATTGCATCGGCACCTGCCTCGAACTTGGCCTGCGCATCTTCGGCTGACGCCACGCCCCCAACACCGATCAAGGGCATGGCATTGCCAAGTGCACCCTTGAACTCTTTCAACAAGCGGGTGGATTTCTCAAATACGGGTCGGCCAGACAGGCCGCCTTGTTCGCCCTTGTGCTTAGCTTGCAGATGGTCGGGACGGTCGACGGTGGTGTTGGACACAATCAGTGCGTCAATCTTTTGTGCCACCACCGTTTCGGCAATGGCGCGCACTTCATCCTCGTCCAAGTCTGGTGCGACTTTTAGGAACACGGGTCTGCGGCCATGAGTGCGGGTTTGCGCCTCTGCGAAAACCATGACCTGACCCAACAAATCTTCCAACGCGGCACGGGTCTGTAGCGCGCGCAGGCCCGGTGTGTTGGGCGAGGAAATATTGATCGTGATGTAGGAGGCATGCAACCACACCCGCCGCAGCCCTTCGCAATAATCGGCGATGCGGTCTTCGCTGTCCTTATTGGCACCGATATTGGCACCAACAATGCCGGGCCGGTGTGCACGGGCGCGCAAGCGGTTCACAAAAGAAGTGAGACCTTCATTGTTAAAGCCCATGCGATTGATGACGGCTTGATCTTCGACCAGGCGGAATAAGCGCGGCTTGGGATTACCCGCCTGCGGGCGGGGCGTGACGGTGCCGCATTCGACAAAGCCAAAGCCTGCCGCCAACATGGCGTCAGGCACTTCGGCATTCTTATCAAAGCCAGCCGCAAGCCCGATCCGGTTCGGCAAGGTTAGGCCTGCAAGCTGCACGGCGTCTTCGGGACGGTCTGGCTTGGCTTTAGGACCAAAGCCCGCTTTCAGGCCAGCGATGGTGGCTTGATGGGCTGTCTCAGCGGGCAGGGCGCGTAACGCCTTTGTAGCCTTGGCATAAAGGTCGATCATGGGAAACTCATGGGAAAACCTGAGGCAGGTCGTGGCTACCATCGGCCAACAGGGCCAAGTCGATTACTTCTCGCACGGCAGTCATCGGAATGGAGCCATAAATGTGAGGAAACAGCGCTCCGCCCCGCGATGCCTCCCACACCACCGTGTCGCCCAAAGGGGTGAGGTCAATCTTGGCCAAGATCAAATCAGGTTGGTCTTTAAACCACATCGTCAGCGTTGCGCGCACCTGATCCAGAGCAGAGAGATGGATGAAGCCATCGGTCACATCGAGGGCCGAGCCCGTATAGACGCCAGCGCTCTGGGCCTTTGCCCAAGCACCACGTTTTTCGATCTTATACGCAAATGAATCCATGGCCGTGACTTAATGACAAAACCGGCAGAGTCGACCCCTGCCCGTCATTTTTGCGGCTACCAATGGCAGGCTAGGCTGCTTCCAACAGGCTTTGGAACACCAAGGCCCCGTCAGCGCTACCCAGTTCGGTCTCAAAAGCGCGGTCTGGATGGGGCATCATGCCAAGGATGCGCCCGGTTGGGTCCACGATGCCAGCGATGCGCCGTAGCGAGCCATTGACCTCTTCCTTGTAACGGAAGGCAACGCGGTTTTCTTGCTCAAGCTCGTCGAGCACGCTGTCTTCGGCGAAGTAGTTTCCTTCTCCATTGCCGACGGTCATGACCGCATCTGTGCGGTTGCCAAAAGCGCGTGTGAAAGGCGTTGCGACATTGGTGACTTCCAGCGCGACAGGCTTGCAGACATATTTCAGACTGGCGTTGCGTAACAAGGCACCGGGTAGAAGCCCGGTCTCACACAAAACTTGGAAACCGTTGCAAATACCTAGGACAGGCACGCCAGCCTTTGCTGCATCCACCACAGCGCGGGTCACTGGAGAGAGGGCCGCCATTGCACCACAACGAAGATAATCGCCATAGGAAAAACCACCCGGCAAGACAATCAGATCCAAGCCTTCTGGTAGGCTGGTTTCCTTGTGCCAAACCATAGAGACTTGCGCATCGACGCTGCGCTCCAAAGCGACTTTGCAATCGCGGTCACAATTCGATCCGGGGTAGATGATGACGGCAGCTTTCATAGGTCTGACCTACGCGGTTTTGCCCTTAAGGTGAAGTCCACTGCGCCATCTCCTGCAGCCATTGTGCAACCGCCCTGCAGAAAAAAGCGTATGCAGGGTCAAGAATAGGTTAGGAGTGACCATGATTTCGCGCAGAAGCCTGGTAATTGGAAGTGCGGCCCTGATGACCCTTACCCCGCCTGCCCTCGACGCAGCCCCCGGCAAGACACTGCAAGCTTTGTGGGATGAGCTTTTAGGCCGTTATGTGCGCCCTGATTCCACCGGCCTGAACCGGGTTGATTATGCGGCTTGGAAGGCAAGTGCGGGGGACATGCGCGCACTGGATGCTATTGTTGCTGGGCTTGCGGGCTTGAAGATCTCAAGTCTACCCAAGGCCACTCAATTTGCCACGTGGGCTAATCTCTATAATGCCATCACCGTTCAAGTCGTGCTGGCGCGCTATCCGGTAAAATCTATCCGCGAGATCAAGCCAAATCTCTTGGCCATGGGCCCGTGGAAAGAGCCCCGTGTGCGAGTTGAGGGCAAGCTACTCTCGCTGGATGACATCGAACACAATATTCTGCGCAAGCAATGGCGCGACCCACGTGTGCATTATGCAGTCAATTGCGCTTCAATCGGCTGTCCAAACTTAGGTCGACGCGGCTGGCGGACGGAGACGCTCGAAGCTGATCTCGATGCAGCGGCGCGCGCCTTCATCAATTCCCCGCGCGGAGTTCGCGTTGTTGGCCCTCAAAAACTTCGTGTTTCGTCGATTTATCAATGGTTCAAAGTTGATTTTGGGAATAATGAGGCAGGCATTCTCACCCATCTCCGCCGCTATGCGGCACCCACCCTTGTGACCCAAATGACCAATGCCCGGATTGTGGGCGATGATTATGATTGGTCCATCAATGCGACGACAGGTTCTTAAACATGCAAGCCCTCAAACGTTTCGGCCCATTGGTGGGCATCGCCTTGGGCCTAATCCTCGCCATTTCGATGGGCTGGCACAAATATCTATCGTTTGACGTTTTGGCCAAGCAGAGCGAAGTCTTGCGTGATTTGGTGACGACCAAGCCGCTTCTAGTGATCGCTTGCTATATGGGCATTTATATCTTCGCCACCACGATTGCCTTGCCTGGCGCGATTTGGGTCACGATTGCCGGCGGCTTTTTGTTTGGTCCGATGTTTGGGCCCATCTTCGGACCAATTGTCGCAACAGCAATTGCTTCCACCTCAGCAACCATCGGGGCCACCTTTTTGTTTATGGCAACCCAATCTGCCTTGGGCGGCGGCTTACGCGCTCGGGCTGGTGGCATTATTGACCGGTTGGAGAAGGGCTTTCAGAAGAATGCCTTTGGCTATCTTCTAACCTTGCGACTTTTGCCCATAGCCCCCTTCTTTGGCATTAATCTGGCAGCCGGCTTCTTGGGCGTGCCGCTTCGCACCTTTGTTCTCGCAACCGCGATTGGCATTCTGCCGGGTTGCTATGTTTATGCCTCGCTGGGCAATGGGATTGAGCATTTGATCTCCCAAGGCCAAACGCCGGATTTGAAGATTATTTATAACCCCGAAGTGATGGGACCTCTGGTGGGATTGGCAGTCCTAGCGCTGCTGCCCAGCGCGTGGAAATTTGTTCAATCGAAACGGAAACAAGCATGAGCCAGCAGCAACTCAACGTCGATATTTGCGTCATCGGGGCAGGTGCCGCAGGCTTGTCGGTTGCAGCAGGCGCGGCACAGCTTGGCTTGTCGGTGGTCCTTTATGAAGAGGGTGAGATGGGCGGCGATTGTCTCAACACCGGCTGCGTACCATCCAAGGCGCTGATTGCTGCGGCCAAGACCGCCCATGCGATGCAACATGCCAGCCGCTTTGGCATTGAAAACACCAAGGCGGTGGTCGACTGGAACAAACTGCGCGGCCATATCGACGGCGTGATCGAGACCATCGCACCGATTGACAGCCAAGAGCGCTTTGAAGGCTTAGGCTGCACTGTCTTTCGCGAACATGCCTTTTTTATCGACCCGCGTACGGTTGAGAGCGCCTCCGCCAAAGTCACAGCGCAGAAATTCGTGATTGCCACAGGGGCCAGCGCCTTTGTGCCGCCTATCCCGGGCCTTAGCGAGACACCCTTCCTGACCAATGAGACCGTCTTTGCCCAAGAAACTCAACCCAAAAGCCTGATCGTATTGGGTGGTGGCGTGATCGGGGTTGAACTCGGCCAAGCCTTTGCCCGATTGGGCACACAAGTAACCGTGGTTGAGGCCATGACCATCATGGGCCCGCAAGAGCCTGAGGCGGTGGAGATTGTGCGCGCTAGCCTGACCGCCGATGGCGTGACCGTGTATGAAGGGGCCAAAGCTGTCGGTGTATCGGGTGACCACACCGAGATAGCCGTCACCTTAGAAGATGGCCGGGTGCTCAAAGCGGAGCGCTTGTTGGTCGCGGTCGGCCGAGCAGCACGGGTTGAGAACATTGGGCTGGATAAAGCTAATGTCACCTATAGCCGCAAGGGCGTTGCGACAGATGATCGCTTGCGCAGTGTGTCTAATCCTCGCGTCTGGGCGATTGGCGATGTGGCGGGCAAAGAACAATTGACCCATGCAGCGGGCTTCCACGCCAGCGTCTTTATCCGCAATGCCGTGTTCAAGGCCCCGGCGACAGCCGCTGTCCCCTATATGCCTGCGGTGGCCTATTGCGACCCGGAAGTCGCCAAAATCGGCCTGACCGAAGCACAAGCTCGCGATCAGTTTGGCAGCGACGTCACCGTCACCAAGGCCGAGTTTGAGGATAATGACCGCGCCCAGACCGAGCGGTCTACCGAGGGCTTCTGTAAGCTCATCATTGGCAAGGGTGGCAAAATCTTGGGTGCCACCATCGTCGGGGAAGGGGCAGGCGAAGCCATCCAGCTGGTTGGTCTGGCCATGGCGAACAAGAAAGGCGTAAGTGCGATCACCAGCCTAATCTCGCCCTATCCAACGCGCAGCGAAATCGTCAAACGCGCGGCAGGGGCGTATTTCACCCCCACCCTATTCTCAGACCGCACCCGAAAATTAGTGAAATTCCTGAAGCTGTTAGGGTAAAGGCCGATAGGCGTGGCGGTCGCAGAAACCACCACGCCCAATCTTGATTTAGTCTTGACTGAGGATTGGCAAACGCTCCAACCCTTCGGCGCGCGAGACAAGATCGATAAACTCATCTCGGAACCCAAATCGATCCTCGCCCTTGGCACCCTTGGCGATGCGGGTGACATCAGCAAAACCAAAGCCTTTGCCAATCCAAGGGTCTTGGCGGAGGAGTTGGGCATAGCCGGCCACCGCGATGGCAAAGCGGGTTGCCTCTGGCGCGCGGTCAAAGCTGGCGCTGCGGTCTGCGTCGGTAATTGGCCGCTCAATCAAGCGGGAATTGGCCTCACCGGGTACTTTGTAGCGCAAGCGCAATAGCCCCAGCTCCTTGGCCTTACCTGTTGCAGGGGTTTGAGTGGCGGCCCCATATCGAAGGGGATCAACACTGCCTTGGGCACCAACGGGCGTGATTTCATAAAGCGCCGTAACTAGGTGACCCGCGCCGATCTCACCCGCATCGACGGCGTCATTGTTAAAGTCCTCGCGGTTGAGGGCGCGCGTCTCATAACCAATCAAGCGCCATTCTTTTACACGGGCTGGATTGAACTCGACTTGCGCTTTCACATCGTCGGCGATGGGGAAGAGCGTGCCACCAATCTGGGTATCAAACACTTTGCGGGCCTCTTGGATAGTGTCGATATAGGTGGCGACACCATTGCCGTTCTGGGCCAAGGCTTGCATCATCGTGTCATTGTAATTGCCGCGACCAAAGCCAAACACAGAGAGATAGATGCCCTTCTTGCGTTGGTCGGTCACATAGCTTTGCAAGGCGCGCGGATCAGAAATGCCGACATTGAAATCGCCATCCGTCATCAGGATGACCCGATTGACCCCATCTTTATTGTAATTCTTGGCAGCTGTTTCATAGGCAAGGCGAATGCCTTCCCCGCCGGCGGTTGAGCCACCAGCTTGCAGGATTTCAAGCGCACAAACGATGTCACGGGTTTGGTTCCCAGGCGTTGGCTTTAGAACCACCCCTGCTGCGCCTGCATAGACCACGATGGATACACGGTCTCGACCATTGAGGTTTGGGGCTAAAAGGGCCAAGGCCCGCTTGGCCAAAGGCAAACGGTCTTCTGCATACATGGACCCCGAAACATCCATCAGCATCGTGAGATTTAAAGGTGGGCGCTCGCTACGGGCGATGTCGTAACCGGAAAGCCCGACATGCACGATCTGCTTTTCTTCGGCCCAGGGCGAAGGCACTACCGCGACCGTGGTAGAGAAGGGCAACTTGCGATCTCGTGACTTGGCATAGCCATAATCAAAATAGTTCAGAAACTCTTCGACGCGTACGGCGTCCGCGGGTGGCAGACTGCCTTCACTCACGAACCGACGCGCATTGGCGTAGGAGGCGGTATCGACTTCCATGGCGAAGGTTGAGACTGGGTTCTCTGCCGTTTGCTTGACGCTGTTAATCGCCGCGAGGGGATATTTCTCCGTTGATTGCTGCTGTGGCATCGGGGCGATACGCGTCCCCGTGACGACAACATTCTGCATCGGGGCAGCAGCTACTTTGCTTTGCGCAGCATAGGATTGAGCCGTAGCATCGGCCAAGGCAGGTGCCGGTGGGGGCGGCGACATTATAGCTTGAGCCGGCATTCCCACGGCCATCCGGGTGCGACTTGGATAGCCACGCTCTGCCCGTTCGGGCGGAACCGGACAATTATAATCAACCGCATCTGTGGAGACAGACTGGCTGACCGGGCCTGCATATTGGTTATAGGCAGCGGGATTGGTCCCGCAACTTGCCGCCAAAGCCGCGAGAGAAATGACTGAAATGACTTGCTTGGCAGCGGACTTCATTCGGGCTGTTGGTGTGGATGGGTGCGGGTAAAGTTGGATCATGTGGCTTGCCTCCAAACGCTTCTGTGAACGTTTCACACGATAAATGGGTGCAACAAGGCCGTGGTTGGGAGGCTTCAGGGCCAAATTGGGGCAATTTTAACCAATAACCTACTGGCGCGCAGGCTTGCCGAAGTGCACGCAGAGGCTTAATCGGTTTGTTATGGTTGAACGTCCTGCATTTCTCGACTTCGAGAAGCCCATTGCCGATCTTGAAAAAAAGATCGAAGAGCTGAACGCGACTGCGGAAAAGAGCGGCGCGACAAGCGTACGCACTGAGGTCTCAAAGCTCCGCCAAAAGGCCAATCGCGCCTTAGCAGACCTGTATCAAAATTTGGACCCGTGGCGTCGTACCCAAGTTGCACGCCATCCTGATCGTCCGCACTTTAAGGATTATGTCGAGGAGTTGATCACCGACTATGTCGAGCTTGCAGGGGACCGTAAGTTTGGCGAAGATGCGGCTATTCTAGGCGGCATGGGGCGTTTCCGAGGCCGACGTGTTGTTGTGCTGGGCCATGAAAAGGGTCGGACAACACCGCAACGTCTCAAGCATAATTTCGGCATGGCCCGACCTGAGGGCTACCGAAAGGCTGTGCGCCTTATGGATATGGCGGAGAAGTTTGGCCTCAGCGTCCTAACTTTTGTCGATACCGCTGGTGCTTTTCCTGGCCTAGATGCAGAAGCACGCGGGCAAGCCGAAGCGATTGCACGGGCGACCGAACGCTGTTTGACTTTGGGTGTGCCGATGGTGTCCGTCATCACTGGTGAAGGTGGTTCCGGCGGGGCGGTTGCGATTGCGGCAGCCAATAGCGTGCTGATGCTCGAAAACTCTGTCTATTCGGTGATCTCACCCGAGGGAGCGGCATCCATCCTCTATCGCTCTGCCGATCGGGCCAAGGATGCAGCCACGGCGATGAAGATTACCGCTGAAGACCTTTTGGGCTTTGGCGTAATTGACGGCATCATCCCAGAGCCTCTGGGCGGCGCGCACCGCGCGCGCGCCAGTGCTATGAAGTCTGTCGGGGATGCCATGGAGAAGGCGCTTTACCAGCTAGAATCCCTTGACGCGGAGGGCTTGAGAGCTCATCGAGCAGACCGCTTCTATCGGATCGGGCGCTCCTTAGCGGACCTGCCCTCAACGACCGATACGACGACCAAAGCTAGCTAAATCCTGTACGAATAGGTCTGGTGCCTCCCAAGCGGCGAAATGCCCGCCATAGGGCATGTCTGTCCAATGTTGGAGATTATAGCCTAACTCAACCCAATCACGGGGTGGATTGGGAAAGATGTTATCCCCCGGGAAATTGGCAAAGCCGGTGGGCACCTCAATGCGTCGGCCCGGTGGAAGGAAATAGCCACTGCCCTCCTCCAAGACCCCGCGATAGAACCAGACCGACGTGGCAAAGCGGTCCGTCAGCACGTAATGCATGACATTGGTCAAAAGGTCCTGCTTACCAAAAATGCTATCAAGGGAGCCGCGAGAGGCATCGCTCCAATTCTGAAACTTCTCAACAATCCAAGCCGCCTGTCCAAATGGGGAATCGGTCACAGCCATAGCCAGTAATTGCGGGCGCGTGGTCTGAAGTTGAAAATAGGCGCCGCCCATTTGCATCATGGCTTGTGACTTCTGCGCCCAAGCGCCCCGCTCTGGCGTGGTTAGCGTCGATACGTCCGGACGTAACCCCAGCATGTTGAGGTGAATACCGGAAACCACATCGGCGTGGTCAAGACCTAACCAAGAGGTGACCACCGAGCCCCAATCTCCGCCTTGGGCGATGAAGGTCTTATAGCCCAAAACATCCACCATCAATTTGCGAAAAAGGCCTGCCGTAGTGCGGGGGCCTATCGGGCGGGAGGGCCGCCCTGAAAAGCCATACCCGGGCAGACTGGGTATGATCAGATCAAACGCATCCTCGGCCTTGCCGCCATGCTGGGTTGGGAAGGCAAGTGGGCCAATAATTTTATGAAACTCAAACACCGAACCCGGCCAACCATGGCTGAGTAAGAGCGGCCTTTTGCCACCGGCTTCACCCACAATATGCAGGAAGTGGAGATCTTGGCCGTCAATCGTGACTTGAAACTGCGGCAAGGCGTTGAGCTCGGCCTCAACCGCGCGCCAGTCATAAGTGTTGAGCCAAAAGTCTTGCAGCCCTTTCAACCATGTTGTGGAGGCACCGCGCGACCAATCGTCGGGCCCTTCATCGGCTGGCACCTCCGGCCATTGGAAAGCCTCGACGCGCTTACGGACCGCATCAAGTTTTGCTTGCGGGATCTGGATGGAGAAAGGCTTTAGGTTGTTGCCCATGATTAATTCGGCCAATAAGCGATGACGTCATCCTTAGTCGCCTTGGTCCCTAAAGCCCGGTCGATGGCGATGGGGCCTTCCAGCGTAGCAGGATAAAGCGGCTTGCGACCACCGGCCTTATGGTCATCCAACAACTTTCGAAGTTTGGCGACCATGTCAGGTCGGGCCGCTGCTAGATTGGTTTTCTCGGTGGGGTCGGTGGCCAGATCGTAGAGATAGACAGCACCGGGCTTTTCGATAAGTTGCAGTTTCCAATCCAGATAACGCACAACCCGGTAGCCATCGCTCTGCCAGAAGATGGTTTCATGCGGACGCGCATTTCCGGCCTTACCTTTGGCATGGGGTAGAATGTTGACGCCATCAATCGCCACGCCCTTAGGAAGTGCCGCCCCAGCTGCTGCCGCCAATGTTGGCATCAGATCAATATGTGCGACGGGGGCTTGTACTTGCGTGCCCGCAGGAATTTTCCCAGGCCAAGACATGAACATGGGCACGCGAATGCCCCCCTCAAACAGCGAGAGTTTCCAGCCCCGGAAAGGCTTGTTGATCTCTGGCAGACCAATATAGCCCGGGCCACCATTGTCGCTTGAAAACACGATTAAGGTGTTGTCGGCCATGCCTTGTTCTTTCAAGGTCGCGACAATCCTCCCGATGCTTCGGTCTAGCGACACGATCATCGCCGCATAAACCCGCTCGCGCTCAGAGCTCATCGGCCCCACCGCATCATAATCAGCCTTCGTGGCTTGCAAGGGCGTATGCACGGTCCAATGCGAAAGATTGATAAAGAAGGGTCGATTTTTGTTGGCCTTGATAACTTCAATCGCTTCATCGGTCCAATAATCGGCGAGATAGCCGCGTGGTTTGAACCATTCCCCATCATTGTAAGATGCCGCGTATTCCATGCGCGCCCATAAGAATTTGTCGATTGGGTCAAAATCGAGCTGTGCGTTGACAACATTTGGGTCATCTTCGGGTAGATGCAGGCCACTTGCCATCAACAGGCTTTCGTCAAAGCCTTGGGCGTTGGCTCCAAATTCAGGGCCAAGTCCAGTGTGCCACTTACCAATATGAACGGTGTGATAGCCACGCGTCTTCAAGACTTCTGCGATTGTGACTTCTGAGCCTGGCAAACCTTGTTTGTCGTACTTTGGCATCTCAGCCACACGGTCGGCATGATAGATGGCGGGCGGCATACCACTTTCTCCACGCATGGAGTCAGATACCATTTTCACAATCCTGCCCATACCATCTGGCGTTGGGGTGAACTCAAACCCTGTGCGTGTAGGATAACGCCCAGTCATGATCATCGCGCGCGACGGCGCACAGCTTGCGGTGCCTGAATAGGCCTGACGGAATGCGACACCTGAAGCCGCTAACGCATCAATGTTTGGGGTTTTGATTTTGCCATTGCCGAGCCCGCCGCCAAAGGTCGAGATGTCATTATAACCTAAATCATCAGCCAGAATGAAAATGATATTGGGCGGACGGTCGCCTTCAGTGGCTTGCGCCGCGGCCGGTCCCTTCATCCAAGCGATGGGTTTATTGTCGGGAATATCGGTACGCTTTTGGGAAGCGGCGAGTGCCAGCACCAGATCCACGCGCTTCACATAAGCCAGCGCGCCTAAGCCCACGATGGCAACCAAACCACCCAGCAGGATTTTCTTCAGCATGACGTCAATCTCCCCCAATCATATTCTCAGTTAGCATCGAACAGCGCCTCACATCCTGTGCCCGATAAGATTGTGCGGCAAACCTCAGCATCAGGGCCTGACAAGGACTTAGCGTGGTCTTTGAGCCAAACTAGACATTTCGCCTGATAAGCAAAGGTTGGTTGCGTCCAAACTCGTCCATCAATGACGGTTTCAAAGCTTGCCTCCCCAGCTTGAGCGGCTTTAGCATTGGCGTGGAGGAATGGCACATAAACGCGGCCAATCTCGGCGAGAAGCGGCGCGAGACGCGCTTGCGCCTGATCGCGGGCAAGCCAGTCCGTGTCTTGAGGCTCAAGGCCTGAGAGGTCTTCCATCCGGTCGATCCAAGCGCGCAGGCGCGGGGCACGTTCGGCGCACAAGGCAGCGGGGGTTGGATCAACCACACCTAG
This sequence comes from Aquidulcibacter sp., assembly GCA_027532555.1. Classification (GTDB taxonomy): domain Bacteria; phylum Pseudomonadota; class Alphaproteobacteria; order Caulobacterales; family Aquidulcibacteraceae; genus Aquidulcibacter; species Aquidulcibacter rimovensis. The sequence continues at coordinate 92,158 of JAPZTJ010000023.1, forward strand.
CTGCGTCAGCTGACCATAGAGACCAAAGTCAGCGGTACCGGGCCTTGCGCCCAGTACGAAGCCTGCGGGCTGGATGAGGGCCTCCAGCACATCGACTAATCGCTCATATGACTGTTCGATTGTTGTCGCTGTGACGGCATTTGAACCCACGACGTAAAGGCGATCAATCTGGCGCTTGGAGATAAAGTCAGAGGCGGCTTTGGCGTCCGCATTAGACGTTGTCGTATCATGCCAGAAAACCAATTGCGGACCCGCATGGGCAATATCGGCCTCGCGTGCCCAGCGATAATGGAACATCGCCTTGGTCAGCCATTCGTCGGCAAAGTCTTCGATTAGATGATCGAGAAAGGCGATAACCGGATCGCTCGGCACCAAGGCGCGACCGGCAAACTCCCGCTCAAGCCTTGCCAGAATGGGCGTGGAGTCGACTTGCGCTTCATAGCCACCACCGGCCTGCGGGAAATATACGGTGGGTAGGAGTTTTACTTTGGCTTCGGGGAAGCCCGGCATGGGGCTGCGATGACTGCCCCAATGCAGCGCATAGGGAATGTGGCGATAGCGCAGGGCCGCGATGACTTTACGGGTGTAGGGCGAGCCTGCAGCCCCTAAGACGTGGAGACGGGACGAGGCTGAAGTATCAGACATCAGGCAGCTTTCTTTTTACGCGCGATAAAGGCGAATGCGACACGAATGAGGGCGAATATTGTAAGGACCAGAATGAGGCCTAGCCCCGCCAGCTGCCAGCCATAAAAGCTCAACTGACGCATAATGCTGTTGTGCGCGGCCTGACGTTGAACCTTATAGCCCTTGGGCAATTCAAGAACGCCATTGGCCTTTGCATAAGCCGCATAAGCGCGCTCAAGATCAGCGCGGACTTCGGGCAATTGCGCCGACAAGTCCGTTGTTTGGCCCGGATCATTGACGACATGATAGAGCCGCCACTGATTGTCGCCATAAGGGGGGTTGTATTTCACCAGCGTGTAATCGCCCTTGGTGATAGCCGCATTGCCGGAAACCTCCACGCCCACCGTGTCATTCGGGCCATAAACGGATTGCGCCTGACCCGTCAGCACGGGTGCAAGGCTGCGCCCGGAAATCGGCTTGGCATCGGGGATGGTTGGTGCACCACCCACAAGGTCGATCAGGGTCGGCGTGATGTCCTGCACAAAGGCTGCGGCATTGACGGCCTTGTCGGCAGCAATGCCGGGGCCAGCCATCAGCATCGGCACATGCAGGCCACCGCTAGCAGTATAGAATTTGAACAAATAGCTGGGCGTTGCTAAAGTGCTTGCCCATTCCGGCCCAATCCAATTGTGGCTGCCGCGTTCTCCCAGATTAGCCAATTCGCGCGTAAAGCCGTTTGTCTTCATCCAAAGATTAAAGCCGCGCTCGCCACCGGGATTGCTAGGCTCAGGGCCATTGTCCGAGGTGATAACAAAGATCGTATTTTCAAGCTCACCCGTCTTCTCCAGATGCGCAACCAATCGGCCAATCTCTACATCGGTGGCCTCGATCATGCCGGCATAGACTTCCATCGCCTTGGCCTGCATTCTCTTTTCTTCCGCACTCAAACTGTCCCAAGCACGCATGCTTGTATGCATGGCGGGTGCTTTGGCGTCTTTCGACACAAGGCCCAAGGCTTTGGCGCGCTCAAACCGATCTTTGCGCAATTGGTCCCAACCGCCATCAAACCGGCCGGCATATTTCTGGGTATATTCTCGAGGCGCTTGCACCGGGATGTGGACGGCTAGCATGGCGACATAGGCTAAAAAGGGTTTGTCGTCTTTTGGTCGCGCGACCAGATAGTCGAGCATCTTGTTGACGATCACCGTCGAAGAGAACTGGCCACTTGGATAGGAGGTGGGCTTATCATCCTCAAACCAAGGTGCCTCGTTATAAAACGGCATATAGGGCTTATCGTCCCAATTATCTGCCCCCGAAGCATCAAGCGCGAATGATCGGTCAAAGCCGCGCGAGCCGGGCAATTGCCCCGGCCCATCGCCTAAATGCCACTTGCCACTCATGAACGTTTGGTAGCCCGCAAGGCGCAGACGCTCTGGCAAGGTGGCGGCATTGGGCTCCAAAGACAGACCATAGCCAGGCTTGCCGACATGTTCTTTCGGAATCACTTCTTTGATCGTCGCCACCCCGGCTTGATGATTGGTCAGGCCCGTTAGCAACATGGCGCGGGAAGGCGAGCAGAGGGGCGAGGTTGAATAGCGGTTGAAGCGGGTGCCCCGACGGGCAAGCGCATCAATGTTCGGCGTCTTGGCCTCGCCGCCATAAACACCCAGATCCATTAGGGCGGCGTCATCAAACAGGATGATAACAACATTGGGCTTGGTCTTGGTCGCCGGACCTTTGGGACTTGCTTGCCCAGATGCGGACCCTGCACCTGCAATGAGAGCCAAAGAACACAGAGCGGTACCTGCCGCGCGCATCCAGCCAAACAGATGTTTGTTAGTTTTGCCCACTGTCGCCCCCAAACCAGTCCCTTGTTTTGACACGATGATTGTCATTGGATGTGCGAAGGGTCAAGACAATTCCAAGCACCATCACGACCTACCTCAATTGCGCAAGACATGACGCTTGGAAAGCTTGCCCTGACTGTCCAGCGAGACCAAATCACCATCCTGCATGATCCAGAACGGCCCCTTAAACTTCTGTTTGGCATCGCCCAGGAAGGGCCCTTCCAAGGCCTTGAGCGGCAGAGCCGGCACGATATGGGTCAAGGCTACGGCACCGACCTTGGCGGTATTGGCAATGTCAGCAATCTGGCTAGGCGTCGCATGGTAATTCTCAATATCGTGGAAGACTTGGCTGACACCCGCCTGCCCTGAATCTTTGGCAGCTTTACCCATGATCTGGGTGAGGTTCGGCGCGATGGCCTCATGCACCAACAAGTTGGCCCCTTGAGCGGCCTTGGTCACGCAGTCACATGCCTTGGTGTCGCCACTGATGACAATCTTTTGCCCGCCATACTCAAAGCGATAACCCAAAGATGGCTCGATTGGCCGATGATCGACGCCAAAGGCAATGATTTTCAGCCCGTCCTGATCATAAACGACAGCCTCTGACCCAATAGCAGGGGCCGCAAAGGGCTTAGCTTCAAATCCAAAGCCCGAGGGTGGAACAATCGCTGCGCCATGATGGGCGACGCGGTAACCGCGATCTTGGCTGTAGACTTGGGCAAGGCCTGCCGCAATTTGCTCAACCCCTGTTGGCCCATAGAGCGGCAATGGCGACTTGGCTGAGCTGGACGCCCAGCGTTGTAGGCCCAAACCGCCAAGACCATCGATATGGTCTGAGTGGAAATGGGTTAAGAAGACGGCCTGCACTTGGCCGGTCGGCAAACCCATCAGATTGAGCGTTTCAGCCGATCCTTCCCCCGCATCAAACACAAAGAGCTTGCCGCCTGCGATAATGGCCAAACAAGGACCGGCACGATCACGGTCTGGCATGGGCGAACCAGTCCCGCAAAAGCCTGCATGTAGCCCAGTCTTCAACCCTTCGATGGTCGGATTAGCAAGGGCTTGATCGGCACCGCGTTCGAGCACGGCCAGAGCGATCTTATCCCGATTCAAGAACCCGACTGCGGCCCCGCAAACAAGGAGCCCCGCGACAATAGCAAGAATTGGTTTGGTTTTCATGGCAACCTCATCAATGGCTTAACAGCAAAACGCTATATTGACACTATAAGTGCAATAATCAGCCTGTCAAACAACCAAGACCTTTTTGGTCGCGGCTCTGTTCTTACTGCCTATCGCTCATCACGAACCAAGCGAAAGCCGATATGGTTGCTTGAAAAGTCAATATCTTGCGGCTGACGAGCTTGGGGCCGGTAGCGTCCGCAGAAATTATCTGAACACAGCCAAGACCCACCTTTGACTGTCCCTGAAACCCCGTCCTGAAATGGCGTTTCGGTCCATTCCCAGACGTTCCCAATCATATCGTAAAGGCCCAGTTTGCTGGGCGAAAAGCAGCCCACCGGCGCGGTAGATTGAAAGCCATCGCCGCCTTCATCCAAAAAGGGAAACAGCCCCTGCCACGTATTGGCAATTGGCTTCTTTTGAGGATCATAAGCACCAGATCGCGTATTGGCCTGATCGGGCAAGCCAGACTGGGCGGCATATTCCCACTCAATTTCACTGGGCAAGCGCCCGCCCGCCCAAGCCGCATAGGCTTTAGCATCCTGGCGGGAGACATGAATCACGGGCTTATCGTCCTGGCCCTCGATCGTGCTCCCGGGTCCTCTTGGACTTTTCCACGTCGCACCCGGCACGAGCTTCCACTGCCCGGGCTGGCCGCCTTTGCCAATTTCAAACACGGCAGATCCCGCCCCACCATCTTGGCGGGTCAGCGATTTTTCGGCGTCCGTGACATAGGCTTTCGCTGCGACAAAAGCGGCAAACTCGCGGTTTGTCACTTCATGTGTTTGCATCTCAAACCCGTTGACCTGCACGCGCATGGACGGACCTTCTTCTGGGAAGGACGGGTCTTGGCCCAACAAAACTGAACCTGCAGGAATCTTCACCCAGCCGCCCTGCTGTGCGACCGGCAAACCACAATTGACCTTGGCCTCACTATTCTTGACCTCGGCTTCTGGTTGACAGGCGGAGGCGAGCAGGAGCGGCAGCAAAATGAGGATAGCACGTTTCAAGATGTGAGCTCCTTCAAGGCGTCTTCAATTACCCATAAGCGGTCCTGTCCCCATACGCAGACATTGTTGACACGAAAGCATGGAACGCCCCAATGGCCAATCTCCAAAAGCTCCAACCGATTGGCCTCAGCTTCCTCGCGCCAGTTCTCGCGGGCCAGTTGTTCGCGCGCCTCTGGCCATGCAAGTCCGGCCGTTTCGACAATCTGCTTCATACCGGAATCAGAGCCCGCGTCCACGCCTTGTGACCACACAGCACTCAAGAACGACTCTACAAATTCATAGCCTCGCCCCTGCTGCATGGCCCAAGCCAGAATGGCATAGCCGCGCTCAACCGGCTTACCGACTGGATCAGCAATTCGCCCGAACGGGATGTCGAGGCGACGGGCTTCCCGCGCGTTGTCGAGCGTGAAATAGCGGCTCTTCATCGGCGGCACAGGAAGGCCGCGCATCACCATGGGCAGAACAAAGCGCAATCGCAATTCCGCCCCATAGGCATCGGCCAGCGCCTTGGCCCGATGGGCCGAGAGATAGGTATAAGGGCTGCGAAAGGACAAATACCAATGCAAAACAGGCTGGGTGCCTGTTGCCAGCTTAGCTGGGGCAAGGTGCAAGCCAGGTGCGGGAAAGATCAGGGCGTCTGGTGCCCCGGATATCTGTGCACCAACACCCCTCAAGCGAGTTTCAAGATAATGAAGGCGATCAATGCCCCAATACCACTCGCCACCATAATGCAGCATTGCCCCCATGAAATGGCCTAGGCGTGCGCGTTCAGCGTCACCGTTGGCGCAGGGATCGCCGGTCGCCGGAGCGGTAGCGGGCTCAATAGTGCCAGTCCACAGCGCCTTGCTAATCGACAGCGCACGCGGCCAGAAATCCTGAGTCCCCAAAGCTGCCGCAAATTGGGCTTGCGCTGCACGTACCGCCTCGGGTGCTGGCTGCACACCGTGATCCTCAAACGTAAAGCCTGACTTCCTCGCCAGCTGCGCGCTATCTTCCCGAGCATAGGCGATCAGGCGATCCCGCTCGGGCGCTGCCCAATCATCGGGAGCCCCAACCAGCCAGACGTGCAGGTCCACATCATAGCGGCTGCGAAATAGGTCCAAGGCTTGCAGCGCCAGATGGCCATACGGATCATCGATCTGGTGAAAATAGTCGACGCGGTGGCGCGCACCTTGGCGCTGGCGCTCTTTTTCGAATTTGTCGCGGGCACTATCTTGGCGCTGCGCACTGGTGATGGCCTCAGCCACTCGCGAAACCACAAGCGTTTTCAGTGACATTGCTCGCTCCCCTTTTTGTTTCTCGCCAGCCTATGTTTTGGCGCACAGAATGTCAAAAAAAGGATGCCGCCATACCCATCCTTATATACCCTAATAGACCATAAGCGGAAAACGGCTTAGGTAGAGTCAATATCTTTTGAACGAGGATAGAAAATGCGGGTGTCGAAGCTCTTAGCCTTTTGCCTTTTAGGCAGTGCCGCCTGTGCCCAGGCACCGGGGCCTCTTGCCCCAGGGCTCAACCAAGCTTTTTCCACCCAGATCAGCGCTATGAGCCTGTCCCCCGAAAACATGACAGGGATAACAAGAACAGGCCCAGCCGACTTAATCTATGCCCTGCGGCTCGACACCCAACGACAAGCGCCGAGCATGCCAGCAGAATTTGGCGGTCTCTCCTCCCTCTCCGTAAACGCGATTGAGGGCGACACAGTGGTTTTTGACGCCTTGACGGACCAGGGTCACCTCGCCCGCTTTTCCGCACCCAATCCACTAACTTGGGGCGCAACCGCCGTGGCCGCAGCCAGCCAAGTGCACCTTACCACACTCACCGATGCGGCGGATAAACCGCTGCGCGGGGCCAATCAGATCGATAGTGAAGGCCTCGCCCCCACGGATACTGGCTTCCTGATCAGCTTTGAGCGCGACCATCGCCTTCTGGAGTTGGTCAAGACGGTCGAAGGCTATCAAAGCAAAAAGGGCCCGAGCCTGTCTGGCTTTGACGGTCTTGAATCCAATGGCGGGATGGAGGCCTTGACCCGCTTGCCCACTGGCCAATTCTTGGCTGCCGCCGAATATGGCCCAGATCGGTTGGGTGACTCTGCTGCGAAGCTTAAAGCGCCCTATTGGATCTTTGATCAAGCCAGCAAAGCGATGACCGCCCCGCTTGGTTCGTTTGAAAACGAAGGCCGCTTTGGCATCACAGACATCCGGGTATTGGATCAGGATGTCTGGGTACTCAAGCGCTCCTATGACCCCGCCACCAAGATCACTTTATCTCGGTTGGAAACATGCAGCCTCTCAAGCATTCTAACAGGCAAGCCAATCTGTACTTTGAAACTCGCCCTCTCTCCGCCCTTTCCGATGGATAATTACGAGGGCTTGGCCGTGGTGAAAGACCCACAAAGGGGGGGTAATCTCGTTTTCATCCTGTCAGACGATAATTTCTCTGCCGACCAAGGCACATATTTGCTTGCATTTCGGTTAGACGCCCCCGCCTCACCCGCCGCCTTAAGCCCCGGAGCTACGCCATGACTTCCATCAAGACCAGCCTCTTCGTCGCGACCTGCCTGATAGGGGCCCTTGCCCTATCTGCCTGCCAACCGGCCCCCACCAACACAGTGGCCGCGGCAGGGATGGACGGCACGGATCATAGCCAAATGGACCATAGCCAAATGGACCATGGTCAAATGGAACAGGGGAACATGATGGGGTCAGGCGATCCGGCTGGGGCCGCAACGCCCTCAACCAAAGCCTTTCAAGTGGCCAATTCGACCATGCACCAGAAGATGGCCATCCCCTATTCAGGCGATGCCGACAAAGACTTCATCGCCGGCATGATCCCCCATCATGAAGGCGCCGTCGCCATGGCCCGCGTCGTCCTTGAGCATGGCAAAGACCCTGAAATCCGCAAGTTGGCCGAGGACATCATCGCCGCTCAAGATCGCGAAATCAGCCAGATGAAGGCGTGGCAAGCCAAGAATAATGCGCCATAGACGCGGCCATCTCGACTGCCCAAGCGATGTTGAATCCAACGCCCATCTAGGCTACCGACACTTCTGCGCTGCACCCGTAGCTCAGCTGGATAGAGTGTTGCCCTCCGAAGGCAAAGGTCACAGGTTCGAGTCCTGTCGGGTGCGCCATTTTTCCAACAAAAAACAATATGATAGCAAGTTAAAAATCTTGGCGTTCTCGTCAATTTTTATTTGGATACCACCTGGATACCACATTTCTGAGGCAGAATCACGAAGGGCGATTTTGTCTCTTTTTGTTTCGAAGCGTAGCGAAGCATTTCAACGAAGCGCGTTTCGAAAGGCATCATGTTCTACTTCGATGGCTTCCAACAAAAAGGTTGGACTGTGCGTGCGCGAGTGACTGCAAGCAAAGTGCAACGGCGTTGAAGACACAGCTGAGCTTTAAACCAGCCGCGAGATGTCATTGAGGCTCTGGGCGATGAAGAGACATTTGATGCCATAGCCCGAGGCCAAGCGAACCACGTCCTCAAAGAAGCTCACTTTACCAAGGAGTGGAAACTCATCGAGCGCCATCAAAAGTGCGTTCTCTTTAGGCCTGCCGTCGCTATCGGTCTCAATATGAGTGGTAAAGCTTGTGGAGGCCAAGTGAAAAAAGAGCCGAACCAAGGGCTGCAAGGATTTCAAATCACCAGGTGAGACCTGGACATAAAGACTGACCGGCTCACGGTTGCACATGAGGTCCCCAATGCGGAAATCGCTCGCACTGATCGAACGCTCAATCTCGTGTCCGGTAATCCAATTGAGATAAGAGCGGACCGTCATCTGGACGCTTTTGCGACCCTTCTCGTGCGCTGACGCATATGCGCGCGCCGCCAGGGCAATATCAGGATGACAAATGGTTTCAGGTTCTCTTGGACTTTCGGGGCCAGCCTTTGGGTTTGGAATATGGCGAGTAGCAATCATCTGGGCTGCCGCTAAATCCAAGTCAGCCGATAGATTGCGAACCGTCACCAAATTCTTCTCGTCAACCGGGGCCGTATAAAGGACATGCAGGATGAGGGCTTGGAGCATATCGGCACCCTGCTTATCCCAAAAGTCGGATGGCCCATCGCGTCCACCTGGCTCTATGAGGATTTCCACCAAACGTTTGACTTGACCAACAGCGGCCTCACCCGGGCTGATTTCGGCGAGCGGATTAAAGCGCGCCGTATAAGGCGAACGTGGATTAAAAAAGAGCGTTGGTCCGAGGCTCTTTCTAAAGCCAGCAGTTGTTGCCCAAAGCTCGGCCTTGGGATCAAAGATTAGAGCCGACCAATTCCAATTAAGAAGGCTAGGGACCACAATCCCGCGTCCCTTGCCCGATCGCGTGCCCCCTGTCACCAACATGGGCCTCAAATCTGGCGAGACCAAAAGATCTGGTGCGATGAAGGAAAGCCGATCTAGCGGGCTTTCGGGCTCAAGTCGGCCGAAAATAACGCCTTGCTCGTTTGTGAGCCCCGCTTTGATCAGCGCTTTCTTATTCCCCCAGCCAGAAGATCTTTGGCGCTTCTTGGCAAGGCTCAGCTCCGAGCCCCCTGCCCCAGTCGGTGTATCAAAGAGCTTGATGAGAAAGAGCGAGACAATCAGGCCCAGCATTAAGAACGGGAGCCCCAAGCCGATTACAGCCTGATGCTTGGGGAGCTGCCCCCAAGTCTTAGCCCAAATCAGAAAATCCCAAGGTGGATAGAGCTTGGCTCCATCCCCAATCATCAGTCCCCATCCAAGGGCTGGTTGAAACTGATAGCGCCAAGCAACGACCTGAGTGGCGGCTGCCAATCCAATGACTGCGCCAATTCCCAGACAAACAAGTCGCGCGCGAACGCCCATCCTGCACCTCCCAAAAAGGACACACAGGAAGCTGTGGCGTCCTTTGGTTGACGCGGCAGGGCCGCACAGGCGGTCCTGCCGCAGAGGAGGACCCAAGCATAGTTCATGCCAGCCTGAGTATTGGTCCACACCCTCAGATGGCCTTTTGATGGTTATCATATTTAATATTAAAATACAATGACTTAAGGGTGTGCAGTATTGTTAGCGCTAATCCTCCATGTCCTTAAATGAGCCTGGTCGAATCCTGAACTGGCACAACAGGTACCTGCATTGGGGTGGCTCAGAATGCTTGATTAACCAAGCTGTACTTGCCGCCCTTAGCCTGCGAACAGGACATCGCTTGCCAGACACGGTTTGCCGTCAAGCCGCAAGGGCGTTGACGGCTTCGCTCTAGTGCCTGGCCCGGGTCTTTTGGTTCGCCGGCATGGTGCGCGGCGGCCTCAAGGAGGCTTAGATGTCACAATCACTTTTTGCCCAAACCATCCGTCAGAAATTGCTTGCCAATGGCGCACGCTCTTCCGCTGGCGAGGACATTGACCCCGTTCCAGTCGTGAAGCTCTTTACCCCTGACGCTAATGCGACTTGGCTTCTCACCGAGATTGATCCGGACAATCCAGATATTGCCTTTGGTTTATGTGATTTGGGGCATGGTTGTCCGGAATTGGGCTCGGTTAGTTTAAAAGAGCTTGAAAGCGTGCGTGGGCCCCTAGGCTTGCCCGTCGAACGAGACGCTTATTATTCGGAGACGCGGGCTTTGAGTGAAATTGCGAGACTGGCTCGGCGTGCTGGCAACCGATCACCCAGTAGACACTTGCCAGTTTGAGCGATGGCCGCGCCCCTATCGCTCATAAATTCATTGCTTATGAGCGATAGAAGGGCTAACTATCGCTCATGACATGGAATTGGCAACAATCAGATTGGCCCCGCTTCACTTTTTCAAGTGAAGCCTACACCGCTCTTGAGGCCAGCTTTCTCAAAAATGCGGGCGTAATCGTCGGGGCAATGGCCCATGTTCCAAAACTTGAGCGCCTTACCCTGACTGTAGACCTCATTACGCAAGAGACACTCGATAGTTCTGCGATTGAAGGCGAGGTCTTGGACCGCGAAAGTGTGCAATCCTCCTTAGCACGGCAACTGGGCCTTCAAGCCCCCTTACGTCGATCTGGCCCCAAAGAGGCCGGAGCCGTCGAGCTTATGGCCGATGTTTATCGTGGCTTTGATGCACCCTTGGATCAGGATCGGCTCTATGCTTGGCATGGCATGCTGATGAACGGGCGACGAGATCTGTCGAGTATTGGCCGATATCGCAACCATTCTGACGCGATGCAAATTGTCTCCGGTCCAATCGGCCGCGAAACCATTCATTTTGAAGCCCCACCATCAGACCGCGTTCCTGACGAAATGAATGCCTTTCTTGATTGGTTCAGTTCAAGCAGTCCGACAGGGTCAGCGCTCCTGCTCGCTGTGACACGCGCAGCAATCGCCCATCTTTGGTTTGAATCCATTCACCCCTTTGAAGATGGCAACGGGCGGATCGGGCGCGCCATAGCAGAGCTTGCCCTAGCACAAGCCACCAGCGCACCAAGCCTCACCGTTTTGTCTGAGACCTTAAAGCTTCACCGACGTGCCTATTACGCCAAACTGCATGAGGCGAGCCTTTCAAATAAGATTGATCCCTGGATCGAATGGTTTGGCGAAACGGTGCTAGCTGCCCAACAAAATACCCGCCGACGGGTCCTCTTCGTCATTGCAAAGACAAGAATGCTTAGTGACCTGCAGGCACTCATCAATCCGCGTCAAGAGCGAGCTCTCCTCCGCCTATTTGAGGCAGGGCCGTCTGGGTTTGAAGGGGGAATGAGCGCGTCTAATTATCAGAAAATCACCGGCGCTTCCCCCGCCACGGCAACCCGTGACCTCGTTGGCTTGGTCGATCTCGGTGCCGTCATACGCACAGGTGAAAACCGAAATGCGCGGTATTGGTTGAACTGGGAAAATGAGTAAGCTTTCGGCCACATGTCTTGCGATTATTATTGAAGCTGTGAGCGAATGCGCACTCCAGACCTTCCGCTTTCGGCCAATCAGGCCAGATTTTAACGACGATTTTTCAGTAATCTCCTTGGCCAATTTGGGCCTGAGAAGGAGATGACTATGGGACTTTCAAGCTTCGATCCCGGGGCCTTGGTTAGGCGGCCCTGGAATGCTGGTCGATTGTTGGGATCAAAGCGGGCTTTGAAGCCGCAGCAGGTTTGGGCGATAAGATTTTTGCTCGATCGGGAGGGCCACCTACGCGATCGGGCTTTGTTCGACTTGGCAATCGATAGCAAGCTAAGGGGCTGCGATATCGTCAAGGTCCGAGTAGGCGATGTCACGAGTGGCGGTCGCGTCAAAACTCGTGCGATCGTTATTCAAAAGAAGACTGGTCGACCTGTTCAGTTTGAGCTTCTGGGACCTGCGCAAGCGAGCATGTTGGCGTGGCTGGAGCGTCGAGGTGGATCTCTTGATGATTTTGTCTTTCCAAGCCGAACTGACCACACAAACCACATGAGCACCAGACAATATGCGCGCCTTGTCGATGAATGGGTAACTGGAATTGGGCTAAGGCGGGAAGACTTTGGCACCCATTCCCTGCGCAGAACCAAGGCTTCCATAATCTACAAGCAAACAGGCAATCTCCGCGCAGTCCAGATTCTGCTGGGCCACACAAAGATAGAAAGTACGGTTAGATATCTTGGTGTAGATGTCGAAGACGCTTTGGCCTTGGCAGAGGCAACCGAAGTTTAGCTTCTCATCGGGCTATCCTCGTTTCTCCAAGACATCAGGATAGCCCCCAGCATTTTCGGCGTCCCAAAAAGCAGACATTCTGCTTCGCGCCATAACTGGTCAAACAATTGCTTAAGTACCATGCCCCTCAGCGGACTTTGCTTTGCAAATCAGATCAGGTGGATGTTTTGCACAGATAGGATGGCAGAAACTGTTAAAGGCTTGTGCCATTACCCAAGATAGGACTTTTGTACTTTATCCATGATACCTTGGAAGCTCATTGCGGCGGCCATGTTGCCGATGATTTTGAGTTTGCCGCGCATCATGGCTGCCGGTGCGGTTGTTTTGCCTTCTGACAGTTCAAAGAAGGTTGCGTTGTCCATTTTGATGGTGGCGTCGGTATCACGGTCGGCATTGTCTACACTGGCTGGGGTCACTGTGCCATCATAGATAATTGGGGCTTCAAAGCCCACGTCCATTTTGATGGTCTTGCCTGTCGAAGGCAAAGTTGCGGCGATCTCTGCGATCCGCGCGGTTACAGTGTCCAGATTGATTTCGATGTCCATTTCGCTCCGCCTATTGCTATCATTGTTCAGATAGCCAATATCAGAAATTGACACTTATGTCAAAAACAAATACTGAAGTGTCAGTAGAGAGGATGCCGCCCATGAATCTGACACTTTATCATAATCCCATGTCGACCTGTTCGCAGAAAGTCCGGATGGCGCTGGCGGAAAAAGCCGTGGCTTGGACCAGCGTGGAGATTGATCTGCTATCGCGTGAGCATAAAAATGATGCCTATCTGGCTATCAATCCCGCAGGTGTCGTACCGAGCTTGAAGGTGGACGACGTTGTTCTTGTCGAATCCAGCCTCATCAATGCTTATCTTGATGAGGCATGCGCGGGTCCAGAGTTGATGCCCAAGGGCGCGCTGGAAAGGTATAAAGCGCAGCGCTGGATCAAGCGGATTGATGAAGGGGTGCATGAGGCGTGTGGTATCTTGACATATGCGACCGCTATGCGCGTGATCATGATGCAAATGGACCCTGACGCCGTGTTGGCCGAAATCAACAAGATCCCCGACGATCATGCCCGCGCCGTGCGCTTATCCTTGTTCGAACAGGGCGTTGATGCGCCTGCATTCCAAAGTGCCTTGGATCGCCTGCTTGATTTCATCACCTCCATGGAAAACGCTTTGGCGCAAGACAAGTGGTTGAGTAGTGCCTCCTTTGGCCTCGCGGATTGCGCCGCTTTGCCCTATGTGCTCCGCTTTGATCATTTGAATCTCGCCCAAATCTGGAGCGACGGCCGCTTACCCCATGTTGAGCATTGGTTGGAGGCGGTCAAAGCCAGACCATCTTATGAAACCGCGATCGTGGCCCATCTGTCTGGCCCGGCACTGGGCATGTTTGGCGCCGTCGGCAGTCTGGTTGAGCCAAAGCTGGTTTTGAGTTGACGTGGATGGCAAGGGGCTGCCTTGTCGATCAAACACGCACGGTGCTATACTATATAGTCGCTTTTCTGGGTCGGCGCTTTTCTGGCATTTGAATGGAACAGATTGTGGCTAAAGGTTCAAGCTCGGCTTTATTTGTAGCGCCCGCCCACAGCAAGAAAGAGCCAAGCGGAGGGACGCGTGACGACATCTTGAAGGCCGCCTTACGTTGCTTTTCGCTGCAAGGTTTTGACGGAACCTCCATCGCCGATATCGCGCGCGCGGCAAAGGCAGGGCACCCGTTGGTTCACTATCACTTCAAGTCCAAGGATGATCTCTGGCGTAGTGCAGTTGATTTTGCCTTCAAAGATCTGGTGATTGCTTATCGCGCGGTCAGTGCCGCCACCACCAATCTTGACCCGATACAGGCCCTAAAGATCATGGTGCGGTCTTTTGTGCAATTCTGCGGTCAATGCCCTCAACATGTCGGCTTGATGATGATGGAGAGCACGGCGCAGTCAGACCGATTCGACTGGCTGGTTGAAAATTACCTCGCCCCCTTGCACAAGGACGTGGACGCCTTGTTGGAGCGTGCCAAGGCAGACGGTTTGATCCGTGATGTTCCGCTGGTCAATCTATCCAGCATGTTTGTCGGATCTGCGGTTCATTTTGTACACAGCAGTGCCCTGATCAAAAAACTCTATGGCGTCGATACCCGCCAATCTCAGGAAATAGACGCCCACGCAGACTGGCTGATAGACGTTTTATTCCAAGGCATAATGAAGCCGACTTAAGGCCGCGTGCTCGCAAAAGCCGCTGTCGGCCCAAGGCGAGATGCCAGCGCGGCCAGTTTTGGCAAGACAGTCACATTGACCCGGTCCGGTAAAGCGCCGGATAGTGTTTCATAGGCGATAACTGCGACAATATCTGCATGGGTCAGGCGCTGCTCAAACAAAAAGCCCCCCAAGAGCACGTCATCGGATGCGCCCGCTTCTGCCGCGACAATGCCACCCACAGCTTGATCCCCACATTGGGCCGCCCATTCTGGCCAGATCTTTTCTGCCGGGCGGCGACGGGTTTCATAGAAAGTCGCGACCATCTTTTCGAGTGCGCCTGTGAGCAATGCCAGCATCTGCCCGTAGGGTCTCTGGCTTTTTTCCAATGCTGGACACAGCCGCTTGTCTTGGGCGACTTGTCGATCCAAATCAGCCAGAATCTGCTGGCTGTCAATTAAGACAGTGCCATCATCCAAGATGAGTGAGGGCACCCGGACCAAGCCATTATACTGGGCAATGGTCGCACGCCCATCCACCACGGATGCCTCAACCCGTTCAAACGCGATGCCATAGCAATTTAGCGCAATTGCGACACGGCGAACAAAGGGTGAGAGGTAAACACCAACAAGCTTCATCTTAAAATTCCTCAACAGACGAGCGGACATCGACCTCAAGTGACCAAGCCCGACGCGGTTGTTGATAAAGGTGCTGGTAGACGTCAACGATACCGTCGATATCCACCAGTCGGTCTTCACCATAAGCCTTGGCAACCTCGGGTCGACCGATGCGAATGCGGTCTCCGTCTACCGCACCATCGATCACGACATGGGCGACATGGATGCCCTTGGGACCGAATTCGCGTGCCAGCGATTGCATCATATTGCGCAAGCCACCCTTAGCGGAGGAGAAAGCGGCAAAATTGGGCTTGCCCCGCATGGAAGCACTGGCCCCAGTCATCAGGAGTGTGCCTTGGCCGTTGGGCACCATTGCACGCAAAGCCTCGCGGCTGAACAGGAATCCGCCAAAACAGGCAATGCGCCAACACCGCTCAAAATACGAAGCCTCCATGGTCAGAAAATCACCGGGCATGTTGTTTCCCGCATTGAAGATGGACAAACGGACGGGGCCATGGGCCTTTGCAGCTGCAAACAAGGCGATGACGGCTTGTTCGTCTGTGGTGTCGGCCTCTATGGCAGTGGCCAGCCCGCCTTGCTCTCGGATGGCTTGGGCGACGGCCTCGACCTTGGCGAGCGTGCGCCCTGCTATAAAGACATGAAGGCCAAGCTTGGCGAACCGGTGGCATAACTGCGCACCCACCCCGCGCTGGGGACCAACGCCAATGATCACTGCGGTTTGTTGCGTCATATCATGTCCTTTTCAATATCAAGGTGCGACCCTGATCAATTGCTTGCCCATATTCCCGCCGCTTAACAGTCGCAGAAGGGCTGCGGGTCCCTGTTCAATCCCCTCCAGGACATCTTCAGCAAGCCGGATGTGGCCTTTGGCTTGCCAGTCAGCGAGCGTCTTCGAGGCTTCTCCAAAACGGGCAGCAAAATCGCTGACCAAAAAGCCCCGCTTGCGCAGACGCTTGACGAGGATTGTGTTGTGATCGCGCGGGCCGACGTCGGCGGAAGTGTCTGACAAATGGGCCGTTGCAAGCCTGCCGCACACGACAATACGCCCGCCGATCGCCATAGAAGGCAACAAACGATCATAAAGATCGCCGCCGACATTGTCGAAATAGACGTCGATCCCTTGTGGGGCGGCACACTTTAGCTGAGCGTCAAAGTCGCTGTCATGGCGTCCAATGGCCGCATCATAGCCATAAAGGTCAATCGCTTGACGGACCTTCTTCTCACTCCCCACAAGCGCGATTGTGCGGCATCCGTGTAGTTTGGCGATCTGGCCGACAAGCGCGCCCACAGCCCCTGTCCCCGCGCTCACAACCACTGTCTCGCCCGCCTTTGGTTGACCAATATCGAGCAGGCCGAAATAGGCTGACCAGCCTGAAATGCCCAAGATACCCAAAGCACTTTGAGGCGGTCCCATAGCTGGATCGAGCACGCGCCCCACTGGACTACCTTGATCCAGCGCCCATTGCTGCATGCCAAACGCGCCAAACACTATGTCACCAATGGCTCGATCTATTCGATTGGAGGCAGTGACGCGTCCTATGCCATAAGCTTGCATGACATCGCCAATCGCCACACCAGCGGTATAGTT
This sequence comes from Aquidulcibacter sp., assembly GCA_027532555.1. GTDB lineage: Bacteria > Pseudomonadota > Alphaproteobacteria > Caulobacterales > Aquidulcibacteraceae > Aquidulcibacter > Aquidulcibacter rimovensis. Next base: position 108,840 of record JAPZTJ010000023.1, read on the forward strand.
TTCTTCCACCCGCAATCGCGCGATCATAAAGCCGTCAACCGACAGCCACATCACTTCCACCAGTGCCTCGCCAGGGCCTGGCTGAGGGATCGCCGCTGTTTCAACCGCAAAGTCCGCGATTGCAGGAAGGCCATTTGGACGCGATTTCAGAACAATACGTGTGTTCACATGCTCATCTGACATAGCTGTGGCCCATGTGGCAGGACATATCGGCCCTACAAATCACTGGTCGAGCCTTGCTGTACCAACTGCGCCAACGGCACACCAGCATGATATTTTGCCGCCAGTACGTCAGGATCAAACTCCACCCCAATGGGATTGGTTTCAAACACCCCAGATGCAAACCACGCATTGAGCGCATCGTCGGTCTCAAAATTGTCGATTTGCAACTCGACCTGATTGCCGTCTGGATCAGCATAGTAAAGCGACGTGGTTGGTCCATGGTTGATGCACCAGCCAGGGGTCAAGCCACCTGCTTTGAGACGCTCATAGGTCGCCACCAAGTCCCTCAAGGAGCCGTAGGTAAAAGCTACATGATCAAGGCCTGCGGCCATTGGGTCACAATCACCAATTTGGGGCATGTTCACAAATGCGACGCGGTGATGCTCTTCATCATAGGTCACAAAGGATATGATAGGGGTCTCAAACGCCAGCGACCCGTCCAGCACATTGACGTACCAAGCAATCATTTCTTGATAGCGCGGCGTGCGCAGGACAATGTGGGCAAGTTTTGCTGGGGAAATCTGATCGGGCCGCTTCTTGGCAAGCGCGATGGGTTCAGAGCTGCTCATATTCATCTCCTTTAGGTCTTGGGCCATTCATGGTCAGGCAACCAATTCTGACGCGGGTGCGAAGGACTTGCACAAAATGTGATTGATCGCTGAGCACAGCTCAGACGTGGGGTCATTGACGGCTGTGATCGTGCGCCAGGCAACATGACCGTCTGCCCGCACCAAGATTGCACCTTCACCTTGTGGCCCACCAGCATTGCGCCATTGCGCATGCGGGTCTTGGTAGTCGCCTTCAGGACCGATGGAGATCACAGCGATAAACTGGCCGGTTAGACGGGCGACTTCACTGACACCAGATCGCCACTGTGTGCCCGTATCGCTGATCATCAAGGTAAAACCGTTACTGCTGATCAGATCAAGGGTTGAAACCCGGCGGCCCGCCTTGGTCAGCCAAGCATGAGGCATACGGGCACCGGGGCGCGTATTGGGGAAATAAGTCTGGACAGAATTGGCAACTGGCGCGCTACCATCATGAACAAAAGCTCCAACTTCATAAGTCACGCCCATGTCAATGCCTAAGGAATCAAAGTGTTCGGCCTGTTGGTTGATCGCGTCTTGCACCTCTGCGCGCTTGGCGTGCACCTGTGGACCGTCCCCGTCTCCGTCCCCGCCAAAGCCAAGGTCAGGTATCACTGTAACGGTCGCAAACGCATCACTGGGCCGAACCGGTGCGAGGCTTGAAGCGCCCAATACATCGTCAACCGCCCCCATTTTCATGGAATTCATCAGGCTTTGTTCGCAATTAACCTGCGCAATGGGTTGACGCTCGCTTTGGTAAGTCTCCAGCAATGCCGCGTCCGCATGACCTTTGAGGACAGCTGCCAGTTTCCAAGCCAGATTGTGCGCATCCTGCACGCCTGTATTCAGCCCAAGACCACCTGATGGTGGGAAGCGATGCGCCGCGTCGCCTGCGAGGAAAATGCGTCCTGCGCCATAGGCCTCTGCGACTTGCGCACTCATGTTCCAATTGCCGATGGACGTGATCTCAAACGGGATCGTCGGGTCGCCAATCGCTTTGGCCACCAAATTTCTGGCGACCTCTGGGGTATAGTCATCAACATGATCGGGGTCACCAAACGGCACCATCAATGCCCATACCCGCGCAAGATCAAATCCGATCAGGACCGCACGCACATCAGGCCCGATAATCCAATGCACCGGCCCGTGTCGCCCGCCCAGCACCCGGTCAAGATTGGCGGTGAAGTAGATATTGATGAATTTTTGCAAAGAACTTGGCCCCATCATCTCAATGCCAAGGCCACGTCGCACGGCACTTCCCGCGCCATCGCAGGCAACCACATAGTCAGCGGTCACTGTGGTTTCCTGGCCCACTGGATCCATAATGGTCAGCGAGGCAGAGGTGTCACCCGAGTGTGCGCTAACCATCGTCGCGTTAAAATGGACCGCACCGCCCAATTGCTGGAGGCGTTCATGCAAAATGGGTTCAAGCCGATTTTGTGCCAGATTAACCACCATGGTTGGACTATAAGACAGCCGCTCAATCATGCCCTCAGGGTTTGCCCCCATCAAAGACAGGCGGCCAAACTCCCGCCCGGCAAGGCTCTGGACCCAATTGATATAGCGCATTCGAGCAAGCGGCGCACCCGCCGCCGCGACTTTCCGGTCTATGCCCAATTGCCGGAAAATTTCCAGCGTGCGCATATTGATGACATGGGCCTGGGGTTGCCTGTGAAGCTCACGGCGGCGCTCATAAAGGCCAAAGGAGATCCCTTGCTGTTGTAACAAGCATGCCAAAGTCAGCCCAACAGGGCCTGCACCCACAATCGCAACTTCAACACGTGTGCGCCTCATACATCCACTCCCACAATTCTTGTTGACATTACAGTTGGATAAATTGACACTCTTGTCAATAGGAGGTGTCCATGAAACTCGCGACTTTTCAAACGATAGATCTCGGCCCAAGGCTCGGGGTAGTTTCCGGTGATGGGGCCAGTATCTTGGATGCCGGCGCGCTGGCTCAATCGGCCACAGGTTCAATTGGTGCCTTTGGCACGATGCTGGACCTTATCGATGCAGGGCCAGAAGCGCTGTCCCAATTGCGCGCTTGGACGTCTCAGGCAGACTTGACGTGGTTCAATATGGCCGATGTCACACTCCTTGCCCCATTGCCCAATCCTCGTCGATTGCGCTGCTTCAGCACATATGAAAAGCATCTGGTTCAAGCGTTTGAACAAGTACTGAAGCATAAATTGAGCGGGCCGGTCTTTGCCATTGTCAATGGCTTGGGCCTAATCAAAGCGCCAAAAAAATTCTTCAAGGTTCCAGCCTATTACAAGGGCAATCATCTGGCGATTACTGGTCCTGACCAAACAATTGGCTGGCCGTCCTATTCACAGATGCTCGACTATGAGTTGGAGCTTGGTCTTGTGATCGGCAAATCGGGCAAAGATGTCCCTTTGGCCTCTGCGCTTGACCACGTGTTCGGCTATACGATTTTTAACGACTTCTCTGCCCGTGATGCCCTGATGGGCGAAATGGGTTTTGGGCCATCGGCTGGACCCGCCAAGGGCAAAGACTTTGATACGTCCAATGCGATTGGGCCGTGGATCGTCACCGCGGACGAATTGGGCGACCCCGCATCAGCCACCATGACAGTCCGCGTCAATGGTGTGGCGCGCGGCGCTGCAAAAGTGGGCGATTCAGCCCACAGCATCGCCGCCATCGTGGCCTATGCCAGCCGCGGCGAAACCCTTTGTCCAGGTGAACTCATGTCATGTGGGGCGGTCGGCGGTGGCACAGGCATCGAAAGCTGGCGTTTCTTGGAACCCGGGGATCGTGTCGAGCTGACGATCGAGGGCATCGGCATCCTTGTAAACACCCTCGGGCCCAAAGGTGCCTTCACGCCATTATAGTGGGATGCCGGACGGCGTGACCCATATCCTCGGACTGCAACACAAGCATCCGCTCATAAAAGTTATGCCCTCAAACCTGCCAACTACCTTTCGGCCAGCTATAACCAGATGCGCTACATCTGCAAAGCGCCAAGGGTTGCCGAAGAAGGCGAGTTAGCGGTTTCCCGAAAGCAGACATTTATGGGGCCTAAGAAAGGGTGCATGTCAATTTGATTTGAAATACTGCAAGATTCTCGCTGGATTGTAACGGGCTGGGCCAGAAGCTCAAAGCACTTTTACGTAGAGCCGCCCTCATCAATCGCCTTTGCATGAAGCATCCAGCGACCGTAGCAGCCCGCCGCATCCCTAATGGTGAAGATCAATGGCGAATTTTGCAATGCAGCGGCGAAAGCGACGATACCTTTCGCCCAATCAAACATGCTAGGCGCGGCGCCAGCCGACGGGAGTGTAACCGAATCATCGTCGCTTGACACTATGGGACATTTTATACCTTCAATGATCTCCCAGTCATTGGAAGCGCTGGCGACAAAGCGGTATCGTGGGAGGTAAGGGATGGCTGCTTTATTGCCTCCATTCCACTCGGATGAGACCGACAAAATGTGCAAGCAGTGCTCCCCCTCCCAACGATCAATCTTCCAATCATACCTTGGAAGGAGTGGTGGTCCGGCGTTGACGATGAGCGGCACCAGCAAGTTGTCTTTTGTTTGCCATATAGCAAATCCGTCGAACCCGTCCTTGCCTGTGTCGGCCCTATGCAATGAAGCAACTTTGCTGCCATCGGGCGAAAAATGCGGTTTGCTTCCGGTGTCAATCATATCGCCTTGGCGGGCCCGGTCGATTAGGACATAGCCGGATCCCTCACGACTCCCCCAGTTAAAGCCAAGGAAACGCTCGCCAAACCGCTCCAAATTGGTGGCTTCACGCATCCCTGTCGTTTCGACGCAATATGTCCTGCTATACTCTGTCCATACTGCGATCCAGTTCCTCGAAGATGTGGCAACTGCCACCCAATCGGCTGGCAAAGTAATAGGCTCAGTGCGCTCGTCCGTTCTATTTTTCCCGTTGCTGTAGTCTGGAATGTCATCGCAAATCGTGATGTCCGGTGCTTCGGTCGCTTCGGCGGGCGCAGCATAACCAAAAGCAATGGCCACAAGCATCGAAAAACCTGCCATCCAGTCTCTCGTCGTTGGTCGCACTCTCCTAATTACCATAACATACCAACATTTATCTTGTGTCCGCGCGCCGCTGAACAAGTCCTTAGAGGCATAAAACGAGAACTCCCTTAGAATGGACTGGCGAAGGCCGCCCACCGGAGCGATCAAGTCTGCTCCGGCAGGCTGCCCAAATGGATCAAGGTTTGGCGAGCAGCTCGTCATAAGCTGCACAGGTGGCTTCAATTCCGAAACTGCCATCTGCAGACCCCTGTTGAGCCTTGGCTTCAATTTCCTGCATCTGGGTTGCCATCGCCTGCATCGCCGCCGGATCGCCAGCCATGCCCTTCATCTTCTCACCAAGCTCAGTTGCCTTGGCCATCATCGTTTCCGGAGTACAGGCCTCGGTGGCTGCGGCTTTTGATGGCTCGACTGCTGCAGCATTTTGCGATGTTTCATTGCCAAAACCGCACGCCGAAAGCAGGAGCGCATTCGATATCAATACAGAATGCATGATAACATTTTTCATTGGTTTTTCCTTTATGCCAAAGTTCATTACTGCCGCGACAGGGATAGATGCGTTGTCGCACTGCCTTGAAGCCTATTGCGCGCCGGGTTTTCACCCGATGGCCGACGGTGTGGCGCTCGAAGGCATGCGGCTGATCAAGCACTATCTGCCCCGTGCCGTCGCGAATGGCAACGATATTGACGCGCGCGGCAACATGCTGGTCGCTGCCAGTATGGGCGCGACGGCCTTCCAAAAAGGCCTCGGCGGCATGCATGCTTTGGCCCATCCAATCGGGGCACTTTATGATACCCATCATGGTGCAACCAATGGGGTGCTGATGCCTTACGTTCTGGCGTTCAATAAACGTGCGATCGAGGAACGTATCGGGCGCTTGGCTGCTTATCTTGATTTGCCATCCCATAGCTTCTCGGGCTTTCTGGATTGGGTTTTGGCATTGCGCGCGGAGATCGCGATACCCCATAGCCTGGATGGCCTAAAGCCGGGGATCGAGCGTTTCGATGAGATCGCTCAGATGGCAGAAAAAGATCCCTCCGCTGGTGGCAACCCCATCTTGTTTGATGCGCCTGCAGCGCGAACAGTCCTCGATCAAGCGCATCGCGGTACGCTAGGTTAGAGTTGTTGAGCCCCATGGGACCCCGCGTTCTGCAATCCATCCCCTCGCGCTGTTGGTCGCGTTCGAGGCCACCAGCAGCACCAGCTTCCTACCGCAAAAGGAAGGATCGTCATTAGACAAGCACGTTTTGATCCTTTGCGATCAAAGTTGCGCGTTGATTCCAAAAAAAGCGCATCTGGTTGCTGTTACGCAGGTTGCCTGCTAAACCTTAAACGTCACAACGAAGACAATTGTGGAGTCCCAACCCATGATAAACCGGCGAAATCACCTTCTCTCGCTAGCTGCCTCGCTCTTTGGCCTGGCCGCAGGCAGTCCCGCCCAGACACAACAGGCCCAGGCACAACCGGCCCAATCGCCTGAACGGATATCTCCGCGCCCTCAGCTACAATGGGTGACGCCGAGGGTCGAAGGCCAGGGCGTATCCTTCCACACGTTCGCGAGCCAGGCCGCAGGCACGGAGGTCAGCTTTCACCTATATTCGCCTCCAGCCTATGCCGCTGACCCGGACCGCCGGTTCCCGGTAGTCTACTGGCTGCACGGCTCGGGAGGCGGAGTCTCCGGCATCTCCCGCCTGTCTTCACTGGTTGACGAGGCTGTTGCGACCGGCACGGTGCCGCCCTTCCTCCTGGTGTTCGTCAACGGCCTGCGCATGGGCATGTATGTCGACTGGGCGAATGGTCACGCTCCACTCGAGACAATGATCATACACGAGCTTCTTCCCCATATCGACGCGAACTGGCGGACCATCGCGACCCGCGATGGGCGATTGCTCGACGGGTTCAGCATGGGTGGCTACGGCGCTGGACGCTTGGGATTGCGGTATCCCGAACTCTTCCGCACAGTGTCCATGATGGGTGCCGGGCCGATGCAGGAGAGGCTGGAAAAAACCCCGCGCGCCAGCAGAACCCAGGCAGCAGACCTCCTCAGGGACGTCTATGGCGGCGACCAGGACCGCTTCGCTGCGGTGAGCCCGCGCCGGTATGGGGAACAGAACGCAGCCACCCTTGCCCGGGACTCGCGCCTGCGTCTGGTCATCGGCGACAGGGATGAAACCCTGGAGAATAACCGGGGCTTCCATGAGCACCTGACCCGGCTAGGCATCCCGCATGACTGGATCGTCCTGCCCGGCGTCGGTCACGACCCGATGGGCGTGTTGACCGCCCTGGGCGACCGGCATTGGGCCTTCTATCGGGAAGCCTTCGCAGATAAAGGCACCTAACCCGCCCGCGGCTGATTTTTGGACTGAAGGAAATGTCTCACGCCTGATTTTAATCGTTTTGAGACAATTCAGGCTATTATTCGCCTGGCTCTGGAGATTGGCCGAAGGGGGCTGGGCGTCAGAGCCGATGAAGCGCGTGCCTTGATGGCAGAACCGGGCGCGCGATAAGCATACCCCGTTTTTAGTACAAGAGTCTTTGGGCCCGCTTGAGTTTGAAAGCTGCCAGCTCTGGCTGCCAATGCGCCTTGATGACGTCCAGGCTTTGCCCTGCAATAATCGCCTCGCGCAGCCACGACACGCCGGCCAGCCTATCGAAGAAGGGCGGATTGGCGGGCAAGAACGAAAAATCCTTCCCATGGTGGCGCGCGACCTCGAGTAAAATCGCGATGCCGGTTTCTACCGGGGCCAAGGCGGTGCGGTCTGTGATGTGGACCTGTATGCCCGCGCATAATTGGCCCTGATGCTTGGAAAATGACGGCCTAAACCAGGCGGGTCTGAAGTGCGCGCCGGGCAAGGTGCGCTGGTTCAGACGTTCGGCAAGCCCGTGCGCATCGATAAAGGGCGCACCAATCAGTTCGAACGGCTTGGTTGTGCCGCGCCCTTCAGACAGGTTTGTGCCTTCGATCAGGCAGGTGCCGGGATAGACAAGGGCCGTGTCGGGTGTGGGCATGTTGGGCGATGGCGACACCCATGGCAGGCCGGTCAGGGGGGCATCATCGCCGCGTCGCCAGTTTGCACATTTTACGACGCTAAGGTCACAGCCAATGGCGAAATCTGTGTTCATCATTATCGCGAGTTCGCCAATGGTCATCGCGTGACGAATGGGCACCGGATAAGCCCCGACAAAGCTCGCCAAGGCCGGGTCGAGCACCGGTCCTTCGATGCTGACGCCGCCAATCGGATTGGGCCGGTCGGCCACAATGACGCCAATCCCGGCTTCCCGCGCGGCTTGCATGACGAGCGCAAGGGTCCAGGGATAGGTATAAAAGCGGGTGCCAATGTCCTGGATGTCAAAAACCAGTATATCCAGACCCGCCAGCATGGCAGGGGTTGGTTTTCGGGTGGCACCATAGAGACTATAGGCTGGCAGTCTCGTGCGCGCATCAAGCCGATCGGCCACGGGCGCCCCCGCCTGGGCATCGCCCCGCACACCATGTTCAGGTCCAAACAGGGCCGCCAACTTAAAGTCGGTCGCCGCCGCCATCAGGTCCACGGCGCTGACCAGGTTCCGATTGACGCCGGTAGGATTGGTGACCAAACCAATTCTTTTGCCTGTCAATAAAGCGCGCTTCGGCCCTAACAGGACCTCGAGACCCGGGATGACTGCGCCGGCCGGCCCGGTTTGACCGGCCCGCGTTTGAGCGGCGGCAGGTGCGCCGGTCGCCAAAGCGCTCGCTGCCGCGACGCCTCCAAAGCCACGCCGGGAAAAAGTCCTGATTTGTCGAACCAACTATACCTCCATCAGAGACAGGGCCGATCCAGGCCTGTGACCCAGAACTTATCCAGGTTGGGGTGCCGTTCCCTAACCTACAAATGAAACGAGAGCACGCAAGCCTTGAGATCGGATACCCAGAGCGTGTTGTGATCAATTGGAATCAATTGATCGGTAAAACTACGCTCTATTTCACAGTGTTGGAGCGCATTTTTTCGCCCATTTAGGCAAAAAGCGCTTTGGTGCAAATGACGCAAGGGTGCCCTCACTTTCGGTTCAGGGCAGGTTTGCATGCGCCACTTGGGCAAGGTGGACCCGGTTTGTCGGGCCTGTGCGTGTCAGGGTCTCAAGGTTTGACGCTTGAGGCGGCGCGGATGGTGATCATTTAGCCACGTTTGGGTCTGGACGGTCCGGACTTCACAAGGCTCGGCCCGGTCAAAGGATCTCCTGCGCATTTGGAGGAACGACGGCTTCGTGTCGGGCAGAGGTATCTGGGGCCGCGTCATCGCCAAGGTCGTGGCGGAGCTGGGCAATGAGGGCTTCGCGCGCCGCATCGTCGGGTGCTCGTTCCAGGACCTCGCTCAGCTTCACCAGCAGCTGGGCGCGGGCATTGTGCCAGTCGAGCTTTGCTGTTGCCTCGGGGGGAATTCGCGGCTTTTCGCCCTTCTGGGCCTTAGCCCGGCCCTTGCCAAGGCTGAACGTCTCGTCGAGCCGGGGCGCGACGAGTTGATCGGTCGGAAAACCCGCCAGTATCAGTCGTTCACGCAGCCCTTCCACGGCATTGGGTTCGCCATGGGCGATGAACACCGAGCCGGTGACAGGCCGCCGCGCCAGGGCGTAGGCCTCCAGAGCTCGGGCGTCGGCATGGCCGGAATAGGTGTCGAGCATGCGTATATTGGCACGCACCTTGATCTCCTCGCCCTGGATGGTGACCCGCTTGGTCCCCTCCGCCAGCAACCGGCCGAGGGTTCCGACGGCCTGGAAGCCCGACAGCAGCACGGTCACTTCCTCGCGCCACAAGAGGCGCTTGAGGTGTTTGCGGATGCGGCCGGCGTTGCACATGCCGCTGCCGGCCACGATGATGTGCCAGCCTTGCAGCCGGTCCAGACCGTCGCTTTCGTGTGGCTTGTCGAGAAAGCGAAGACGCTGGGAAGGCCGCACCCTCTCAAACGGATTGCGCCCCGTCGCCGGATTCCAGCCATGGTTCTGGAACACTTCGGTCGCTTCAATCGCCATGGGCGAATCCAGGAAAATGTCACCTTCGGGAACCTCCCCGCTATCCATCACGATCAAGAGGTCGGCCAGCAATTCCTGGGTCCGCTCCACGGCAAAGGCCGGGATCAGAAGGGGTCCGCCAGCGGCATGGGCCTCTTGTAACTCGCGGGCAAGCATCTTCCGGCGGGTGGCGGCGTCGGCGACGATGCGCTGGCGGTCGCCATAGGTCGATTCAATAATCAGATGATCGATGCCGGCCGGGCCCTGGGGGTCGGCAATGAATTCGCTACCGCCTGGTCCGAAGTCCCCGGAGAAGAACAGGCGCATCGGCTCGGGCCCGCACGCCGCATTTACTTCGATGGAGGCGGCACCGAGGATATGGCCTGCTTCCCAGTAGATGGCGCTGACCCCCGGCGCGACCTCGAGGGTTTGGCCAAGTTTCACGGTCTCGAACTGGCCCATGACCTCCCTTGCATCTTGCTCGGTGTAGATCGGCTCGATGGCGGGACGACCGCGCTGCTGGTTGCGCCGGTTGAGGTGACGGACCTCGCTCTCCTGGATACCCCCGGCGTCTGCGAGCATCACCGCGCAGAGGTCGCGGGTGGCCTCGGTGCTGTAGATCGGGCCGGCGAAGCCTGCAAGCATGAGCTTGGGCAGGAGACCGGAATGGTCGATATGGGCGTGGGTCAATAACACCGCGTCGATGCTGGCGGCGTCGAAGGGGAAGTCTGCGTAGTTAAGGGTCTTTAGCGTCTTGGATCCTTGGAACATGCCGCAGTCGACGAGTATTCTTGCGCCCTCGAAGCGAAGCTCGGCGCAGAAACCGGTAACGCACCCTGCTGCGCCATGAAATGTGATAGAGGGTGTCACGCGGTGGTCTCCTTGCGAAGAGCCGTGGCGAGAACGCCAGCAAGCTCCATTTTGTTGGTCGGGTTGGGAACAGAATCGCTGGAAACGATCTGGCGGGCCCCTGCAGCGCGCAGGCGGATTTCAACGTCAGCGCCGAACAGCGCGTGGGCAACAGCCACATCGACGGATGCCGCGCCGGCTTGGCGCAGCGCGACGATGGACTGTTCCAGCGTGCCGCCGCTCGAACAGATGTCGTCGAGAAAAAGAACGGCTCGGCCGGAGACCTTCTCGGGTGTATTTAAAGAGAGATGTACCTGCCGATCGCCGAGCCGTATCTTGTCGAAGACAACCCAGTCCGTGCCCAGGCGCTTCGCCGCCTCTTCGACCAGGGGCTTTGACTCTATGTCGGGTCCAACAATCAGGGGCTGGGTGCCAGCGGCGGCAAGGACGGCGAGATCGCCGGCAATGCTCACACTTTGGGCGGGCACGCCAAACACCTCTGTCAGGTCGAGTGTGCGATGGAGATGTGCCTGCACGGTGAGGATGTGATCAAAGGCCCCGCCCAACCATCGGCCCACCACGTCGCGGCTGAGGGACTGGCCTGGCTGGAAAACAGCGTCCTGTCGGAGATAACAAAGATAGGGCGCGACCAGCACAAGGCGCGCGACGCCGCACCGGCGATAGGCGTCAGCTGTCAGGAGCAGCGAAACGAGCCGTTCGTTGGCATGATGGAGCGATCGATAAAGGATCACTGTCGAGGCATCGGTCAGCGGGACCATCGGCAGGCTCTCGCCATCGGGAAACGCATGCAGATTGACCAGACCCATCGGCACAGCCAGGCGCTCGGCCAGGCGGCTGACCTCAGGGGCGTCCTCGGCGAAGCCATGGACTTGCGCGCGGATCACGGTTTGGCGATCCCGAAGCCGGCGTCTACGCCTGCGGCTTCGACGGCAAAACCGAAGTCTGAAGGTTCAGAGCCGTAGATCCTGTAGAGGGGATCCCCGCGTCTGACCACATCGCCGATACGGCAGAGGATTTCGATTCCCGCACCGGGGTCGGTTGGCGCGCCTGCCAGCCGGGCGATGCCGGCGATGCGCAGGCAGTCGACCGCTGTGACCAGACCGGTCGCTTCGGCCACGACCTCATGCTCGAGCGAACCCAGGGCACCGCTCAGCGGCGAAGGGCCCTGGGCCTCGATGATGGCATCCATGGTCTGGCGGGCAGCACCGGATTGGAGCAATTCCCGGGCGCGCGCCTCGGCCTTGCCGCCGGGCAGGTCAGGATCGGCGTCGAGCACCCGGGCGGCCAGCCGGATGGCCTTTTCCCGAAGATCCGCCGGTGCGCCGGGCGTGTTGGCCAAGACAGCCATGACATCGCGCGCCTCCAGGACCGGCCCTATGCCGCGGCCGATCGGCTGGGTGCCGTCGGTGAGGACCACCTCGATTTCGAGGCCCAGATTGGTGGCAACGAACTCGAACAGCTTCCTCAGGCGTACTGCCGCCTGGCTGTCGTGTAGCTTGGCCGATGGCCCGATTGGCAGGTCAAGCACGAGGCGCCCGACCCCGGCAGCGATTTTTTTTGAAAGGATGGACGCAACCATCTGCTCTGGCGTGTCGATCGACAGGGGGCGTTCCACCGAGATCAGCACGTCGTCTGCCGGCGACAGGTTCACCCGCCCGCCCCAGACAATGCAGCCGCCACAGGTTTCGACGACTTTGCGCATCTCCTCCTCTGACAGATCCACGCGGGCGAGGACCTCCATGGTGTCGGCGGTTCCTGCTGGCGAGGTGATTGCCCGCGACGAGGTCTTGGGAATGGTGAGTCCGTGGGCAGCGACGATTGGCGCGACGATCAATGAGGTTCTGTTTCCGGGAATGCCGCCGATGCAGTGCTTGTCCACGACAAGTTTACCGCCCCAGTCGAGCCTCGAGCCCGCCGCGATCATCCCGCGGGTGAGGCCAAGGGTCTCTTCGGGCGTCATGAAGCGGGCACAGGCGAAGAGGAAGGCAGCGACTTCCATATCGGACCATCGATGATCGGCAAGATCGCGCGCCACGGCCACAAAGGCGGCATCGTCAAGCACCAGACCGTCGACCTTGGCGCGAATGGTCGCGAGGCTGGCCGGTGGACGCGCGGGAGCCACCTGGACAAGGTCGCCGGCCTTGACGCCGAGGCGACGGAACAGCGGCTGGGGCAGTCCGATTTCGTCAGGCTGGAGCAGGGCCGGGTCGCCGATCATCGTTGAGGCCAGGAGTGTTTTGTCGCCAAACCGCAGCTCTACTTTGCGTGAGCCGCGAAGACGTTCGGGACGCAGCACCTCGCTACACCGGGCCATGACGACGACATTTTCACGGAAGCTGTCAAGGCCCAGCGGCCGGGCTTTGAGAAACTCAGTCCGGCCTGAAGCGGCCACAGGCTGGGACTCGCTGGTGCTCTTGGTCACGCTGCTCATGCTCTGTCCTTAAGGATTTCAGCATGGCTTGCGATGGTTGGGCTGTCAATCAGCATCGAACATGGGACCCAGACTTGTTTTTAAATCTGCCCCGCCATGGCCCGATGTTCTAGCAGCTCTGCGGATGGGCGCGCAGCTTATTTGTGCGCGTAGCGCCTGTCCGCAGGGCGATTCTGAGCCGGCGCTTTTACGGCTGTGTGGTTAGTCATTAGAGCGGTTTTCCTGAAAAAGGAATCGAGTGTATTCCCAAATCAGGTGTGATGTGATTCACCATTTATGTTGGTGATGGAGGCCAACATGGATGGCAAAGATACTATCGATGGATTTGAGGTCTCGCGCGATTGGTGCA